>NZ_JBQEMS010000006.1:63481-320267 GCF_052044265.1 Sinorhizobium sp. 22678 | reverse complement strand
GGCCCTGTGCGGCCACACCGAAAGGCCGAACATATGGAAGCAAGCGATCCGATCAAAAAATCTGCAAAAAACACTTGCAAGGGGGAGCCGTCCACATAAGGGATGAGGTCGGAGAGGGTGCGGTCTCTCGGCGGGTTTCATTGCGTCACAGGTTGATCATCCCCCGCATATTCGCAAGTGAAAGCTGTAGCAGTCGCACATCCCCGGTCCCTCATTCCTGTGCTTGTCACAGGAATCCAGCCAGACCAAGTCCTTGGGCTGAAGTGGCGCGCGGTCGGTACTCAAGGAATTCAAGCGTATCGCCATGCGTGCCGACAAAGCCGACCCGAGCGTCAACGCGAATATCCATCTCGCATCAGCCGTCATAAACTCGAAATGGATCTCAACAGGCCTAGATGGTCTGCAACGTCCAGGATGCCGCGCCGGCGATAAGCCCAAGGGCGAGGGCAATGGCGATCGCATATCTCATCATCTTCATCCGACGTGTCCGCTCGCCGGTCCAATCGTAGCTCATCATGTGCTCCGAGATGTGCAGCTCAAACGTTAAGATTGGACGCTTTTTCTTAACAAAATGGAAACTGCGCGGTTCCACGCCTTGAGGCCTGCAATGTGAAAGAACCTGGGCGGCGCGCGGTCCCGTTATCCATCCGTTAAGATTGGATGATTTGTTGATGCATCCCATTTTAGTAAAATAAGCATAAAAACGTATCAAAGTAAATGTGAATATTATGCGGGAAGGGATGCGGTGATTATTATTGAGGCCAAGAAGACAATTTACCATTATTGAAAAAAGCCCCGCTGATTAACTATTCTTGCCGGTATTCAGTCTATATTTAGGGTGTCATTGCGGGCGTGAGAGCGAATAGGCATGTGCGGATTCGGCGGGTATCTTGGTTCAATACGGGACGGTAAGCCCCTTCTCGAGAGGATGACGGCCGCGATCGGCCACCGCGGGCCGGATGAGCGTGGGATCTTCACCGTGCCGGGTGCGGGCCTCGGTCATGTTCGGCTGTCGATTGTGGGGCTTGGGGACGGCCAGCAGCCGATGTCCGATCCGAGCGGCGAGCTGACGATCGCCTTCAATGGCGAAATCTTCAACTATGTGGAGTTGCGCGATGACCTGCGCGCCAGGGGCCGCCGTTTCCGCACCTCCAGCGATACGGAGGTGATCCTCCATCTTTACGAAGAGATGGGCGCGGATTGTCTTTCCGTCCTCAACGGCGACTTCGCCTTTGCGATCTGGGACGCACGCCTACGCCGGATGGTGCTCGCGCGCGACCGCATGGGTGTGCGTCCACTGTTCCACACGTTGAAAGGCGGCACGCTCTATTTCGCATCCGAGGTCAAGGCGCTCCTCGAAGTTCCGGGGGTCTCCGCGGAGATCGACCCGATCGCGCTCGACCAGATATTCACCCTGTGGGCGCCGATCGCGCCGCGCACACCCTTCCGTAACATCCACGAGCTCGAGCCCGGGCATCTGATGATCGCCGATCAGAACGGCATCACGACACGGCCCTATTGGCAGCTCGATTATCCGGACCGCGACGAGCGCTCTGCCTACGCGGAGGAAAGCCGCGCTGCGGACGAACTGCGCGCGCTCCTGACGGACGCGACGCGGATCCGCATGCGGGCCGATGTGCCCGTCGGCGCCTATCTTTCCGGCGGCCTCGATTCGTCCATAATCTCGGCGTTGGCGGCTGGGATGACGTCCCAAGGCTTGCGCACCTTCTCCGTCACCTTCGACAGCGCGGAGCATGACGAAAGCGCATTCCAGGAGGAGATGGCAGCGGCACTCGGAACCGAGCACAGGGCTGTCGCATGCCGCGCCGGCGACATCGCCAGGGACTTTCCCGATGTCATCCGCTTTACGGAGAAGCCGATCATCCGCACGGCGCCCGCACCGCTCTACAAATTGTCCGGCCTGGTGCGGGAAGCGGGTCTGAAAGTTGTGCTGACGGGCGAGGGCGCCGACGAGGTGTTCGCCGGTTATGACATCTTCAAGGAAGCGCGCGTTCGCCGCTTCTGCGGCCGGCAGCCCGGCTCGCGCCTCAGGCCGCACCTCTTCCGCAAGCTCTACCCCTATCTGCCCGGTTTGCAGCAGCAGTCGGCCGAATATCTCGCCGCCTTTTTCGGCGCCGGCGACGTTGCCCTCGACGACCCGCTCTTTTCGCATCGACCACGCCTCAAAGGCACGGCGGCAACCAAGATGTTCTTCTCCTCGGACCTGCGCGCCGAACTCAAGGGTTATGATGCGGCGGAAGAATTGGTCAGTCGGCTCCCCGCCGCCTTCGGCCGCTGGCATCCGCTGCATCAGGTCCAGTATCTCGAAAGTCGCTTCCTGCTGCCCGGATATATTCTCTCGAGCCAGGGCGACCGCATGGCGATGGCACATGGGATCGAGGGCCGTTTCCCGTTCCTCGACCACCGCCTCGTCGAATTCGCCGCAAAGCTGCCGCCGGACATGAAACTCAGAGGGCTCGTCGAGAAGCATATCCTGCGCGAAGCGACGAAAGATCTGCTGCCGCCGGCGATCGGCCGGCGGACGAAGCAGCCCTATCGCGCTCCGGACAGCCACTCCTTCAGCGGCACGGGCGAACTCGATTACGTGCGGTCGGCCATGAGCGAGGACGCGGTCGCCGCCGGTGGGCTCTTCAACGCCAAAGCGGTAACGAAACTCTACCAGAAATGCCAGTCGCGCCCGGCCTCCGGTTTCCGCGACAATGCGGCCTTCGTCGGCGTCCTCTCGACGCAACTCTGGCTGCAGACATTCACCGGCACCAGCCTTCGCAAGGCTGAGGCCGCGTAAAAACCCTTGGAGAAAAGGATAGTGGAATGACCCAAGCGATTAAGGACAAGGTCAAGGCATTCGTCATCGAGAACTTTCTCTTCGGCGACAGCGCATACGAACTCGCCGACGACGCTTCGCTGATCGAGAACGACATCATCGATTCGACCGGCGTTCTGGAACTGGTGGCCTTCATCGAAGACGATTTCGGGATCGTGATGGCCGATGCCGACATCGTCCCGCAAAATCTCGACTCGCTCGCGCGGATTTCGGCGTTCATCGAAGCGAAAGCCGCCGTGCCGGTCTCGGCGTAAGCGGCGAAGGGCGGGGGCATCACCATCATGCGGTTCGAGCAATTCCTCATCAGGAACGCCGCGGCAAACGGGGCAAAGACGGCGCTGGTCACCGATCGCCGGCGGCTAGGCTATGCCGAACTCGACGATCTTTCGAGCCGCCTCGCCGCCGCTCTTGCCGAAAGCGGCGTGAAGCGGAACGACCGGGTTCTGGTCTTCATGGACAATTGCTGGGAGGCGGCCGTCGCGATCTTCGCGATCCTCAAGGTCGGTGCGACCTTCAGCCCGATCAATGCTTCGACCAAGGCGGACAAGCTTGCCTATATCGTCGCCGATTGCGAGGCGGCGGCTATCCTGACGCAGGCCAAGCTCATGCCGGTCGTTGCCGAGGCGCTGGCGCTTGCTCGGGGCCATGCGCCATTCGTCGCTTCGACCGCGGGTCCGGGGGGCCGCATACCGGACGGTGCCGCTTCCTTTGAGGAATGCCTGACGGTTGCGCCTGCGCCCGTCCGCCACGGCGGCATCGACGTCGACCTCGGCATGCTGATCTATACCTCGGGCTCGACGGGCCGTCCCAAGGGCGTGATGATGACGCATCGCAATATCGATGCGGCTTCGGAGTCGATCACCTCCTATCTCCAGAACACGCCTGACGACATCATCCTGAACGTGCTGCCGCTCGCCTTCGACTACGGGCTCTATCAGCTGCTGATGGCGATCCGGCTCGGCGCGACGCTCGTACTCGAAAAGTCATTCGCCTTCCCCCAGGCGATCTTCGACCGTATCCGGACCGAAGGGGTTACCGGCTTCCCGCTGGTGCCGACCATGGCGGCAATGATCCTGCAGATGCGTGACCTCGAACCCGGCTTCCTGCCGAGCCTTCGTTTTCTCTCCAACACCGCGGCAGCACTGCCGCCGGCGCATATCGCCCGCCTGAGAGAGCTTTTCCCGGGCGCCCGGCTCTATTCCATGTACGGACTGACGGAATGCAAGCGCTGCACCTATCTGCCGCCGGAAGAGCTCGACCGGCGGCCGGGTTCCGTCGGGATCGCGATACCGAACACCGAAGCCTTCGTGGTCGATGACGAGGGAAACCGGGTACCGCCCGGTGTACCTGGCGAACTGGTCATTCGCGGCCCGCATGTGATGCAGGGCTACTGGCGCAATGACGCCGCGACCGAGCGCATGCTCCGCCCCGGCCCTAATCCATGGGAAAAGGTGCTTCACACCGGTGACCTGTTCCGTACCGACGAGGAGGGTTTCCTCTATTTCGTCGGCCGCAAGGACGACATCATCAAGACGCGCGGCGAAAAGGTGGCGCCCAAGGAGGTCGAGACCGTGCTGCATGCGCATCCCGGAATTGCCGAGGCCGTGGTCATCGGTGTTCCCGATCCGGTGCTTGGGGCCGCGATCGGCGCTCTCGTCGTGTTGTCGGACCCGACGCTGACGGAGAAGGAAATCATCCGTCATTGCAGCCGCCATCTCGAAGATTTCATGGTGCCGAAGATCGTCGAATTCCGCACCGAATTGCCGAAGACGGATACAGGAAAAGTCAGCCGCCGGCTTGCGGCCGAAACATTGGAGCCCGCAGAATGAATATCCGACCGGACCAGAACAGGCTCGTCTTCTCGGCCGACACGTTGAAAATCGACGAAGCTGCGGAAGCCGAGCGTATATCCGCCGGATTGCGGGCCCAGCTGCGCAGCCTGCGCAAACGCGGCCTCGTCCTCGGCCTTTCCGGCGGCATCGATTCGAGCGTCTCGGTCGCACTGGCAGTGCGCGCCGTCGGTGCGAAGAACGTCTTCTGTCTCTTCATGCCGGAAAAGGATTCCGATCCGGAAAGCCTGCACCTCGGCCGGCTGGTCGCCGAGACGTTCGGTGTAGAGGCGGTGGTCGAGGACATCGGACCGACGCTCGACGCCATGGGCTGCTATCGGCGGCGTGACGCCTTCATTCGCGAACTCGTCCCCGATTACGGGCCGGGCTGGGCGTCGAAGATCGTCATCGCCAATGCGCTCGAAGGCGACGGCTACAACATTTCCTCGCTCGTGGTGCAGGACCCCGAGGGGAAGCAGACGAAGCTGCGCATGCCGCCTTCCGTCTATCTCGGCATCGTCGCCGCGACGAACATGAAGCAGCGCACCCGCAAGCAGATCGAATACTACCATGCCGACCGGCTGAACTTTGCCGTGCTCGGCACGCCGAACAGGCTGGAATACGATCAGGGCTTCTTCGTCAAGAACGGCGATGGCGCGGCGGACGTCAAGCCGATCGCCCATCTTTACAAGTCGCAGGTCTATGCGCTTGCCGGTTATCTCGGCGTTCCCGAGGAAATCCGGCGCCGGCCGCCGACCACCGACACCTATTCGCTCGAGCAGACGCAGGAAGAGTTCTATTTCTCGCTGCCTTATGACCGAATGGATCTGTGCCTCTTCGGCCTCAACAACGGGCTCAGCGCCGACAAGGTCGGACGCGCGGCAAATCTAGACGCGGCTCAGGTCGAGCGCGTCTGGGCGGATATTGCCGCCAAGCGCAAGGCCACGCGCTACCTGCATCTCGGGCCGCAGCTGGTGCAGCCGGTCGAGGAGATCGAGTAAGAATCCGATCGCACGCCCCGTCCTTAAACGGGGCGTGCGATCGGCCGGCTTTATTGAGAAGGTGCAGGTGTCGTCGGTGCCGGTGCCGGTTCTGTGGGCGCGGGCTCCGTCGTCGCCGGGGGAGTCGTTTCGGTCGCCGGGGGCGTTTCAGCCGTCCCTGGCATGAAGAATATGACCGCGAGAATGATAATCGCGAGCACGATAATGCCAATGATAACGTTGCGGTTCATGGTGTTTTCTCCGCTGCTGACGATCATCTTCGATCGACTGCACGACGGCGAGTAGATAAGCGGCCGCCATGCGTTCAACCGGAGATGCGCCGTTAGCGTAACATGAGTCTCGCCAAGCAATAATAGATGCAGTTGAACGACGTGCCTTGCCGCACGGATGCGCCTTCTCATGGGAAGACTGTTGTATTCCCGCAACAGGGATGAAGCGCCGATTGCAATTCGAAATTGAGTGCTTGCCGATCGGCCTGTCTCGTGCGAGGATCATCTCATCCGCAATTCAAATCAGAGGAGGCGTAAGATGAATTCCAATCTCGTGTTTGTGCGCCTCTGTGGCGGAACGGCTATCGTGCCTTCGATGCGACGCGCATCTGGCTTCAGCCGCTACTGATCTGAGGCTCACAAGCCCGCATCTCCGCCATTTGGCGCTTCCCTTTTAACTGACGTGACCGGCTGACGGGACAATTGTTCGCATTGTTTCGTTCCGCATCCGCACGTCTTCTGATCCTCGAAAGGACCTGGCTGCATCACCGCGCCGGGACGGACAGTCATGCGTGAACCACAAGCAATAGTTGTCGAACCCCTCGCGGCGGCGGCCGATGAGCTTTACCGCAAATTCGGCGTCTGGAAGACCGCACGGGCACTGATGTCGGCCGCATGGAGGCGCCATCAGGCGCAAAACCAGATCTCTCACCTGTCGAATCGGATGCGCCGCGATATCGGCCTTCCGGAGGCGGAGGAGGAATTTCCCATCTGGGACATAGACGCCTTCATCCAGGCCAGGGCAAGGCATCCGGATTGATCTGGAGGCAAACCTGAGAAGTGCGGGGGGAGAGGTTCGCAGGGTCTCTCTCCCCCCGATTACGGGGCAGCGGTCAATTCTTCCCGCATGGGCATCCCGCCTTCGTCAGCCCTGTGCAAGCTCCCCTCGTCACCATGCTGCCTAGAACTGGTCGCCGGTTCCGTCGAGTCTCATCTTGGACAGACGGTCTCGCGCGTGACGGAAACTTCACGTCGTGCAGGGGCGAAACGGACCGAAGATCAGGCAAAGAAGGAGGCCCGGTTAACTGTTTGTTAACCATGGCTCGCCTACATCTTGGCAACCAAAAATTAACGAAGATGACCAAAGTGCTAACAGACGCTCGCTCGATCCGCATCAAGGGCCGCTCCTTCCTGGCGCTGGTGCTTTCCCCGGAACTGCCGCTCGACTGGTGGCTTGGCCGGCTCGATGACCTCGCTTCGCGTTCGGCGGGCTTCTTCCTGGGGCGCCCGGTGGTGCTCGATGTGGCGGATCTCGAGATCGACCGGAAACAGTTGAAGAGCCTGCTCGACGAGCTCGGCCAGCGCAATGTCAGGGTCATGGGGATCGAAGGCGGACGTCCCTCGCTTTTCGAGCCGGGGATGCCGCCTGCCATGAAGGGCGGCCGTCCGGCTCCCGATTTCGAAGTGCCCGAGGCCGATCCGGCCGATCCGCCGAAGGCCGGCAAGGGAAAGGCCGCTGCGCCGATTACGTCGGAGGACGTTCAGCCGGTTCGGGCGACGGCATCGATCATCGTCCGGGAACCGGTTCGGTCCGGACAGTCGGTCATCTTCCCGGAAGGGGACGTGACGGTGGTCGGCTCCGTCGCATCCGGCGCGGAGATCGTCGCAGGAGGTTCAGTCCATATCTACGGGACGCTCCGAGGGCGGGCGCTGGCAGGCTCGGTCGGAAACGCGTCTGCGCGCATCTTCTGCCGCCGGCTCGAAGCGGAACTGCTGGCAATCGACGGCGTCTACAAGACGGCCGAGGATATGGCCCCCAATCTGCGCGGGCAGTCGGTCCAGCTGTGGCTGGAAGGCGATTCGATCATGGCAGAAAGACTGAACTGAGCCGGTCGCCGGCTGATTTATAGAATTAGAGCGGGGATGCGGGCGGAAACCGCTCACAGTTTTCCTCCCGCTCTGACAACAGGAGCGGGAAGATGGCGAAAGTAGTTGTAGTTACATCTGGAAAGGGCGGCGTCGGCAAGACGACGTCAACCGCCGCACTGGGTGCGGCGCTGGCGCAGCGCAACGAGAAAACGGTCGTCGTCGATTTTGACGTCGGGCTGCGCAATCTCGACCTCGTCATGGGCGCCGAGCGCCGGGTCGTCTACGACCTCGTCAACGTGATCCAGGGCGACGCGAAGCTGCCGCAGGCGCTGATCCGCGACAAACGGCTCGACACCCTCTTCCTGCTGCCGGCATCGCAGACCCGCGACAAGGACAGCCTGACCCCCGAGGGCGTCGAGCGGGTGATGGAAGAGCTCAAGAAACACTTCGACTGGATCATTTGCGACAGCCCGGCCGGGATTGAGCGCGGCGCGACGCTCGCGATGCGCCACGCCGACCTCGCCGTCATCGTCACCAATCCGGAAGTCTCATCGGTCCGCGACTCCGATCGCATCATCGGCCTGCTCGATGCCAAGACCGAAAGGGCAGAGCGCGGAGAGCGGGTCGAGAAGCACCTGCTGCTGACGCGCTACGACGCCGTCCGCGCCGAGCGGGGCGACATGCTCAAGGTCGATGACGTTCTCGAGATCCTGTCGATCCCGCTCATCGGAATCGTTCCCGAAAGCATGGACGTTCTCAAGGCTTCCAACCTCGGTGCCCCGGTGACGCTCGCCGACAGCAGCAGCGCTCCGGCACGCGCCTATCTGGATGCCGCGCGCCGCCTTGCGGGGGAAACGGTGCCGATGACCATTCCCGGCGAGAAGCGCGGCTTCCTGGGCAAGATATTCGGACGGAGGGCAGCATGAGCATTTTCCGTTTCTTCAGCAAGCAGACCTCGGCGCCGACGGCGCGCGAGCGCCTGCAGGTGCTGCTGGCACATGAGCGGGCGTCGGTCGGCCAGTCGGACCTCGTTGCGGTGCTCCGGGAAGAAATTCTCGCGGTCATCGCCAAGCATGTCCAGGTCGACCGCGACAAGGTTAACGTCACGATGGAACGCGGCGAGCACGTCACCACGCTCGAAGTCGACATCGAGATACCGATGAAGGCGGGCGTGCGGGCGGCCTGAGCCGGCCGCAGCGGCACCATGGTCCGGCCAGGTTGCGCGAATGGCAACCGGATGGATATCCCTTCCTGCAGCCTCTCGTTCGGGAGGCTGCAGTACGGCTTTCGCCTGGCCACCGCGCCCCGTCGTCGGACTTTCGTCCGAATCACATCGGACGATCGTCCGACCGGCGAAAGCGAAACGTCTGAGACACCCCGATTGCAGTTGACGCACCGGTCAGGCCGTGACCAAAGATGGCGCAACAGCCGGCGAAAGCGAGTGTCGGGCTTTCCCGGTGGACTGTTGTCGGGTCGGCGGCGACGCCGACGATCGGTGATAGCGTCAAGGCATTCGCGAGACCGCGATCAGGCGCATCCCGGTAAAACTCTTCAGGAGGAGCGTGATGGTCACGCGTCGAAACTTTCTTGCAGCACTGTGCTGGGTTTCGGTCGGCCTTCCCATCGCCGTATCGCCTTACAAAATCGCGCTGTCGGGCTCAGGCATCGAACTGGAACCGCAATCCGCTCTCGCCAAGGGAGGTGGTAGCGGCGGCGGGCGCGGCGGTGGCGGCGGTGGCGGCGGCGGACGAGGCGGTGGCAACGGCGGCGGAAGAGGCGGTGGCAACGGCGGTGGAAACGGGGGCGGCGGCGGAAACGGTAAGGGCGGCGGCAATTCGAATTCCGGCCGGGCAAGCGGAAAAGCAACGACGTCCGTGGAAGGGGGCGGCTCCGTCTTGCGCGTACGTCACCGGGACGGCATCAGCGAGGTGATCGAAGGCGCCCGTTATATCATGAAGGATTCGCGCGGGCGCACTATTGTCAACCGGCGTGCAACGTCGGCCGACCGGAAACGGCTTCTGTCCTTCATTGACTGACAGGACGCCAGTCGAGCGCGTCGCGCAGTACCATGGCGGCCTCCGTCCGGTTGGCGACGTCAAGCTTCGCCATGATCTGCGTCATGTGATGTTTCACCGTTTTCTCGTGCAGATCGAGCTTCCGGGCAATCTGCTTGTTGCTCATTCCCGATGCGACGAGGTGCAGGACCTCCTGTTCGCGCCGCGTCAGCTCGGCAACGAGGTTGGATTTGGCCGGTGCGGGATTGGCCAGCTGGCCCGTCAGCAGCTTGGCGGAAAGGGTGGGGGCGACATAGCTCTCGCCTGAGGCGACAGTGCGAATGACGTCCGCCAGCGCCCTCGCACCGATCCCCTTGAGAAGGTAACCTTTCGCGCCTTCCTTGAGAGCTGCAGCGACGTCGTCATTCGCCTCGGAAACGGTCAGCATGACGATCTTTTGTGAGGGCGCGACGCTCAGGATTGCCGGAATGGCGTTCAGCCCGCCGCCCGGCATGGAGATGTCGAGCAGCATCACATCAGGGTTGAAATTTTGCGCGATCGCGATCGCCTCGTCCCGCGACCCGCCTTCGGCAACGACCTCGAACCCGTCGATCTCCGACAGGCTCCGTGTCACACCCTCCCTGAACAAGGGGTGGTCATCGACCACGGCTACTCGAATTCCCGTCATCATGCCTGCTCCGTTTCCTCAAAACCGATCGACATCCGGACAATCGTGCCGGGCGCGTTGGGGTTGATCTCGAATGTTCCGCCGAGGCTCTCGACCCGGCCTTCAAGGCCCGCGAGGCCGAGGCTCGTCGGCCGTACGTCTTTGGGGTCGAACCCCGGCCCGCCGTCTGCAACCTCGACGGTAACCTTGTCACCCTTCGTGCTCTGCGTCACGCGCTGCGCGATGCCGCCGCCGTGCCGGTAGGCATTGTTAAGCGCTTCCTGCACGAAACGGTATATGCAGATCTTCGCCGATGCCGAAAGGCGCTCGGGCGGGTCGGTCATCGACAACTCCACGGTGGTTCCCGTTCGTTGTTCATGGGCGTGGACGCAGCGCTCCAGAATTTTCCTCAGGCCGGCGGTCTCTATCTGCGGCAGGACCAGCCCGCTGCACAGCGTTCTGATCTCGTTCATCGCCTCGTCGAGGCTGCCCTTGATGGCGGCGATCTCACGCTCGCGCAGTTCGGCGGGCGTCTTGGGGCTGACAAGCTTGTTGCTGTCCAGTCGCAGCGAAGCATAGGCCACGAGTTGCGCCGGCCCGTCATGCAGATCGGCGCCGATCCGCCGCAGCAGGGTCTCGTTCAGCGCGGTCGCTCGCTGGGAGGCCTGGCGCAGGCGCCCGCGCAGTGTCTCGTTCTGCGCAAGCAGCGCCGAAAGCTCGTCGACGCGCTGCGCAAGCGCATGGCGCTGCTTCTCTATCGTTCTGCTGCCGCGCAGGACGATGGCCGAAAGGGCGATGAAGAAGGCGAGCGTGAAGCCGGCAACGGCGAGCCACGTGTGAAGCCTCGCCCGATTGAGGCTCTGCTCGAATTCGTCGGCAATCTCGTGGAATTCCGAGACGGCGACCACCTCGCCGGACCAGGGTTGGAGAAGGGGATTGTAGATCTCCAGGAGAGGACTGCTCGAAAGGCGCTCCGTCTCGCCGTCGGCCTCGTCGAGAGGCATGAAACGAGCGACCATGCCGCCGTCGAATGCCGCCGTCAGCTCCGGACCCAGCTCATACTTCTGACCGACCATGGCCTTGTCGCTCGAATAGAGAACCGTGCCGTCGGCACGCCAGAGGCGAAATGAAGCAAGCCGATCACCCAAAGCGCCCTGCCCAAGCGTTTCGTCAAGCGCCCGTGCCACCGAATCGTCGAGCACCTGCGTCGTTTGCATGTCGGGCAGAAGCGGCGCAATCACGCTGTCGACATAGAGCGCCGTGGTGGCCGCGGAGTTGCGCGTCACGGCGTCCTCTATAAGGCTCGTCACGAAGGCGCCGACGACGAGCATCGCCGCGGCGGCTACAGAGCCACCGATAATGAGGAACTGCTTCGCCAGCGGCTGAGAGTTCCACCGTCTGATGAGGGCGTCGACGTGCACGAGAGATCTCACGATGGCCCGCTCAATTCGTCGCCGGCACTGCTGCGTTCTTTGCAACCGCCAAATTAGCATTTCCGGCCGGCCGGTCAACGCGCGCCATCCCTTACCCCTTGGTCATAGCGCATCTTGGGACTTTTGACGACCGAGCCCACGGACCTAAGTCCAATCAACCGGCGCATTGGTCCGGCGGCGGTGGAACCCGCACCAGTTGCACGCTATCGCTTAATCAATTGAAGCAGAAAATCGGCCGCAGCAACAACGGCCGCGACTTTCGATAGGAGGCCCTCATGCCTATTTCCAAATTCGTCGGACGAGGTCTTATTGCGCTGGCGCTCGCAGGCGCTCCCCTGGCGGGCCTTGCACCCGGCATGTCGGACATCGCATTCGCCAAGGGCGGCAATGGCAACGGTGGCGGCAATGGTGGCGGCGGCAACGGCAATGGCGGCGGCAATGGCGGGGGCCACGGCAATGGCGGCGGCCACGGTAAGAGCGGAAGCCACGGCAATAGCGGAAGCCACGCGAAGGCCCGATCCGATTCGGGCAGATCGGGCGGCGAGCGCGCGGGCACGCCGCGCTTCCTCCAGGACCTGTTCAAGCACGGCAGGAAGACCGGAAAAGCGGCGCACGGCAAGTCCGGGAAGTCCGGTAAGGTAGTAAAGGCCAGGGTGACGGAAACGGCTGTCCCGACGCCGAAGCCCAAGAATCCGCAGGCCGAAACGGCAAAGCTGAGCTCGCTCGGCCGGAACTATCACGCCTACCTGAACTCGAACGATCCGCGAATGGCGGCAATCTCCGCCTATGCGATCGCCTATGCAGAGTTCGAGGCGGAGTTCGGCTCGGACGTCATCCCGACCGATCCGGCTCTCAGCGATGAAGCGCTGCGCGAGGCGATTGCAAGCTTCACGAATGGCGGCGAAGTGACGGATGCGACACTTGAGGACGTCAAGGAAACGCTTGGCGTCGGATCGTCCGTCGGGAAGATAGACGATATTCGTGAGCACCTTCTCGACACGACGCCCGATGAGGACGTCGTGATCGAAGACTGACCGAGCGAGGCGCGTCGCCGGATGGAACATCTGAGAAGATTCGACCGTGTCGTCGGCGCCGTGACCCAAGCGATGCGGGAGGGACGGATAGGCTTCTCGCTGCAACAGGTCAATGCGGTCGGCGATACGGGCGAGGTGCTCTATTCGGAATGCCTAGGCAGACTCGTAGAACGTGACGGAGCGGTCAGGACGAGCGAGGAATTCACGGCTTTTCTCGAAGCGTCGGGACGCGTTGCGTCATTCGATCGATACATGCTCGGTCTCGCATTCGAGTGGCTCGACTGCAATCCGTCAGGCGTGTTGGGTTGCGATATCTCGGCCGGGAACATTCTCGACGAGAACACTTGGTCGGAACTCTACGATCTGCTTTCGCGAAATCGGGAAATGGCCTCGCGCCTGGTTCTCGAGATAACGGAGTGCCTGCCGCTGGCCACCCTGCCGATGGCGGCGGAGTTCATCGAAGGCGCGCGCGAAGTGGGCTACAGAATCGCCCTGGACAGTTTCGGGACGGGTCACTCGACGCCGGAATCGCTGTTGTCCATTCCCGTCGACATCGTGAAACTGGACGCATTCTTCATCGGCCGCGGCCAGGGCGGGGGCAAGGGGTTCCTCCATCATTTGGTGGGGCTCGCTTCCTGCGTTGCGCCGACGGTGGTCGTCGACGGCATCGAGACCTACGGACAGCTCGAAGCCGTCAAAAAGGCCGGCGCAACGCATGTGCAGGGCTTCCTTCTGTCCGAGCCGACGCTGTACCCGGTCTATTGCGGCCAGCCCGCGCCGCTGCCGGCCGCCATACGCAGATCTGCGGGATCGCGGCAGCTGCATTCCTAGGCACGATGCTTTCAGGTCGGGTCGGCTAGAAGCATAAACGTGATCAAATCCAGGAATAGAGCGGAATGCGGGCGCAAAACCGCACACACCTCACCCCTCCGGCTGGCAGGCTGCCGACTTCGTCACTTCTAAATCTCCGACGACCCTCCGCGCGATGCTTGCAGATATCGAACATGTGATTGGCCGTGAGTTTGGCAATCCAGGCGAGTCGGCTACACGTCTACACGCGACCCCCTTTTCTCTCTTCGTACCTGCTTGAGATGTTTAGCAAAATTCAATTACGACGACGCACGCTTCTTCTGGGAGCGATTTCCGCAACGGCAGCCGTCGCGGGGTGCTCGACCTCTGCGCCGCAAGCGCAGCGCGCCCCCGTGCCGCGTCTGGTGAGCCGCCCGATCGGGCTGGCGAGCGATGCCGAACTGGAAGCCAGATATGCTGCCGTCGAAGACGGCGGGCATTTCATTCCGGCAGTTCCCTATAGGGAGATGGATCCGAAATATTTGCGCCAGCGGGTGCAGGACCCCACCGGCGAACCGGCGGGGACGGTCGTCGTAGACACGCCCGGGCGGTTCCTCTACCTCATCGAGCCCGGCGGAACGGCGATGCGCTACGGCGTCGGAATTGGGCGCGAGGGCTTCGCCTGGCAGGGCGAAGGGATCATACACTGGCGCCAGCCCTGGCCCCGGTGGAAGCCTCCGGCCGATATGATCGCCCGCCGGCCGGAACTCGAAAAATACTCCGTCGAAAATGGCGGCATGGCCCCCGGCATTGACAATCCCTTGGGTGCCCGTGCGCTCTACATCTTCCAGAACGGGCAGGACACGCTGTACCGTCTGCACGGCACGCCGGAATGGAAATCGATCGGCAAGGCAGTTTCGTCAGGGTGCGTTCGGCTGGTGAACCAGGACGTCATCGATCTTTACAAGCGTGTACCCTATCACGCCCCGATCGTCGTCTATCAAAAGCCTCTCGCCGAGCAGCTTCAGGTCTAGGGCTGTTCAGATCCGGCATACCCGCCGCGGTTGTTTGATGATTTTAGGCCGACCCGGCCTGAAATCATCGTGATTTAGAGCACTTCGAACGGCGCATTCCCGGACGCAAGACCACTCTGCGCCTTCTTGGAAGTGCTTTAGATCCGGTTAAACGTCCCGCCGATCAGCCGGCTCCAGTGTTCCCCCGCCAGCCCGTTGATGAACCCTCGTGCGTGACGGAAAGCGTCGACGAGTTCCTCCTCGCGGGAGTGGACGACGGTCGAGGCGGCATGGACGAAGCCGATACGGCGGCCCATCATGGCCTCAAGCAGCGCCGGCTGGGTTCGACCGCGAACCGCAGCGGCTCCGCGCGCGGCCGCGTGCTCTATCAGGCAGTCGAGGATCGGCCCGGCCTGTCCCGGCTGGGCGAGGACCTGGAGAACCCTGGCAGTTCCGCCGGGCTGCAGGTGGTAGAAAAACGCTCCGACGGGCGCACCACTTCGCGTTCTGACGGCCGCAAGCACCGGCTCGCCGAATTCCGGCTTCTTCTCCGCGTCTTCGAGGATATGGTCTAGCTGGCCCTCGGTCCAGGCCGGCTGCACGGCAAACTGCCTGGTCAAGGGGGCGAAGAGCTCGGCGAAGCCATGCCGGTCGATGTCGGCGACCTGCAGCGGTCCTTGGGTGGCGGCCTCGGGCACGCCCGACCAGCGCAGCTCGCCGCGTCGCAACTTTCCGCGATGGCGGCGATCGAATGCATGAGCCAGCGGCCGGAGTGCGCGGGCGGGACCGAACCGGCTCGCGACGAGATCGACGCCGAACGATGCCGGCCGGATGACGCGTATCCAGTCGAGGCTGTATTGCGGCAGCACGACTCCCCGCAGCTTCGTCCACATCTGCGTCGAAACTTCGCTCGCCGTTTCGCTGAAGGAAAGGTCCTGCGGTCCTGCAAGGAACGCTTTCAGCAGCCGCGCGCCGGCCATCGGATCGCTTTCGCGGCCTTCGACCATCAGCGAGCCGCAGATGGCGGCGCGCAATGCCCTGCCGCGATACGTCATGGCCAGAGTGTTCGCTCCGACGAAGCCGGAAATCCGGCCGCCATCGTTGGTATACACGAGCGGGCGGATTTCCGGGTCGTTGCCCGGGGCATCGATATAGAGTTGCCGAAGATATTCGATGAACGCAGGCGGCGGCTCCTCCGCGCTGTTGCGGAAGACCTTCTGGAAGAGCCGCGCGACAGCCGGAATATCCTCGGCCGCGAGCGAACGGATGTCGCTCATCTGTCCGCCCCGTCAGCCGCGGCGGCTGCCGCTGCACCGCCCAGCCTGCGCGCCAGTGCGACTCGCGGCTTTCCGGCCGAGTCCTCGGCGAATGTCACTGCCTCATAGGCCTTCGTTCGGGCGAGAAGCGCCGTGGCCTGGCGATCCTGTCCCTCTCCGAACTCGAAGAGAAGCCAGCCGCCCGGCTTGAGGAAGGCGGCGGCTTCGCGGATCAGCCGCTGATGGATGGATATGCCGTAGGGCCCGCCGTCGAACGCCTCCCGCGGCTCGCTTGCGAGAAGATGCGCGCTGTCGCCTTCCAGGCGGGATGTCGAGATATAGGGGGGGTTGCAGACGATCATGTCGACGGCGCCCGCGAGGTCCTCTCCCGCGAGGGCCGCGAACAGGTCGCCCTGGCGGATGACGACGCGCTCTCCAAGCGAGAGTCGCTCGACATTGCGCCGCGCAAGCGCGACCGTGCTGTCGGTTAGGTCTGCAGCCCAGACACGCGCGAGCGGCACCTCCGCGGCGATCCCCAGAGCGAGATTCCCGGATCCGCAGCACATGTCGATCACGGTCGCCGGTCCGGCGCGCTCGCTCAGGATCGCTGCGGCGTTCCGCCCGAGGAGTTCCGTCTCCTCCCTCGGCACGAGCACGTCCGGCGCCAGTTCGAGGTCGACGCCCATGAATCGTACGAGCCGTGGCGCGCGACCCTCGGTCCGGCCGTCAAGATGATTGTCGCCCTGCAGCACGAAGGCTCCTTCGGTTATCGGATGGGGTGTCGGTCCGGCGCACACTAGCGCGTGCAGGTAAACGGAAGCTGAAATGCAGGGCGTCCGACAACACATGGCGCCACAAAGCTTATGTTAACCGGCCAATCACTTATCCTCGCTAGTGTGCGCCTCAATCGGCGAGGGGTGCGTTTCGCAGCCCGGTGCCGGCCTTTAAGTCGATTTGTCAAGGCAGAACGGATGGTCTCGGAAGGTGTAACGGAACAGCGCGGTGATAGACCATTCCTGCCGATGGTCATGTCCTATCTCGCCTCCGGCGGCAGTCTGGTTCTCGGTTCTGCGGCGCAACTCCTTACCTTTGCCATCCTTGCCCGCTGGCTCGGCGTCCACGAGTTCAGCGTGTTCGTCGCAATTACTGCGGTCGCCAATATAGCCGTCCATCTCTGCGGGCTCGGGGCGATGGAATGCCTGGTGCGTCGGGTCGCGCGCGACCGCGCGATCTACCCGCAGATGCTCGGACACAATGTCATCCTGACGGTGGCGAGCGGGGCAGCCCTGGTCCTGTTGGGAGCGGTGGTCCTGCCGTTCTTCTTCACCCTTTCGCCGGACCCCGTGACGAACGTCGCCGTGATCACGCTGATGCTCGTCACCAATATCCTGCTGGTCCGGGTCATCGTGCTCACCGAGCAGATCTTTATCGCTCACACGGATTTTGCCTCCGCCAACAAGGTCGTCGTCGGTTTTGCGGCGGCGCGCACGGTTGCGGCGGCACTTGCCTGCATCGCCTTCGGCGTCACCAGCGTCGCATCCTGGGCGGTGTGGCAGTTTCTGTGCCATGTCCTCGTGGCGCTCTTTTGTATGCGGGCAATCCGGGGACTCGGTGCGCCCCGCTACCGCATCGTGCGGGAGGAACTCCCGCAAGGCCTTTACTTCAGCATTCCCTTCATCCTGCGTGCGCTGCGCCAGAACGCCGACCTGCTTGTCCTGAGCCTCGTCACCACCGCCGAGGTCGTCGCAAGCTACAGTGTCGCTCGCCGCATGCTGGAGAGCAGCTATCTTTCGGTGGAAGCGCTCAACCGGCTTATCTACCCGGGTTCGGCGAGGGCGACGGCGGCGGGGCTTCACCACGCCCTCCATCGGGTGCGCCGGGTGCTCGCTGCCGCAATCGTCATCGGCCTGGCTGCGGCCGTCACCGTTTTCGTTCTGGCGCCGGTCCTGCCCTACCTCTTCGGCAAGGACTATCTCTCGCTGGTCGGCTTCGTCAGAAGCCTCTGCTGGGTCGTGGTGCCGCTCGCGATGTGGTCCGTCGCGGTCGAGGCGCTCGGTGCCTCCGGCGCACACGCCGCCCGCGCGACCGTCATGGGGCTCGGCAGCATCGCCGGTGCCGGCCTTGCCGCATGGGCAAGCTGGTACGCCCCGCCGATGGGAACTTTCCTGTCCTTCTACGCAATCGAAATCGCGATGGTCGTCGCCTCCTGGAGCGTGTTCCTGCACTTCGTGCGGCGCGACCGCCGCCAGGCTGCGCTCACTCTTGGAGCGGGCGCCATATGACGATGGAGGCGAATGAACTACGCGTATCCGAGAGCGTGCCGGCCGATGCAGGGCAGCGCCGCGGTACGCGGCCCATGGCGCGCGACGACGTTGCGGCGGTCGGACGGCTTTTCAACAGGATTTTCCGAAGGCACGATCAGGCATCCGACGATGACCTCGGACGGTATCTCGAGACCGTCTTCTTCGGCAGCCCTCACTATTCTCCGGAACTCGGCAGCGTCGTGCACGAGAGCGGTGCTACTGGCATAGACAGCGCCATACTCTCGGTGCCGATGGCGTTCATGGTCAATGGCCGCCCGACCATGGCCCGCCTTCTCTGTGCCTTCATGGCCGATGGCAAAGCCGGGGCCGTTGGAGCGGCGCGTCTTGCGCGCACCATGCGGGCGGCTCGCCAGGACATGTGCTTCTCCGACAATGCGTCGCCGGTCAGCGCCGACCATTGGGTTGCCGGAGGCGGCATCGTCCTGCCGATCCAGAGCCTCGAATGGCAGCGCTCGTTTCTGCCGTTGACCGCGGCGGCGATCCTTGCGGGCCGTCACTTCCCAATCGCGCGCTCTCCTGTTCTCGTCGGCGTCCTCAGGCCGATTGACCGTGCACTGCGCCGGTTGCGGCCCTCCATGCGGCCGAAGGCCGAGGGCGAATGCAGTAGCGAGGCCGCGGGCGTCGAGGAGTTCCTCCAATGCGCGAGCCCGATGCTGGAACGCTTTGCGATCCGCCCGGCCTGGTCGCCAGCCGAATTCGACTGGCTCGTGCGCGTCGCTTCGATGAACCGGAGCCTCGGGACGCTCCAGTGCAGGAAAGTCGTTCTGCCGGACGGTCGCACGATCGGCGCCTTTCTTTTCTTCGGCAAGCAAGATGCCGCGGCCACGGTGCTCAATCTCGTCTGCGAGGAGGGGCGTGAACGCGACGTCGCCGCGGCGATGTTCGCGCAGCTCGATGCGGAAGGCTATGCCGTGGCGGTCGGCATGGCTCAGCCGTTCCTGATGAACGCTATCTCGCGCCAGCGATGGCTGTCATTCCGGCACCGCGGCTACTTCTGCATGGTGACCCGCCATGCGGACCTCAAGGAAGCGGCAGAGCGCAACGACATCTATATCGGCGGCCTCGCCTCGGAGACCTGGAGCCGGCTGCTGACGGATTTTTAGCGTTGGTATTTTCAGGGCCGATGATCCCAGGGATTGATGATAGTTACACCGGTGTCAGCGAGATCCGCGACATTACGGGTTGCCACGGAGGCGAGCCAGCCTCTACCGCGACGGAGAGGGTGGGTGCCAACAGCTCCGACGGCACATTGGTATCGAGATAATCACTCGGAGAAATCCGGTGCGTAGCGGATGGGCTCGCGCTGCGGAAGGTCAAGCATGACGCCTGCGAGCGGCGCCATTCGGATGCGGATTACTGTAGCGAGATTGGCCGGTCGGTATTCGGTAGTCGAAAGCGCGGCGCGAAGGACGTCCCGCGCTTCGTCCTCCATCGAACGCCCATGCTCGGCGGCGCGAATGCGCAGGCGCTTCTTGAGCCCGTCATCGAGGTTGCGGATCGTCACGTTCGCCATGCGGCTTCCTTTCTTCATTGATGGCAATTTATCGTTGACTGCAGCGTGCGGCAACACGCCTACGAGTGACCCGGAGCCGGCTGCCGACGGATTTTTGGTTGCATGTCTTGCCGGCGATCATTCGCGGTTATATGAGCGAGGCCTGTTCTGACGCAGTCGATGGGAAATGACGATGGCACCTGCGGCTTTATTTGATGGCCTGTCAGCGTTCCCGCCCACACCCGCCGATGTGGGCGGCAAAGTTTCGGAAGAGGCGCTGTCGCGACTGCTCGACCGTATCCGACTAGCACGCGCGGACTCGATTGGATTGCTCGGCAGCACAGGGGCTTACGCATTTCTCTCGCGCGGTGAACGGCGACGGGCAGTGGAGATCGCTGTCGAATGCGTGGGAGGCAGAGTTCCCCTCATCGTCGGCGTCG
Source organism: Sinorhizobium sp. 22678 (assembly GCF_052044265.1). Classification (NCBI taxonomy): domain Bacteria; kingdom Pseudomonadati; phylum Pseudomonadota; class Alphaproteobacteria; order Hyphomicrobiales; family Rhizobiaceae; genus Sinorhizobium; species Sinorhizobium sp. 22678. The sequence goes on along the minus strand of NZ_JBQEMS010000006.1, from coordinate 300,072 downwards.
GCGCACTCAGGACCAACGAGGCTCAGGCGCTCGCGCGCGACGCGAAGGAAGCCGGGGCAGATGGACTTCTCCTGGCTCCCGTATCCTACACGCCTCTGACTGAGGAGGAAGTTTATCAGCATTTCGTTGCCGTTGCCGGCGTTTCCGACTTGCCGCTCTGCATCTACAATAATCCGGGCACGACCAGGTTTGTTTTCAGCGAGGAACTGATCACACGGCTCTCGCAGGTGCCGAATATTGCCGCAGTGAAGATGCCGTTGCCTGCCGACGGAGATTTCGCGGGTGAGATCGCTCGACTGCGTGCGAACACGTCTGCAGCTTTTGCTATCGGCTATAGCGGCGATTGGGGCGCAGCAGGTACGCTCCTGTCCGGTGCTGATGCGTGGTTCAGTGTCGTGGGCGGGCTTTTGCCCGTGGCTGCAACGAAACTCACTCGGGCGGCGAAAGGGGGCGATCGCGCGGAAGCGCATCGGATCGACACCGCATTTCAACCCTTATGGGCACTGTTCAAGGAGTTCGGCAGTTTCCGCGTGATGTACGCTATCGGGAGCATCCTCGGAGTGTTCCAGGCATTGCCCCCGCGGCCGATTTTGCCGCTTGGACCTTGTGACAATGTACGGGTAGAAGAAGCTGTTCAGAAACTGATCGACTTTTAAGAGTGCTCTTGAGGAATTCCGCTTTACCCGGAAGTGCTCCAGCCGGTCCTGATCATCGGTGAAGGGCGGGCGCGACTGGAGAAAGCAGCAACCGTATGCCAAGCGCGATCATGATGCTGCCCGCAATGCGCTGCTGCCACGCCACAAAGGCACTGCTGTGCGACAACCAATTGCTGAATGTGCCTGAGGTGAGGGCCACCGCACCAAGGACCAGCAGCCCGGTGGCTTTCATCGTAACTCCGAGGATGAAGAATTGCAGGGCCGGCGATCCGGCGGACGGTGCCACGAATTGCGGAAGGATCGCGAGCATAAAGGAAAGCGACGTCGGATTCGTCAGATTGCAGATCACACCCTGCCTGAAGGGGGCGAGAAGCGATGGAGACGTGGCGCGGCCCAGCGCTTCGCGCAGCAAGGTCTTACTGCTGGCCGTCAAGAACCGCACCCCGACATAAATCAGATAGGCCGCTCCGATAAATTGCATGGCCTTGTAGAGGAGCGGCGAGGACGCCACGACCGTGGCAAGGCCCATGGCAAGCAAGGGTATCTGGACGAAGCCCGCCGCGACGCATCCGATAGCGGTTGCAAGCGCAGCCCGTCGGCCCTGGCCGATGCCGCGGCTGATGACAAGCATCATGTCCGGGCCGACTCCGGACAATTGATAGGCAAGCACGGCGCCCAGAAACGCGGCATAGCTGGTCAGGTCGGGCATTCTACAGAAACTGTGGAAGCAGGTCGAAGTTCCCCAGCGGAAACGAACCAGTGCCCGTAGAGGAGCATTGGCCTGCCCAAAAGGTTACCGTCCGAACAGTTCCGCTTAACCGAATATTCACCCTGCAGGCCCTAAATCCGCATGGGGAATTGCTTATACGGCAATAAGCACCTTGGTGGCTCCGAGGGGATGGGGAAAGCGGATGTATCGGCGCAGCGAGCCCGAGGGACTGGGATTACGCCTGGAAAGGCCACATCAGCGCCTTCGCGCGGGCGGAGGGTCGTTGCTCGACCTCGTGCCCGCGGTAACGGAAGAGGCCGCTCGCGAAGAGGCCCCCGCGGAGGCAGAGGATAGCACCTCCGCCCGTGTGGTGGATCCCGTCCCCGCCCATCAGGCGCGCGCTCTTGAGGAGCAGCCTTCCTCCGTCGCGGATTTCTTCCCGCAACTCCACCTCCTGGGCAGCATCGGGGTTAATGACCTCATCGCGTGGCTGCGCAACGGCGCCCGCTGGATCGTGCTCGCGCTCGTCCTGTCGGTTGCCGCCGCCTTTGCCTATGCCGTGGCGGCGACGCCGCGATACACGGTCTATACCGATCTCGTGGTTGACCCTTCCAATCTCAACGTCGTCAGCGACGACGTCTTCACGACCAATCCTCAGCGCGACGCGCAGTTGCTGGAGGTCGAGAGCAAGCTCCGGATACTGACCTCGCGCAACGTCCTCCAACGCGTCATCGACGAGCTGCGGCTTGCGGACGATCCCGAATTCGTCAGGCCGACATTCCTCGACTGGATGAAGACGCTCATTGCGCCGCGGGACGCCAAGGCGGACAAGGAACTGGTGGCCATGCGCGCTCTGTCCGAAAGGGTCGAGGCGCGCCGGGAGGAACGTTCCTTCGTCGTGATCCTGAAGGTGTGGAGCGAAGAACCGGCCAAGGCAATCGCCCTTTCGGACGCGATCGTCGAGGCATTCGAGGCTGAACTCTTTCAGTCGGCCGCCGAGAGCGCCGGCCGGGTGGCGCAGAACCTGAACGAACGACTCGATGAGCTGCGGCGCAACGTCACCGAAGCGGAGAAGAGGGTCGAGGATTTCCGGCGTGAGAACGGCCTGCAATCCACCAATGGCGAGCTCGTCAGCAATCAGCTTTCGAGTGAGCTCAACACCCAGGTGCTCGACGGTCAGCAGCGTTTCATCCAGGCGGAAACGCGTTACAGGCAGATGAGTGCGGCCGTTGCCGAGGGCCAGACGGCCAGCGCCTCGGTGTTCGAGTCGGCAAACATGACCAATCTGCGCCAGCAGTATAATGCCTTGCAGCAGCAGATAGGCTCCATGCAGCTCACCTATGGCGAGCGGCATCCGCGGCTCGTTGCCGCGCGCTCGGAGCGCACGGCGCTGGAAGCGGCGATGAAGGATGAAGCCCGCCGCATTCTGGAGCGCGCGAAGGCCGACTTCGACCGGGAGCAAAAGGCGCTCGATGCGCTCCGCGGCAAGGCGGACGACGAAAAATCGAACGTCTTCACCGATAACCAGGCCCAGGTGCAGCTTCGTGACCTCGAACGCGACGCGCGCAGCAAGGCGGCGATCTACGAAACCCATCTGGCACGTGCGCAGCAGATCACCGAACGCCAGCAGATCGACACCACGAATATTCGCGTCATCTCGCGGGCCCTGCCGCCAAACGCGCGAAGCTGGCCCCCGCGTACCTTGATCCTGCTGATCGGCGGCGCCGTTCTGGGTCTCGCAATCGGCATCGCCGCGGCACTTGCCCTCGGCCTCTGGAAATTCCTTCGCGGCAAGACCCACGTGGCTGCCTGAGGAGCCCGGGAGATGGAACGCGCGGGCTACGGAGAGGTCGAGCCGACGAATGCGGTAAAGGCGCGTGTCGGTACCGTGCTGTTCATGGCGATCTTCCTGTTCTTCTGGATCTCCATCAATCCATTCGTGGATCTGACGGGCGAGGCGGTGCTGGACCCTTCCGCCGGCAATTCCAACCGGTTGAACCAGATCATCTCGCTCCTGCTTTTTACCGGAATGCTGGGCTACGGCCTGGTCCACCCTTTGCGGCAAACGATCCTGCAGCCGCGCGCGCTGCTGGCGATGCTCCTTTCCTGGTTCATCTTTGTTTCGCTGTTGTCGGCGCATCCGATGCTCGGCATCAAGGGTGCGATCCTCGCGTTGATGGTTACCGTCAATGCCAGCGTCTACCTGTTGTTGCCGGCTTCGGAACGCCACTTCGCCAAGATGCTCGGCATCGGCATCCTCATCATGCTCGCGGTCGCCTACTACGGCATCGTCTTCAAGCCGTTGCTCGCGATCCATCAGGCGTCAGAACTGCGCGAGCCGATGAATGCCGGCCTGTGGCGCGGCCACTTTCCCCACAAGAACAGCGCCGCGGCTGCCATGGTGATCGCAGCCTTCATCGGCCTTTACGTCATGAACATCTGGTCGAGGTTTGCCGGGATCGTGATCGTCGCGCTGTCCTTCGTCTTCCTCGTCAATACCGGGGGTAAGACGTCGACCGCGATGCTGCCGGCCATTCTGCTGCTCGCGCTCATGTTCGAGAAGGTGCGCTTTCTCCGCCTCCCGATTGCCGTCGGCGGCGTCGGTCTTTTTAATCTCTTCGCGGTGGGCTCCGCCGTCTTCTCCCCGCTCGGCGAATTCATCAGCGGGCTCGGCATCGATGCGACCTTTACCAATCGCGCCGATATCTGGCGTTTCGCCTTCGGCGCGCTCGCCGAACAGCCTCTCACGGGCTATGGCTTCAAGGGTTTCTGGCAGACGGAAGAACTGGTTTATAGCGGCGGCTCGGTCGAGACCTGGGCCGTCGCTGCCGCCAACGGTCACAATTCCTATCTCGACATTGCCCTGATGACGGGCTTCCCGGGCCTCGCCCTGACCCTGATCTGGATCCTTTTCCTGCCGCTTCGAAAGATCGCCCGCATCGCTCCGGAGCGCGAGCATTCGCATCTGACGAGGCTGTTCGTCCGCATATGGCTCTACACGATCTTCAACGCCGGCCTCGAAAGTCTCTTCTTCGAGGGCGGGAGCCTTCTGTGGTTCACATTCATGGTCGCGCTCTATGGACTGTCGTTGCAGTCGAGCGCGGAACTGGCGGCTGCTCCTGCACGCGTTCGTCAGGGGAGGGTAGCGCATGCTTGAGAAGCTGAGCGGGCTCGGTCCGCTCGTCGACAGGCTGGCGAACCGGGCGATCTGGAAGCTGGCGGGAGCCCGGCGCCGGTTGGAGACGGAGGTCCCGCTCGTCTCCTTCACCTTCGACGATGTTCCCGACAGCGCACTTGGCGCGGGCGCAGCCATCCTCGAGAAGTATGGAGCCCGCGGCACCTTCTATATAGCGGGCGGGCTTGCCGGGCAGGTGGAGCCGGATCGAAGGCTGATCACGCCCGAAGGGTGCAGCGAGTTGCTCGCCCGCGGACACGAGATCGGCTGCCACACCTTCGCTCACCGAAGATTGCGTGACATTGCCGGCCTTGGCACCGATCTCGACCGCAATGCCGAGTATCTGAAGCAGGTCGGCGTTTCTCCGGCTGCCTCGAATTTTGCTTTCCCCTACAACGCTGCCTGGCCGTTGGCACGGGCCGAGCTCCGCCGCCGCTACCGAACGTGCCGGGCAGGGGGCGAGGACATCAACCGCGGTGTCGTCGACCCGATGATGCTCAAGGGCGTCGAGATACGCCAGCCGGAGGATGGGGCGCGCGCGCTGACGCGCTGGATAGACGATGTCGCCGAGCGTCCCGGCTGGCTGATCTTCTTCACTCACGACATCGCCCCGCGGCCCACGAACTACGGCTGCACCCCCGACACCTTCGACCATCTGGTCCGCTACGCCGCCGAAAAGGGATGCTGCATCCTTCCCGTCGACAGCGCCGCTGACCGGATCGGCTGGTAAGGAGGCCCTGGTGACCGGGAAGCGCCTTCTTGCGATCAACAACTATTTCTACCGCCGCGGCGGAGCGGAGGCGGTCTTCTTCGACCATATGAGCATGTTCGGCGAGATCGGCTGGGACATCGTTCCCTTCGCCATGCAGCATGATCTCAACGAATCCTCGCCCTGGTCGGATTATTTCGTCTCGGAGATAGAATACGGCCGCCGAAGCGGTCTCCTGCGGAAGGCCGTCCAGGCGGCGAGCGTCATCTATTCGCTCGAGGCGCAGCGCAATCTCGGCCGGCTGATAGAACGCGCCCGCCCTTCGGTCGCCCACGCGCACAATGTCTATCATCACCTGTCGCCGGCGATCTTCTCGACCCTGAAAGCCGCCGGCATTCCGGTGGTGATGACGGTCCACGACCTGAAGCTCGCCTGCCCCTCCTATAAGATGCTGCGGGACGGCAGGGTATGCGAGGACTGTCGCGGCGGCAGGGTCTACAATGTCCTGCGTCATCGCTGCGTGAAGGGTTCGGCCCCTCTGAGCGCGGTGGTGCTCGCGGAAACGGTGCTGCACCGCTTGCTCGGGCTCTACCGCGACAAGGTGGACCGGCTGGTCGTGCCAAGCCGCTTCTATCTGGAAAAGCTCGCCGAATGGGGCTGGCCGCGCGAGAAGATGGTTCATATCGCCAATTTCGTCGATGTCACGGCTCTTTCCGGTGCTTGGCAGGAGGGCGATTATTTCGCCTTTGCCGGCCGGTTGGCGCCGGAAAAGGGCCTCACGACCCTGATCAAAGCGGCGGCTTTGTCGAACCAGCGGCTGGTCATCGCCGGCACCGGTCCGGAGGAGCAAACACTTCGCCGCCTCGCGGCCGAGCTCAAGGCGGACGTGACTTTCGCCGGCTATCTCTCGGGCGAGAAGCTGCACAGGCTGATCGGCGAGTCCCGCGCGCTCGTGCTGCCGTCGGAATGGTACGAAAACGCGCCGATCAGCGTGCTCGAAACCTACGCGCTTCGGCGCCCGGTGATCGGCGCGGCGATCGGCGGCATTCCGGAAATGGTCAGGGAAGGCGAGACCGGTCTGCTTGCGGCTCCGGGGGACGCCGGGGACCTCGCCAGAGCCCTGTGCGAAATGGCGGCACTTTCGCCGACGGAACGCGCCCGCATGGGGGCGGCCGCCCGGTCCTGGGTCGCGAGCGAATTCTCCGCCGCCGCCTACCGCGAGAGGACGCTCGAGCTTTATGGGGCGATCGGCGTCGCCTGAGGCTTCTCCTCCGATCCTCATTCCTGTGACGAGCACATTCGCAACGCTCGCCCATCACCGTCTGATTTTCGGTCAGACCTCTACGAATCTAATGACCGTCTTACCGGGATGGTAAGTCTTCTGCTCGTAAAAGATGCGAATTGGGTTATCGCTGGGGCGCAACAACCATGAGCAGAAGATCGGGGGTTTCCCGAGATCGACCTTCGGCAGGGCCGGATGCGTCGGCAATGCCGGGCGGGGTAACCGCGAGCATGCCTGCAAGCGCTTATCGTGCACTGCCGATAGAGCGCCGCCGCGTGATGATGCTCGGGCTTCGTGGCATTCCGAACGTTCAGGGCGGCGTGGAAAAGCACGTGGAGATGCTCGCAGGCAGGCTGGTCGCGCACGGTTGGGATGTCGAGGTCGTCGGACGCCGGCGCTATCTTCCGGGCCGCGCGCCGCATGCCTGGAACGGAATTCGCGTCACTTCCCTCTGGTCTCCACGTATGATGGCACTCGAGGCCATCGTCCATACCTTCCTCGGTGTATGCTATGCGGCGCTGCGGCGCCCGGATATCCTGCACATCCACGCCGTCGGCCCGGCGCTCCTGGTACCGCTCGCCCGGCTGATGCGCCTGAACGTCGTCGTGACCCACCACGGCTACGACTACGACCGGCAGAAATGGGGGGCTTTCGCCAGGAGGATGTTGCGAGCGGGTGAACGCATGGGAATGCGGCTCGCGCAAGGCCGCATCGCAATCTCCAGGGATATCGCCGACACGATGGGCGAACGCTATCGCGTACCGGTGTCTTTGGTGCCGAATGGCGTCACCGTTTCGCGCCCCAGCGGCGAAACCGGCATTCTCGGCGAATTCCGTCTGTTGCGACGGCGCTATATCCTGCTTGCGGCGCGGCTTGTTCCGGAGAAGCGGCAGATCGATCTCATCCAGGCATATGCAAAACTTGAAAATAGCGGATTCGATCTCGTGCTTGCGGGCGGTGCGGAATTCGCGGGCGCCTACGAAGAGGAAGTACGGGCGCTGGCCAGCCGCGTGCCGGGCGTCGTCTTGACGGGGTTCCAGACTGGCGATCGCCTGGCGGAACTCTTCGCCAATGCGGCGCTCTTCGTGCTGCCGTCGAGCCATGAAGGCATGCCGATCGCGCTTCTGGAGGCGATGGCCCATGGTCTCCCGGTTCTGGCAAGCGACATCGTTGCCAACCGGCAACTCGGCCTGCCCGCCGACGATTATTTTCCGCTGGGGAACGTCGACGCGCTTTCGTCTGCCATCGCCGAAAAGATCGCCAATCCCCCCGACGAACAAGAGGTGCTCGCGCAGACCGAGCGCGTCGAAACCGTCTATAGCTGGTCGAGCGTGGCACTGAAGACGCTCGACGTCTACCGGGCGGTGACGAAATGAATGTCAGGCGCATCGCATCGGTACTTGCGTGGCTGCTTCTTGGCGTCATTGCCTATTCGACCCTCTCTCCGCTCGACCTGCGTCCGCACATGGGCAGCTCGGTGCAGCTTGAACGGTTCGGAGCATTCGGGCTGACGGGTCTCATGTTCGCGATCGCCTTTCCCCGGCACGTGCTTGCCGTTCTGGCGGCTATGCTCGCGGCGGCAATCGGGCTGGAGCTCACGCAGATGCTCGCCGCCGACCGCCATGCACGGTTGATCGACCTTTCGGTCAAAATGGCGGGGGCGGGCTGCGGTGTCGGCGCCGGCTGGCTGCTCGTCCGCCTTTGGCACCGGTTTCAGCCGAAAATCGCGGGCATGAACCAAAGCGCAAACCACCGCGGATAGACCTTCGCCGCGCGATTTTGGGGGCTCTCTTGACCATATCCATCATCATCAAGACATTGAATGAAGAGAAGCGGATTGCCGCAACCGTCGAGAGCGCGCTCGCAGCGCTTCAGGACATGGGCGGCGAGGTCATCATCGCCGACAGCGGCTCCTGCGACCGCACGGTCGAGATCGCCTCGCAGTATCCCGTCATCATCGCCCAGATCGCCCCGCCCGCGCGACCGAGCTGCGGCATCGGCCCGCAGCTCGGCTTCCAGCATTCCCGCCATGATTACGTCTGTCTCATCGACGGCGACATGCTGCTCGACGCTGCCTTCCTCAAAGACGCCGTCCGCTTCCTGGCCGACAATCCGGCCATGGCAGGCGTTACCGGACATGTGGAGGAAATGCACATCTCGAACCTCGAATTCGCGCGCCGCGTCAGCCGCAATGCGCCCGAGAACCGGACGGGTCCGATCGATCGCATGAACGGCGGCGGGCTCTACAGGCGCAGTGCCGTCGAGGACGTCGGCTACCTCTCGGACCGCAACCTGCACGGCTACGAGGAATTCGATCTCGGCATCCGCCTCAGAAGTGCCGGCTGGAGGCTTTACCGGCTCGACCGCCGTTTCGTCCAGCACTTCGGCCACACGGTCAATTCCTACCGGCTGCTCGTTCGACGCTGGAAGACCAAATATCTCTACGGGATAGGCGAGCTTCTGCGCGCTTCTCTCGGCAAGCCCTATTTCTTTCAGCTGTTGCGGGAACTGCCGGAGTTGAAACTCTGGGCTCTCGTCTATCTCTGGTGGCTCGCCTGCCTCGGCCTGATCCTGCTGCTGCCCGATTTGCTCATGGCCCTCGCCGCCGTCTGCGCGAGTTTCGCGGCCGCCGTTCTCGCCGTCAGCTTCCGAAAGGGCGGCCTCAGCATGGGCCTCTATACGGTCGTCGCCTGGTTCTTCCATGCGGCAGCGCTTCCTGTCGGCTTCCTGCGAACCCGGCGGCTGCCTGCCGAACCGATCGAAAGCACGATCCTCGCAAAGGCCCCTCCCGGGGAGTCCTCTCCCCGTGAACCGGTTCTCGGACAGAGGGCATGAGGAGGCCATCGCTCGCGGCGGCGCTGCTTTGCACGTGGCTGTCCCCGGCCGCCAGTGCCTCTGAATGGGTGCCGGTTCGCGAGGTCTCGCTCGAAGTCCGCGCCGGCAGTCCGCTCGATTTCTCGTCCTTGCTGCCGAACGCTTCGATCGACGCGGACAGCCGCCTCGTTGCAGGTCCGGATGGCCGGCTGGCCTTTGCCAAGGCGCCGGAACAACCGGTCAGAATGCTATGCGCGTCGCTCGCCTGGAGTCCGGCATCCGGCGGCTTTCCGGACCATGACGGCGCCGAGCGCTACGCCCGCCAGCTTGCGATGCACGGATACAACATCGCCCGGCTCCATTTCGTCGATGCCAGCCTTATGTTCGGCAGGCAGAAGGATTTCGATTTCGATCCGGAGACGCTGGATCGTGTCCATTACCTGCTGGCGGCGCTGAAGCGCAACGGCATCTACTGGATCATCGATGGACTTTCGTCTCCGCGCGGCGCCTACGGCGGCCACGACGACCGATGGGACGCAAACGGCGATCTCAAGCTCCGGCTGCACCTCGACGAAGAGGCCGTTGCGCACTGGAGCAAGCTGCAGGAGACGTTTCTCGCGAGCGTCAATCCCTATACGGGGACGGCGACCATCCGCGACGACGCGCTCGCATTGGTGATCCTTGCCAATGAAAACGGCATGGAGTTCGACAGCGTCGTGCGTGAGCGGCCCGAAAAGCCCGCCTATGACGAGGCGCTGGCGGAACCATTCAACCGCTGGCTTTCGGCACGCTACGGCACGACGGAAGGGCTCGCGAGCGCCTGGGGAGATCTCGGTGCCGACGAGCGGGTCGAAACGGCATCGGTGAGGCTTCCCGCCAATCGCTACGCAGACGGTCCTCGGATGCGCGATCTTCAGGCCTTCTTCGTCGAAACCGAGCGCGCCTCCGCCGCACGCATGAGCCAGGTCCTGCGCGATTTGGGCTATCGCGGCCTGATCAGCACCTACAACAATTGGCCGACGGTGCAGACGGCGCTCAGCCGGCGCGATCTCGACGCCGTGACCATGAACACCTATCACGATTGGGTCGGGGGCTATTCTGCGGGAAGCGCTTTGACGCAGGCAAGTTCGCTTGCAGACGGCGCCAGCTACATGCGCATGATCGCCGCGGCGCGGTGGCTTGGAAAACCTTTCATCGTCAGCGAATACGACCATCTCTTCTGGAACCGCTATCGCTACGAGGCGGGCCTGACAATGCCGGCCTATGCCGCACTCCAGGGCTGGGACGTGCTTTGCCGTCACGGCCACGGGCCGATCGCGCTCGCCTATGGCGAACCCTTTCCGCACAAGAAGGCGATGCTTCCCTATGCGATTGCGCTCGATCCCGTGGCGCGCGCCGGCGAGACGCTCAGCGCACTCGTCTTTCGTCGCGGCGACGTGACGACCTCCCCCATTACGATCCCCTTCTCAGTTCGCGGCGAGGAGGATCTCGGCGAGGACATGCAGGCCCGCGAGCCGGAGCGATTGACCGATCTGGCGCTGGTCGGGCGCATCGGCCTGCTGCGGGCAGACCCGTCCGGTGGAGAAAGCGGTGTCACGCAACCACGCGACCGGGACGCCGGAACAATCCTTGCCGCACTCCGCGACGAACACATTCTCGCGACTGAAAATCGCACCGACACCACAAGCGGATTTTACGAAAGCGATACAGGTCAGGTCCTGCTCGACCGCCGGGCAGGGCAACTCCGTGTTTCTACGCCCGCTACGGAAGCGGCAGCCTTCTCCTCTCTGCGTGAACCGATCGATCTCGGTCTCATGCGCATCGGACAGGCGGACGGCAACGGTCTCGTGGCGCTTTCGGCTATCGACGCTCAAGGCACGCTTTCCGAAAGCCGGCGCCTGCTTTTGATCTTTGCAACCGATGCGCAGAACACCGGCATGGTCTTTCGCGACAGCGAAGAGAAGGTGATCGAGGATTTCGGCGCGCTGCCGGCGAGAATCCGGAAGGGCTATGTCGATCTCGAACTGGCACGAACCTCTGCCAGATGGAGCGTGTCACCGGTAGGCCTCGACGGCACCGTCTATCCGCCCGTCGACAGCGGCAGCGGGCGCGTCGCCTTCCGCCTCTCGAACGACACGCCCTATGGGCCCACTCCCTATTTTCTCGTGGAGATGTAGGCTCAGCCGGCAGCGCCCCGGTCGTGTCCGGCGGGCTGAGCCGGTTCGGCTCCCTCTTGGTTCCGGGCATCTTCTGCCGCATCGCCTGCCGTGTGTGACGACAGGCCCGCGAGCTTGTGCCCCCTCTCGCGCAACCACTGGAATACGACATAGAGCGCCGGAATGATGAAAATTCCGAGGAGCGATGCGGCGAGCATGCCCCCGGCAACCCCCGTGCCGACGGCACGGCGGCTGAGCATGCCGGCGCCTTCGGCCGTGACGAGCGGGATCAGCCCCATGATGAAGGCAAAGCTGGTCATCATCACCGCACGGAAACGGGTGCGCGCGCCCTCCACGGCGGCATCGACGATCGGCACCCCCTTCTCCCGCTGGAACTTGGCGAATTCGACGATCAGGATCGCGTTCTTGGACGCGAGCGCGATCAGCACGACGAGGCCGATCTGGGCATAGATGTCGAAGGAGAGCCCTGCCAGCAGCACGGCGACGAGAGCGCCTGCTACGCCGACGGAGACCGAAAGCAGAACCGGTATGGGGATCGTCCAGCTTTCGTAAAGAGCCACGAGGAAGAGATAGGCGAAGAACAGGGCCAGTGCGAGGATCACCGTCGTCTGGCCCGCGGCTTCGAGTTCCTGCAGTGCCGTCCCCGTCCACTCGAAGCTGTAGCCCGGCGGCAGCGTGGCGGCGGAGACCTGTTCCATCGCGGCCAGCGCCTCACCCGAGGAGACGCCCGGGGCCGGCTGGCCGTTGAGCGTGATGGAGCGGTAATTGTTGTACCGCACGATCGATTGCGGCCCGACGATGTAGTCCACGCGCGCGACCGAGGCCACCGGGACCATATCGCCCGCGGCATTGCGTACATGCAGCCGGGAGATGTCGTCGACCGCATCGCGATCCGCTTCGGCCGCCTGCATGGTGACTTTCCAGCTCCGGCCGAAAAGATTGAAGTCGTTGACGTAATAGGATCCGAGCGTGCCCTGCAGCGTCGCGAAAAGATCGCTCACAGAGACCCCGAGCGCCTGCAGGCGATCGCGGTCGAGATCCAGATAGAGCTGCGGCGAGCTTGCCGAATAGGTGCTGAATGTAGGTCCGAGCTGCGGGTTCTGGTTGGCGGCCACCATCAATCCGCCTGCCGTCGCGGCAAGCTCGGCCGGCGATCGGCCCTGGAGGTCAAGCAGCTGATACTCGAAGCCGGAGCCGGTGCCGAGACCGATAATGGGCGGCAGGTTGAAGGCGAAAACCTGGGCATTGCGGATTGCCGCACCCTTGGCCATCACCGTGCCGATCGCGGCATTGACAGATGCGCTTTCGCTCTGGCGTTCGGCGAAGGGCTTCATGGTCACGATCGCGAACGCGCTGCTGGATTTGGCGATTCCGTCGAGGAAGCTGTAGCCGGTGACGGTCGTGACGTTCGCCACGCCCTCGATTTCGCCGAGCATTGTTTCGACCTCGCGCACCACGGCGTCGGTCCTGTTGAAGGAGGCACCTTCCGGAAGGCGGATTTCGGCAAAGAAGGCGCCTTGATCCTCGCTGGGGAGGAACCCGGTCGGCACGACCCGGAACAGCCAGCCGCTGGCGCCGATCGCAACGGCAAGGAGGACCAAGCCGATGACGGCCCTGCGCGCAATGCCGCCTGCGACATGCGCATAGCCGTTGCGGGTACGGTCGATACCCCGCGAAATCCATCCGAGGACGCCGCGCTTCGGCCCGTGATGGGGCTTCAGGAGGATCGCGCAGAGGGCCGGGCTGAGGGTCAGTGCGTTGATCGCGGAAATGACCATCGACACCGAAACGGCGACGGCGAACTGCTGGAAGAGCTGCCCGCTCAGGCCAGGAATGAATGCCACCGGTACGAACACCGAAAGCAGCACGAGCGTGATGGCGACGATCGCCCCGGTGATTTCTCCCATGGCGAGGCGCGCGGCCTGCGCCGCGCTCATGCCGGGGTTTTCCTCCATGACGCGCTCGACGTTTTCCACCACCACGATCGCATCGTCGACGACGATGCCGATGGCGAGCACCAGCGCCAGAAGCGAAACCGTGTTGAGCGAAAAGCCCATCGCCAGGATCACGGCGAAGGTGCCGACGAGCGCCACCGGGACGGCGATGAGCGGAATCAGTGTTGCGCGCCAATTGCCGAGAAAGAGGAAGACGACGACGATGACGAGTGCGAAGGCTTCGAACAGGGTGTGCTCGACATTCTCCACGCTCGCCTCGACGAAATCGGACGTGTCGTAGGAGACCGTATAGGTGAGCCCCTCCGGGAAGGCCTGGGCCAGGCGCTCCATCGCCTGCTGCACGCCCTCCGTGGCGGCGAGCGCATTGGCGCCCGGCGCCTGATAGGTGCCGATCATCGCCACGGGCTTGCCGTTGATGCGGGCGGTGGAGTCGGAGGTCACAGAACCCAGTTCGACGCGCGCGACGTCGCGGATGCGCACGAAGGACCCGTCCGCCTCTGCCCGAAGCACGACGTCCTCGAACTGGGCGGGATCGGTGAGCCGGCCCTGCGTCTGTATGTTCAGCTGGAACAGCGGATCGTCGGTCATCGGCTGCGCGCCGATGCGGCCGATCGCCGCCTGGACGTTCTGGGTCTTCAGGGCGTTGACCACATCCGTCGGCGTCAGCCCCAGATTTGTCAGCCGATCGATGTCGAGGACGATCCGCATCGAATAGTCCTGGGCACCGAAGAGCGTCGCGTCGCCGACCCCCGGCACGCGCTTGATCGTGTCGAGCACGTTGATCGTGGCGTAGTTCGAGAGGAACAGATTGTCGAACTCGTCATTCTCGCCGTGGATGGCGATCACCTGCATGAGCGAGGATGACTGCTTCTTGACGCTGACGCCGCTCTGCTTGACTTCGGCCGGCAGCACCGGCTCGGCAAGCGCGACGCGGTTCTGCACGTTGACGGTGGCGATATCCGGATCGGTGCCGACGGCAAAGGTCACCGTCAGCGAGTAGGTCCCGTCGGCGCCGCTCGTCGATTTCATGTAGAGCATGTTGTCGACGCCGACGACCTTGCTTTCCAACGGCTGAGCGACGGTGGCCTCGACCACGTCGGCGCCTGCGCCGGGATAGCTCGCGGTCACGCTGACCTGCGGCGGGACGATATCGGGGAACTGTGCAATCGGCAGCCTCGTCAGGGCGATCAGCCCCGCGAGCGTGAGCACGATGGAAATGACCGCGGCAAAGCGCGGACGATCGATGAAGATCCCGGAGATCATGGCTCAGCCACCCGTCGTGGTTGCGGCGACGGCGTCCACCACGATGCCCGGCCGAACCTTGCCCACACCCTCGGTTATGACGTTTTCTCCCTCCTTCAGTCCCTTGGCGACGACGGCCTGGCCGCGGCTGGAGCGGCTGACGTCGACGCGGCGAAGCTCGACCTTGGAGTTGGCGTCGACCACCATGACAAAGGCGCCCTGCTGGTCGCGCTGGACCGCCTGTTGCGGTACGGCCAGCACGTCCTGCCGATCGGACTGCTCGAGAACGACCCTGACGAGCGTCCCGTCGAGAAGCGCCCCACGGGGATTGGGAAACTCGGCGCGAACCGTAACGGTGTCGGTCCCTTGCGAGACCGTGCTCGCGACGAAGTCTATTGTGCCTTTCTCCGGGTAATCGGTACCGTTCGGAAGCGTAATGCTGACATTGGCGCCGCCGGACATCTCACCCTTTTCGACGCGCTCGCGGTAGGAGAAATAAAGGGATGTCGCGACGGGAAACTCGACATAGATCGGGTCGAGACGCGTCAGCGTCACGAGCGCTCCGCTGTCCGGCGTGACCAGGGCGCCGACATCGACGCTGGTCAGGCCGACAACGCCGTCGAACGGCGCGAGGATCTTCGTGTAGGAAAGATTGAGCTCGGCATTCTGCTTACTGCCCTTGAGGCGCAGTATATCGGCCTCGGCCTTCTTCAGTTGCGCATTCGCAGTGTCGAGCGTCGCCTGCGCGACGGTATTGGTGGAGATCAACCGCTGGGCACGGTCACGTTCGAGAACGGCGAGGTCCCGTTGAGCCTCCGCTGCCGCGATCGAACCGTCGATCTCCTGCAGCGCGGCGCGATAGGCACCGTCTTCCACCTGGTAAAGGACTGTTCCCGCCGAGACCTTCTGCCCATCCTCGAAATTGACCTTCTCGAGGAATCCGGACACGCGGGCGCGGATGTCCACCTTTTGAACAGCGACGACCTTGCCGGTCAGGCCGACGCTTTCGCGCAGGTCCATGACCGCGGCCGGCGCGACGGTAACCGAGGGAGGCGGCTGTTGCGCCTGCGCATTTCCCGCCATGACGCTGACGGCGAGCAGTCCGCAAGTCAGACCGGCAGCCAGAATTCTCGAAACACGCATGCAATGCTCCCCTCAAGCGGACCCCCGCACGCGTCGCGTGGATCACACCATCTATCTCGGCTCAAGCCACCCCTACACTTCGACCGGCGCAACTTGAAATTGCTTCTCTTTCTCATGCTAGCGGGGCTGCGGCAAATAGGGAAGCGGGTTTGTCACTGCAAATCGGGCCGATGGGATACTCCGAGGCCTGTCGACGCCGGCCGCAGGCGTCGCGTCGAACTCCTGCGGTGCCGCGCCCCTGCGGCTGCGCAGTCACTTGCTTTCGATTGTAATCTGCGATGCTGCAAGGGGTGGGTGCGTCCTGTGTGTGTCCAGCCGGTTCAGGCGGTCTAGAGGACGAAATAGCCCTTCTGGAGGGTGACGGCATCGTCCAGGTGTATCGCGAAATCCGCCTTCCTGTCGCCGTTCACGTCGCCGTAGATATAGGTGTCGGAGACATCGCGGACGTAGCGTAGCTCACCCTTCTTGCCGCCGAAGGCGGCGCTTCCCACGAAGCCAAACGCCTGGTCGCCGGCGGAGGACGTATTGGCATCGATCGCAGAGAGATCGATCCTGTCGGACTTTGCCGTAAAATCGAAAATGGTGTCGCGCCCGGACTTTGCCACCGTCGAATCCGAGAGCGCCTTGAAAGTGAAGCTGTCGCTACCGCTGCCCCCGTTCAGACGATCCGCGCCCGCGGCGGCATAGAGCAGGTCGTTGCCGGATTCCCCGTAGAGCTTGTCGTTGCCTTTTCCGCCGTAGATTCTGTCGGAACCGGAGCCGCCATAGAGCGTGTCGTTGCCCGTGTCTCCGTTCAGCCTGTCATTGCCCCCGTAACCCCACAGCACATTGGCTGCCTGGTTGCCCATGATCGAGTCGCCGGACGAACCTCCCTTGACGTTTTCGATCAGTGAGCGCGCATCGCCATGGTAAAGCAGCGCATTGAAAATGTTGCCGGCGGCAAAGCCGCCATTCGGGCCGCCGCCGAGCCAGGCCAGCTGGTCGATGCTGAAGGTCGAAGCGCTGCCCGGCCTGAGATCGATCTTGAGGGCGTTGGTATAGGCGCTCAAATCGTAGGTGTCGTTGCCGCCGCCGTCCCAGATGGTTGCGAAGATGCGGTTCGCGCCGGGCGAAATCCCGGCCCAGCCGTTCACGAAAGTGGTGCCGCCGCCCGGCGTCCACTTATACACCGTATTGCCGGCATTGGTCGTGAAATCGGCGCCGTACATTTCCTGAAGCGCGGCGATGTTGGCCATCATGAAGGTCTGCGGCGCGCCGAACTGCTCGTAATAGTAGCCCTCGTCGGCGCCGATATAGCCACGATAGGTCATGATCGAATATTCGATCGAGTCGTATCGTGCGGGCGAGGCGCCGTAGACGTCACCTTCATGGCCGTGCTTCAGGCCGAGTGCGTGGCCGAGCTCGTGCAGGAGCGTGTGCCATGCGTAATTGCCCGCGACCGGCTTGCGGTAGTCGTCCGCCGTGCCGGCATAGGCCGTGCCGAACCAGATGTCGCCGCCGGAGGCATCGAGCGCCGGCAGGTAAGCATAGGCGGTGTCCGGCAGCCACGATTGCGCAAACCGGATCGTCGCGGTGCTGGCGCTTCCCACCTTGAAGCTGGCATTGGTGAATCCTTCGACCGAAAAGCCGTCATTGGCCGCCGAACCGTAGGATTGCTCCATGGCGAAAAGCGCTGTTTTCGCCTGTGCCGCCGATATCGAAGTAAACCCGTAGTATTTTTCGAACCCGTAGCCGTAGCTTCCGCGCCATGTCGGGAATGCATAGGTTATCGTACCGCTCCATGCGTCTCCTGTCAGCAACGCATCAACGACGCTGTTTCCGGTTGCTTTGACGAACTTAAGAGACTTTCCGGCGCCGCTCATGCGACATTCCCGCTATTGTTGTATGTTCTGATTAGCAATTATCAGCGACATTGGCTACTATTATCGTAGGGATGCCGTAAAATTGGAGCGGTTCGTGACATTTCGCAAAATTGCGCAGTTGCTTGTGCTGGGATTTACGGCAATGTCTCCGGCCATGGCGCAAGGCGCGATGAAGCCAAACGGAGCGGATATGCAGAAGCCACCCGACTACGAGCGGGCCGTGCGATCGGAGTTCGAGGCCGCACGGGCGGAAAATACGGTGGAGGCCTACGAGCGTTTCATCCGCCGTCATCCCGGCCATGCGCTCGTCGAGGATGCTCGAAAGGCGATGTTGCGTCTGCAGGCCCGGTGAAGCGGTGCCGCCCGGGCGGGGAATGGTCAACCTGTGACGCAATGAATCGCGCCGAGGGACCGCACCCTCTCCGTCCTCATCATTGTGCTCGTCACAGGGATCCAGCAGCGCCGCGTCTGCGGCGCGGAAAACGTTCTTTCAGCCCAAGGACTTGGTCTGGCTGGGTTCCTGTGACAAGCACAGGAATGAGGGACCGGGGATGTGCGGCTACTACATCGAAGCGAAACGGGACGCTGCATACGGGCGTGACCCGGGACCGTCCGCGCCGCCTCGCTATCTTCACGGTTTATGAAACCGCGCCGAGGGACCGCACCCTCTCTACCCTCATTCCTGTGTCCGGGCTAAACATCGAGCACAAGGATGAGGAAATCAAAAAAAGCGGCGGCGGGTGGCCCGAACCTCGACAGGGCTTAGACGGCTTCTTCGCTCTCTTTTGCCCGCAGCAGCATACCGAACAGGTCGCGCGGGTCATCTGGGTCGGCGATCATGTCGAGGTTCTGATAGAAGTCGGTTCCGGGGAGGCGATCGCGGACGTAGCGGAGCGCAGAGAAATCCTCGATCGCGAAGCCGACACTGTCGAAGAGGGTGATCTGGCGGGCGTCGCGCCGGCCCTGCGCCTCGCCCGTGACGACCTTCCAAAATTCGGTCACGGGAAAATCGGGTGCCATCTGCTGGATTTCGCCCTCGATCCGGGTCTGCGGCGGATATTCGACGAAGACGTCCGAGCGCTTCAGGATATCGCGATGCAATTCCGTCTTGCCGGGGCAATCGCCGCCGATTGCGTTGATGTGGACGCCGGCGCCGACCATGTTATCGGTGAGAATCGTGGCGAACTGCTTATCAGCCGTACAGGTGGTGACGATCTCGGCGCCTTCGATCGCTTCCTGGGCGGACCTGCAGGACACGATCCTGAGCCCGGAACCCTCGAGGTTGCGGGCGGCCTTTTCCGTTGCGCGCGGGTCGATATCGTAAAGGCGGATGGTGTCGATGCCGCAGACGGCCTTCATCGCCAGGGCCTGGAACTCGGCCTGCGCGCCGTTGCCGATCATAGCCATGGTGCGTGCATTCTTCGGCGCCAGGTGCCGGGCAGCCATTGCCGAGGTTGCGGCAGTTCTGAGCGCCGTCAGTATCGTCATCTCGGTCAGCAGTGCCGGATAGCCCGTCGAAACCTCGGCGAGCAGCCCGAATGCGGTCACCGTCTGCAGCCCCTCGGCGGTGTTCTTCGGGTGACCGTTGACATATTTGAAACTGTAGATCCTGCCGTCCGAGGTCGGCATCAGCTCGATCACGCCGTCGCGCGAGTGGCTGGCGACGCGCGGCGTCTTGTCGAAACTTTCCCAGCGGCGGAAGTCCGCCTCGATGGCGTCCGTGAGTTCCGCCAGAACCGTTTCCACACCGAGGTGATGCACGAGGCGCATCATGTTGTCGACGCTGACGAAGGGCACCATGGCCTTGGCTGAAGGAAGCGGGGAGAACATGGGGATTCCTCTTGGCGGCTTGCTGTACTCCAGGACAGGGTAGCGATTGCGTGCGCTGGTCGAAAGCGCAAACATGTGCTAATTTCGGCACCGAATTGAGCGATTTTTCCAGTCGGATTGTGCAATATGAGCAGAACAGCGGTTGGCGATTCAGTCGTTGCAAAATACACCCCGGATGATCTGGACCGCCGGATCATTGCGCATCTGCGCGCCGACGGCCGGGCATCACTTTCCAAACTTTCCGACGCGCTGGGCGTGGCGCGTGGCACCGTGCAAAATCGCCTGGATCGCCTGCTGGAGACCGGGACGCTTCTCGGGTTCACGGTGCGCGTCAGGGAAGACTACGACCTCAACACGGTTCATGCGGTGATGATGATCGAGGTTGTGGGGAAGTCGACGACGCAGGTTGTTCGCAAACTGCGCGGCATGCCCGAGATTTATACGCTGCACACCACCAACGGCAACTGGGATCTGGTCGCCAACATACGGGCAGCTAATCTCTCCGAATTCGACCGGATCCTGCGCGAGGTGCGAATGATCGACGGTGTGGCCAACAGCGAGACCAGTCTCCTGTTGAGCAGCGTCTGACCGGCAGCTGCCGCGCAGGGGCAGATCGGGACGATTGAAAGCCGGACCCATCCCCGTTAGGTTGCGCCGGCATTCAATGAAGGTTTTCGTGGGGGTTGGCTTGGCGGGCCGTCGAACTTGTTTTCTGTTGGCCTGTCTTCTGCTGATGCCGGCGGCCGCCCGGGGGGAATGGCGGGCGGTCGAAAAGACAGAGACTTACGCGATCACCGGTCAGTCCGGGCCGGAGCTCTATGCTTCCATCGGCGAACGAGGACCGCAGGTGGGCGGCCTCGGGCGCGCGATCGCCCATACGAGCTTCAAGCTCACCTGGAGGCGGAAATATGAGGAGCGAGACGGGGCCTGCGTGCTGGCGTCGGCGCTGCCGAAGCTCACCATCACCTATACGCTGCCGAAACTTGCCGGAAAGCTGCCCGCCAATATTGAGGCCCACTGGCAGACCTTCATCGCCGGCGTGAGAAAGCATGAGCTGGTCCATGGCGACTTCATCAAGGAGATGGTGAGCGCCATCGAGGCCGCTACCGTGGGCCTTACCGTTGCCGACGATCCGCAATGCCGCAAGATCAAATCCGAAATGACGAAGCGGCTCGGCGAAATCTCCCGCACGCAAAGACAGAAGAGCCGCGACTTCGACAGGGCCGAGCTCAGCGACGGCGGCAATGTTCACCAGCTCATCCTCAATCTCGTCAACGGCGGCTGATGCGCGTGGCAAATCCATTCGAGGCGTCGCGCTTCAGGCTTTGGCCGAAAGGCAACACTTCTGCGCAAAAGTAAGTTGTTGTCGAGCCTGCCTCCGAATCGTCTCAATGCAACGAAAACGTGAGCCCGCCTGAGTGGCAGGCATAGCGGCACGATAGCTTTCCGTGCGGCTGACATTACTGAATTTGTTTCGGACGATCGGCCGGGGTTTCTGCCGATCATGAGCCGAAAAGGAGAAGATGCATGAAAAAGACTCTCGCCAAGGCGTTTTTCGCGGTCACGATCGCGTCTGCCGCCGCGGGCGCCAATGCCGCCGATCTGACCTATCAGGAGCCGGCGCCGCCGCCGGCGGTGCAGGACGCGCGCGGCGGTGTGAAGATAGGCTATCTGGAATGCGACATCGGCGGCGGCGCCGGCTACGTGCTCGGTTCGTCCAAAGAGGTCGAGTGCGCTTTCCGGTCGCTCGGCGGCGACGTGATCGAGGATCGCTACACGGGAGAAATTCGCAAACTCGGGATCGACGTGGGTTTCACGATGCGCAGCCGGTTGATCTGGGCCGTGTTCGCGCCGACGGCAGGCTACCACCATGGTTCTTTGAGCGGTATCTATAAGGGCGCGAGCGCCGAGGCGACGCTCGGTGCGGGTGTGGGCGCCAACGTCCTCGTCGGCGGCACCTCCGGCTCTATCCACCTCCAGACGGTCAGCGTCACCGGCCAGCTCGGTCTCAATGTCGCGGCCGCGGGCACATCGATGACCCTCAACTCCGCGAATTGATGTCTTGGCCGGCGCGGCCGTTACGCCGCGCCGGGGCCGATCTCCTCGCCGTCCTCCACAAAATCACCAGCATGCCTGCCGTCATGGCCGCGAGACCGTACCATGTGACGGCATAAACGAGGTGATTGTTCGGGAAGACGACGCGCGTCAGGCCTCCGACGGGAAGCCCGCCGCGATTGGGGACAGCATCCGCGTCGACGAAGTAGGGCGCGACCTCGGAGAGGCCGCGCGCCGCAGCGATCGCACCCACGTCGCGCGAATACCAACGGTTTTCCCCGGCCTTGTTCGACTGAAGGAGTGAACCGTTCGGCTCGTCCATGCGCACGAGGCCGGTGACCTTCGCCTCGCCCTCGATCTGGCCTTCCCGCCGCGTCGATGCCTCACGCCTCTCCGTCGGGACGAAGCCGCGGTTCACGAGCACGGTCGTCCCATCGGCCGCCGCAAGCGGCGTTACGACCCAATAGCCGGCACCGCGCTCGGTTGCGGCATAGACCAGCGTTTCCTTCTCGTGGAGGAAGCGGCCCTGGAGAGTGACGTGCCGGTATTCGTCTCGCGCGGCGTTGACGTTCGGCCAGTCGCTGCGCGGCGGCACAGGCACGGGTGCCGCCCGGACGCGCTCCTCGACCCGGGCGATCAGGTCGAGCTTCCAGGAGAGGCGCTTGAGCTGCCACGTGCCGAGCGCAGCAAAAGCCGCGATGAGCAGGAGGCCGAGGATGCTGAGGATCGCAAGCGAGAGCCGGGAGTGCTGTCTTGATGCGGCTTCGACGTCTACCATTGCAAGCTTGTCTTTGAATTCGATCTGCTGGCGCCCCTCATCCGCCTCCCGGCGCCTTCTCCCCGCAGGCGGGGAGAAGGTCCGGTGAGGGGCGAAGCTCCGACTCACGGCATGTTTTTCATCATTTCCGGGCTCATCGGCATCATGTTCGTGTTCAGGTGATGCATGACCCAGAGCGAGCCGGAAAGCGCGATGGCGACGAGAAGGATCGTGAAGATCAGCGCCATCATCGTCCAGCCGCCTTCAGAGCGGGTGTTCATGTGCAGGAAGAAGATCATGTGGACGACGATCTGGACGGCGCCGAGAGCCATGATGATCGCGGCGGTGAGGACGGCGCTGTCGAGAACGTCGGCCATCACCAGCCAGAAGGGGATCGCGGTCAGGACGACGGAGAGGACGAAGCCGGTCACGTAACTCTTCAGCGTTCCGTGTCCCGCGTCGTGACCATGGCTGTGGCCATGATGGGCCTCGAAAGCGTCCTCGTGCGAAGGTGCGTGCGTACTCATCCGAGAACTCCCATCAGATAGACGAAGGAAAAGACGCCGATCCAGACGACGTCGAGGAAGTGCCAGAACATCGAAAGGCACATGAGGCGGCGCTTGTTTTCCGGGATCAGCCCGCGTTTTGCGACTTGCGCCATGAGCACGAACATCCAGACGATGCCGGCGGTCACGTGCAGGCCGTGCGTGCCGACGAGCGTGAAGAAGGAGGACAGGAAGGCGCTGCGCTGCGGTCCGGCGCCCTCATGGATCAGATGCGCGAATTCGTAGAGCTCGAGCCCGACGAAGGCGATGCCGAAGAGCGCGGTGACTGCCATCCAGGCGAGCGTCGCTTTTTTCTCGTAACGTTCCATCGCCAGCATGGCGAAGCCGTAGGTGATCGAGGAAAAAAGCAGCATCGACGTGTTCACCGCGACGAGCGGCAGGTCGAAGAGATCGGCGGGCGAGGGGCCTGCGGCATAGTTTCGGCCGAGAACCGCATGGGTGGCGAAGAGAACCGCGAAGATCAGGCAGTCGCTCATCAGATAGAGCCAGAAGCCGAGCATCGTGCTTCCTTCGGGGTGGTGCTCCTCCGTCAGGTAGAAGGTCGGCGCCTGGTCCGCATCAAGCGCGCTTTCGGTACGGAACTCGGTCATGCTTGCACCTCGGCGGCAAGCACTTCTGTGCGCTTGCCCTCTGTGTCGGCGACGACGTTTGCGGGAATGTGGAAGTCGCGGTCATAGTTGAAGGTGTGACCGACGGCGATCACCACCATGGCGACGAAGGAGAGGATCACCAGCCACCACATGTACCAGACCATGGCGAAGGCGAAGACGACGCTGATCGCCCCGAGGATGACGCCCGTGCCGGTGTTCTTCGGCATGTGGATCGGCTTGAAGCCTGCAAGCGGCCGGCTGTGGCCGCGCTTTTTCATGTCCCACCAGGAGTCCTGATCGTGGACGAGCGGAGTGAAGGCGAAATTGTAATCCGGCGGTGGCGAGGCGGTCGACCATTCGAGCGTGCGCCCGTCCCAGGGGTCGCCGGTCGTGTCGCGCAGTTCTTCGCGCCGCACGAAACTGACGACGAGCTGGATCAGCATCGACAGGATACCGAGCGCGATCAGGAAGGCGCCGAAGGCCGCGATGACGAACCAGATCTGCAGAGAGGGATCCTCGAACTGGCTGACGCGGCGCGTGACCCCCATGAGCCCGAGCACGTAGAGCGGCATGAAGGCGAAGTAGAAGCCGGTCAGCCAGAACCAGAAGGACATCTTGCCCCAGAACGGATCGAGCCTGAATCCGAAAGCCTTCGGGAACCAGTAGACGACGCCTGCCATCAGCCCGAAGACGACGCCGCCTATGATGACATTGTGAAAGTGGGCGATGAGGAACAGCGAATTGTGCAGCACGAAATCGGCAGGCGGAACCGCAAGCAGAACGCCGGTCATGCCGCCGAGCACGAAGGTCACCATGAAACCGATGGTCCAGAGCATCGGCACCTCGTAGCGGATGCGGCCGCGATACATGGTGAAGAGCCAGTTGAACATCTTCGCTCCGGTCGGGATCGAGATGATCATCGTCGTGATTCCGAAGAACGCGTTGACGCTCGCACCCGAGCCCATGGTGAAGAAGTGGTGCAGCCAGACGATGTAGGAGAGGATGGTGATGACGACCGTCGCATAGACCATCGAGGCATAGCCGAAGAGCCGCTTGCCGCAGAAAGTTGCGACGACTTCCGAGAAAATGCCGAAGGCCGGCAGGATGAGGATGTAGACCTCCGGATGGCCCCAGATCCAGATGAGGTTGACATACATCATCGGATTGCCGCCGAGGTCGTTGGTGAAGAAGTTCGTGCCGGCATACCGATCGAGCGTAAGCAGCGCCAGCGTCGCGGTCAGCACCGGGAAGGTGGCGACGATCAGCACGTTGGTGCAGAGCGAGGTCCAGGTGAAGACCGGCATCTTCATCATCGTCATCCCGGGGGCGCGCATCTTCACGATGGTGGCGATGAGGTTTATCCCCGACAGCGTCGTTCCGATGCCGGCGATCTGCAGGCCCCAGATGTAATAGTCGACCCCGACGCCGGGGCTGTAGTCCGCGCCCGACAGCGGCGGATAGGCAAGCCATCCGGTCCGCGCGAACTCGCCGACGAAGAGCGAGAGCATGATGATGATCGCGCCGGCCGTCGTCATCCAGAAGCTGAAATTGTTGAGGAAGGGGAAGGAGACGTCGCGCGCGCCGATCTGCAGCGGCACGACGAAGTTCATCAGCCCCGTCACGAAGGGCATCGCCATGAAGAAGATCATGATGACACCGTGTGCGGTGAAGACCTGGTCATAATGATGCGGCGGCAGGTAGCCTTCCGAGCCGCCGAAGGCCATCGCCTGCTGCAGCCGCATCATGATCGCGTCGGAAAATCCGCGCAACAGCATCACCAGCGCGAGGATGATGTACATGATGCCGATCTTCTTGTGGTCGACGCTCGTCAGCCAGTCGCGCCAGAGCGTCCCCCAGAAGCGGTAATAGGTGATGAGCCCGATCAGCGCGATGCCGCCGAGCGCGACGGCGAGAAAGGTCACGACGAGGATCGGCTCGTGATAAGGGATCGCGTCGAGGGTAAGCCGGCCGAAGATGAGCTTCAGAAAATCTGGATCGGAGAACATGGGAAACCTGTTCAATCGTTGGCGCAACGCGCCGTGTTCAATGGTTGAGCTGCGGCGGTGCCGGATCGCTCTCATGGTTCATGCCCGGCATCGAGTGTCCCTCGTGTCCCCCCATGGGCATATCGTGCTGCATCGGCTCCTCTGCGCCGGTGCCCTGCGGCTCGTGCTGGCTGCGCGCGGGTGTGCCCGTCGCCGGGTGCGTTGCGGCCGGCGCTCCTTCCGCAAGGGAATGCCTGTTGTCGTATTCCAGCTTTTCCCGGTTCTCGGCGCTCTCCTTGCCGGCGCCCCCCATCATGTCGATGTGCATCATCTCCTCCATGCACATCTTGCCGGGTGCGACGCATAGGTTGAGGATTGCCCGATACAAGCCGTCCTCGACCGCGGCGTAATAGCGGACCGGCTCCCTTTCGCTCGGCTTTTCGAGCTTCAGATAGGCGTCGCGGTTGAGCGCGGTCCCCTGCGCCTTCACCCGCGCCACCCAGTCGTCGAAGCCCTGCCGGTCGAGCCCGTGGAACTTGAAACGCATGTGGGAGAAGCCGTCGCCACTGTAATTGGCCGAGAAGCCTTCATATTCGCCCGGCTTGTTGATCACCGCGTGGAGCTTCGTTTCCATGCCCGGCATCGCATAGATCTGGCCGGCAAGCGCCGGAATATAGAAGGAGTTCATCACCGAGGAGGCGGTGATCTTGAAGCGGATCGGAACGTCGACGGGCGCTGCGAGCTCGTTGACGGTCGCGACTCCGAGGTCGGGATAGAAAAACAGCCATTTCCAGTCGAGCGCCACGACCTCGACGTTCAGCGGTCTGACGTCCGCGGGTATCGCCCTTTCCGCATCCAGCCGGTCGAGCGGCCGATAGGGGTCGAGCTTGTGCGTGCTGATCCAGGTGACCGCCCCGAGCGCGATGATGATCGCAAGCGGTGCCGACCAGATCACCACCTCGAGCGCCGTCGAGTGGTGCCACTCCGGATCGTAGGTGGCGTTCGTGTTGGACCGCCGATACCGCCAGGCGAAGAAAAGCGTCAGGAAAACGACCGGGACGATGATCAGCAGCATGAGGATCGTCGATATGACGATCAGATCGCGTTGCTGCGCAGCGATATCGCCGGACGGCGACATCACCACCATGTCGCATCCCGCCATCACGAAGAACAGCGGCAAAACGGCGAGGCGGCGGGAAAACTTCAACAGTTCTGGCACGGCTCGAAGCTCTATTTGTTTCGACGGCTTTGCGACTAAAGTAGAGTGGGCGGGAAAGGTATGAGGTCGATGGTCGCACTGCAGCAATCCGCCGCAGTCGTTTTGCGACGCAGCATCTTCCGCCGCTTGCAGGTAGCGAGGACGTGAAACGCATTATTTCGCGTTTCTCCCCTTGATATGAGCGGTTGATTGGTCAAGATCCCTTCAAGGGGGCCTTGCGCTCTCACCTTGAGAGTACGAGCGGGTGCGGCGGAACACCGCATGTTCCTAACCCCCGTGCGAGCGCGGGAGGCGTTTGATGAGCAGTGCAATGCAACAGTCCCTGGGACCGTCGTCCTCTTCGATGGAGCGCGACGCGCGGCGCATTCACGACGACACCTCCGTATCTGCCGGCAATATCGCCATCGGCGTCGTTATCGGCCGGGCAGCGGAATTCTTCGACTTCTTCGTCTATGGCATTGCCTCCGTGGTCGTCTTTCCCCAGCTCTTCTTTCCTTTCGCTCCGGATCGGTTGACGGCGACGCTCTACTCCTTCGCGATTTTTTCACTTGCCTTCGTTGCAAGGCCGGTCGGTTCGCTGGTCTTCATGGCCATCGACCGCACTTACGGCCGAGGCGTCAAGCTGACGATCGCGCTTTTCCTCCTTGGCGGCTCGACGGCCTCGATCGCCTTCCTGCCGGGCTATGAGACGCTAGGCGCCTGGTCCATCGCGCTGCTTGCCGTCTTTCGTCTCGGTCAGGGATTTGCGCTTGGCGGCGCCTGGGACGGGCTGGCCTCGCTTCTCGCTCTGAACGCGCCGCAGCACCATCGCGGCTGGTACGCGATGATTCCGCAGCTCGGCGCGCCCCTTGGTTTCATGCTCGCCAGCGCCCTCTTCGCCTATTTTCTCGTTTCGATTTCCGAGGCGGACTTTCTCGCCTGGGGTTGGCGCTACCCGTTCTTCGTAGCCTTTGCGATCAACGTCGTCGCGCTGTTCACGCGCCTGCGGCTCGTCATGACGAAGGAATTCGGAACGCTGCTCGACATGCACGAGCTTCAGGCGGCCCGGGTCACGGAAGTGCTCAGGGTAAATGGAGGCAACGTCCTCATCGGTGCCTTCGTCCCGCTTGCAAGCTTCGCCCTCTTCCATCTGGTGACCGTGTTTCCGCTCAGCTGGGTGGAAATCTACACGGATCACGGCGCAAGTTCGTTCCTGATGGTGCAGTTCCTCGGCGCGGTCTGCGGCATCCTGGCCATCGTCGCTTCCGGGCTGATTGCCGATCGCATCGGCCGGCGCAATCACCTCGGAATTTGCGCGGTCCTGATCGCGATTTTCAGCTTCGTCGCCCCGATGCTGCTCCAGGCTGGCGCCACCGGTCGCGACGTCTTCGTGATCGTCGGTTTCACGATCCTCGGCCTCTCCTTCGGCCAGGCCGCCGGAGCCGTCGCGTCGCGCTTCGGCAAGGCGTACCGCTACACGGGGGCGGCGCTCACCTCGGACCTGTCCTGGCTGATCGGCGCAGGCTTTGCGCCGCTGGTGGCGCTGGGGCTGACCAGCCGCTTCGGGCTCGCCTTCGCGGGCTACTATCTTCTCTCCGGCGCTCTTTGCACGGTCCTCGCGCTGGTCTTCAGCAAGAAGCTCGAGATCGACAACGAATAGAGCGAAGGCGAGAGGCTCGGAAAGCCCCTTCGTTTCCGTCCCGCCATGCGCCCCCCGAGCTTCCGTCATTGTTTCGGCTTGCCGATCAGAACCGTAAAGCTGGCTCGAGCGGGGGAACATAATCGAGTCTCGCCGGTTCCGGCAGCGACGCGGTGCGGGAGCGAACTCCGTGCATTGCGGTGAGTGCCATGCACCGAAAGGAGAAAGGAGCCATGCCTGCAAAGTCGAAGGCGCAGCAGAAGGCTGCCGGCGCGGCCCTTGCCGCCAAACGAGGCGAAAAGAAGAAGAGCGAACTCAAGGGCGCCTCCAGGGGCATGGAAGAGTCCATGACCGAGAAGGAACTCGAGGAAATGGCCTCGACCAAGCGCAAGGGAAAGAAGGAACACGTCTCGGACAAGTAACCGCGCATGCTGAAAGCGCATTGCGCTTGCGGAACGCGCCGGTAAACGGTATTCGGGCCGAGGTATAAAAGTCCCGGTTTGCCCTCACGGTCGGAAGAATGTTTCAGCTCACCATGGCTGTAGCCCTTTCACGCCCGCCGTTTTGATGATGTACAGCGCCAAGCGGGAACAATATTCTGTAGCAGGATCCGGGTCGTGGTTAAGGACGGGCGAATGGACGATAGCAGGGTTTCCGCGGATGCGGACGCGGAAAAAGCCGTTGATGAGCGGATTGCGTCGCTCGTCCAGAAGATGCGCAAGGAAGCAGTCCCGGAGCGACTTCTCGAACTGGCGCGGGAGTTGCAAAAAGCCCTTGACGAGCGCAAGCGCTGACCGAAAGCCGGTTTGCTCTCGTGGAGCCGCTCGTCCGCTCAGTCAGTTCAGCGGATTGCCGTGCATTTGCGCCGTCAGTTCGTCACGTGCCCGGCTGAGCCGGCTCTTGATCGTACCGATCGCGCAGTCGCATATGTCAGCGGCTTCCTTATAGCTCATTCCGAACCCGGCAACGAGCACGAGGACTTCGCGGTGCTCGGGTGAAAGAGCCCCAAGCGCGCTGCGCAGCTCGCCGTTGAGCACGGACCACTCCTGCGACGGCGCGGTTGGAATCGGCAATTCGGCACAATTGGTGCTCCCCGGGCTTTCCCGCGTGCGGATCTTGTACTGCGTACGAAATGCATTTCGCATGATCGTAAACAGCCAGGACTTGAGGCTCGTACCGGGCTCGAACTGCTCGATGCTTCTCAACGCCCGGAACAATGTCTCCTGAACGAGGTCGTCGGCCTCGAACGACGCTGACGTGAACGTTCGAGCGAACGCCCGCAGAGCGGGAATCAGATCGACGACTTGCTCCTCAAGCAGCGGTGATTGTTGCGATGCGTGACCGCCGATAGCAGGCATGTCGAATATTGCCCTTCTGCCTATGAAGATTTCTCTAGGTGACGTTGGGAAATGCCTTTCCGGCCCTTTGGTTCCTGAGAGCCGGGGGATATTTCCCGGACGGGCTCAATGCGGCATCTGATCGCGCGGCCTACACCGGGAGAGATCTCCGCCGCTCGACACGGGAACCAAAAGCGACATCACCAGTTTGAGTGGTCTAGGGACATCCAGTTGAGTGGAAGGAGAACGCCATGAAGAGATTTGCATCTATGACTGCTGCACTGCTTTTGATCGGTTCATCGGCCGTCGCGCAGACGACAGTCGTCCTGCCCGGCGAAGTAAGAACCTATGTGATGGAGCAGAAGACGCCTTCTATCACCTATGAAGGCGAGATTGTCGTCGGGCAACCGATTCCGGAAACGGTGGAGATCCACACGATCCCGGACCAGCCCGATTTTGCCTATGCGATCGTCAACGAAAAGCGCGTCGTGGTAAATCCGAAGACGCACACGGTCGTGGAAGTCTTGGAGTAGCATTGCGCGTCTGACGGAGACGCGGCGCTGGATGTGCGCAGCATGCATGCGCAAGTCTGCTTGGTGCGGCTCCTGTCCCTGAATCACGAGCGTGGCGGNCGGCATGCGCCGCCACGCAAGCCCTTGAGGGCAATACATGGAAAATCAAAGCATCGAGTTTCGCCTGGCGGCGCACAGAGAAATCCTTGTTGCCGTCCTATCCGCGCTTTACCGCCACAAGGACGTCTGGGCGGAAGTCAACCGCGCCCTGGAAGAGGTCCCGATCGTTCAGGATCATGAGGAAGATCCCGGCGTCGTACCCTCGGAAGCCTTTGCCAGGCAGAACGCGATGACGACGGAAATCGCTTCCATGCTGCAGGATGCGAGGGACCGGACGGATCTGGACCCTGAGCCGCCTTGACACGCCTGCCGGGGCAATTAGACCGGAACCCCTTCTACCTTCGTGCGTTAATCGAAAGGCTGCGTTTTCAGCCCCCCGCATGTCCACGCAAGAGAAGGGAGCGTATCGTGCGCGTTCGACTGAAACAGAAGCGTCCGAACTTTGCCCGGCCGCCTGAAAATCCAAATCCGAAGAAATCGGGGCGGAATACCTGGCAACCTCAGGTCATTGGCCCTTACCGTGTCGACCTCACTCCAAAGAAGTCGACGGCAGATGAAGTGGCAATTCCGGCCTCGATCAATGGGAGGAGTCTCATCGATGGCCGGCCATGAGGACAAGATGGTCCGTGTTCGGGACGTAATGTCTCGGCAGGTTTTCACCGTTTCTCCCACCGATACGGCGCAGTCCGTCGCCCGGCTCATGGCCGAGACAGGGGTTGGCGCGGTGCCGGTGGAAACGCCGGGTGTCGGAACGATCCTCGGGATCGTCACCGATCGGGATATCGTCACCTCCGTCGTCGCGCAGGGGCTGTCCAGTTCGACGGCCGTGTTCGAGTTCATGACAGTCGCTGCCGAATCCTGCGAGGAGGACGACAGCCTCCTGCTTGCCGCCCAGAAGATGCACGACCTGCGCATCCGGCGCCTCGTCGTCGTCAATGGGAAGCGACACGCGGCCGGCATCGTGGCTCTTGCGGACATCAGCCGGGTCAATCCGGAACTCGGCGGTCTCGTTCTCGAGGGAATCAACCGGCCCGCGCCCGTCGATAACCAACTTGAAGGAATGTCGACATGCTGACGCAGGATCGCCTCTGGAGCGAGGCGGTGATTCTGGAGGCCGGTGAGAACCGCGTCCTACGGGTACAGAGCACCCGCGACGCTTTTCTTTGCCTCAAAAATCACTGGCCGGTTGCCGACGGAGACGCAAAGCGCGAGGCCTTCGCAGCATGCGAGCGCGTGATCGACGGCGATGACGAGCCCGATGTCGCACGTGCCGCCTTCATAAAGGCCGCCGAGGAAGCGCAGTTCCGCGTACATAGCTGGACCGGGTGATTTATCCGGCGTTACAAAGATCGAGGCATCATGGGCGGCTGTCGGAGCGGTTCCGGGCCGCAGGTTCCTGATAGCGTTCGGCGATAGCGATCTGGACTTCCGCCTGGAACGCGAGGACCTCGTTTCGGATATCGTCCTCGCGTAGACCGAGTGCCGAAAGCTGCTCGGCGAGCTTTCGGCACTCGCTCTTCCAGTAGTCGACGGCAGCGGGCCCGTGTATCCGGTCGAGTTCGCGTGCGCAGCGGTCGACATCGCCTGCGCGTGCCGCCAAAGGAAACGCGACCACGTCGCCGCCCCGGACCATGGCTCGTTCACCAAACTCAGCTGCCATCGAATCACCCTACGTTCATCACCAGCCACGTCTATCGGCTAGATGGTTAACGATTCATTCGCCCGCCATCGCTTGCCCTCTGGCGGTATCGTCCGGGAAAACCCGGAAGCGACAACATTATCCGGTGCGAAGGGAACAAACGCATCGCTGCACGGTTTGATAGTCGGACCGCGTGGAATCAAGTTCCCTCTCCGCAAAGCCCCTACGGATCCACGCTCTCCTCAATAATAACGAACAAAATAGTGGGCCCCGCCGCCCCGGGCGGGGCCCTTTCCTGTGCGGCTTTGCGTGTCGAAGTGTCGCCAGGGGAACGCATCTCAGGCGAGACCAGGAAAGACGGCCGGCGAGCGAGCGCGGAACGCATTCTTGTCGATCATGATCTGTGACGAGGGGAGGGACTATCGCAGCAGGCCCTGGCCGCCGTCGATCCAGACGGGGCTTCCGGTCACGTGGCGCGCACGCTCGGAGACGAGGAAACGGATAAGCTCCGCCACGTCTTCGCTGCGCCCCGGTTGCCCGTCGGTGATAGGCACCTGCCCCTCCGGCCATTCGACGGGAATCGCCGTTTCCGCTTCGTGGCGCAGCTTGGTGTTGTCGTTGATGTTCGTCTCGATCTCGCCGGGGCAAACGGCGTTGACCCGGATACGGTGCTTGCCGAGCTCCAGCGCCAATTGCTGAACGATCGCGACCTGTGCCGCCTTCGTGGCGGTGTAGGCCGTGGCACCCGGTGTCGTGAAGGTCCGGGTGCCATTGATCGACGAAACGACCACGATGGCGCCGCCCCCGCGCTGTTTCAGGTAGGGAACCGTCAAATGCAGGGTGAGGAACGTGCCGCGCAGGTTGACGGCGATCGTCTCGTCCCATTCGAAAGGCTTCAGGTCATCGATCGGCGCCCAGACGCCATTGATGCCGGCATTGGCGACGACGATGTCCAGATGACCGAACTTGAGCACAAGATCTCTGACTGCGTTGCGCATCTGCAGCTCGTCGGAGATATCCGCCTCCAGCGCGATCGCCTGGCCGCCGGAACCGACGATCTCATCGGCGACTTCCTCCACCTCCATGCGGGTGCGCCCCAGCGCTCCCACCTTCACGCCGTCTGCGGCAAGCGTAAACGCGGTGGCTCGGCCGATGCCGGATCCGGCACCGGTGATCAAGGCGACGGGCGATGACTGGTTCATGGCTGGCCGTTCTTCGCGCGGTCGGTCGGGATCGTGGAAACCGTAACGGATACCGGATCGCTGGCGGGGAATGTGTCCTCAAGGCCCTCGTCGAGCTGCCTTTCCATTTCATCCGTGTCTTTCGCGCCACGTGCGCTGCGGTGGATTTTCGAGGTTTCCTGGGACTCCTCGATCGCGCTGCAATCGGCGGACGCGAGCTCACGCATGACGGCTTGCGCCTTTTCGATGGCGTTGAGCCGGTTGAGGTTTGCGGCCGCGTCGTTGCGCATCGAGACCGAAACGATCTCACCGCCGTCGCCGACGAATTCGACCGTGAAGCCGGCTTTCCCGCCCTGTTCGGGGATCACTTGTGTACCTACAAGATGCATACGGCACCTCCTCGTTCGCTGCGGCGCTTCCATGCCGCATTGGGTTCTGCGGTCGCCCGCCATTCGTCAGGCAAACGGATGCGGTGTGTTTTGGTTCCGACGCCTAGCTCCGGGTCGGCGGCCGCCGGCTGAGAACGTTCGCGACCTTTTCCCGAAGCGTATGATCGTCTTCGTCGTGGGCGTGCTGCTGGAGTATCTCGCCCAGGCGTTTCAGCTCTTTCTCGTCGAGCCTCTCAATGCCTACGTAACTGTTCTCAGCCGAGCTCGTCAGAATGAGCTCGTCGAGCTTCGTCTGAAGCGCTCGGCCGTCCCGGTTCTGCGTGTTCTGAAGGACGAAGACCATCAGGAAGGTGACAATCGTCGTGCCGGTATTGACGACGAGTTGCCACGTCTGGGAAAAACCGAAGATCGGGCCTGTGAGGGCCCATACGGCTATCAATACAAGGGCGAGGACAAAGACGGCGGGGCGCCCGGCATACTCCGCCACCGCACTTGCAAACCTGCTGAAACCATTGGCCTTTGGCATCGGATATCCCACGTTTGTTGATCCGCTGATCAACACGCGAGCAGGCGAAGAGTTCCCACCCGACGCCAAGCTCCGTCAGGCGCGCAACGCTTCGTAGGCACCTTGAATCGTGGGTGCGCGCGGGAAGCCGCATGCGGTGTCCTCCCGCGCATGTATCGGTCAGCTTACGATATTGACCTGCGCCTCTTTGGCGGCAGCGACGAAGGCCGCCCGCGCGACATAAGCGGGGGATTCGCGTTCGAGCACCGCCATGCAGATGTCGATTGCCGCCTGGTAAGCCTGGCCGTGGCTGACCGGCCACCGCTTCGTCAGCAATTCGACCGCCTGTCGGGTGTTCGACACCATGTGGATCTGCGGATCATCGGGCATCCGCACGGGGACGCATTCATTCCAAGGGCCGGGGTCCATGACCTTCCTCCTGCAGCGGCACGACCGTCAGAAAGGCCTCCCGCAAAGCGGCGATGAAGGCAGCCCGCGCATCTTCCGGTCTCTTTCTGCGCTTGAGCGCCGCATTGCATGCACGGATGGCGCAGCCATAATAGGCGCCGTCCCGCACCGGCCATTCGCTTTGCAGGCAGTGCATCGCATCGAGCGGGCCGACAACCGTGCGGCACCTGCCGTCGAGCATGTTGATATTGACGGGCTTGCTCCATGGAATCTCGTACATCGTTCTTCCTCGCCCAATACGAAGGCCGCCAGCACGGCGCCTCCCGCGTCCCACTCCGAAACTCGATCGACCGCGTCTTTCGACGCGTTGGAATCTGAATTGTCCTGGTCTAATGGCTGCGGATCGAAATATGTGCCTCTTCCGCTGCCTTTATAAAGGCCCTGCGGGCCCTTTCGGTCTTTACCTTGCCATCCAGAGCCTGGAGGCATACGCGCTTGGCTGCGGCCAGCGCCGGTCCATCCCGACGCGGCCATCGCTGCAACAGGCATTCTACGGCCTCGCGCGTGCTTTTCACGTCGCGATATTTGCCCTCGGTTCCGAGTTCCAATTCGACACTCTTATCCCACCAGAAACAATGCATGACGCGAGCCTCGCGGGGTTGTTGCCGGTTGGAAATGAAACTTGGGAAACGGGCTTTTGGTTCCGCTGCGAGCACGCGCCTGCCCCTTGACGCAAGGCGCGGCATTGCTAAGTAAGAGACGTCCCGCTCTTGGACATCGGAATGCGGGATGAACATTGGTGCCGGGCCCCTCTGGCGAGAGTTTACGGCGCTCTCGTGATGTCGGTACCGCCAGCAAGTCACGCCGGCGGATATAGCTACCATGAAAACTGATCTCATGCCTCACGCATGTGCCCATACGGCTGTGCGTTTTTTTGTCTCTGGAAATCTCCCTTTCGCCCACGCTTCCACAGCGCGTGGAGGGGAGGTTCGCCCATGACCGGATCCAGCACACAGACAACCGCCCTCGGTTATTTCAAATGGGCGTTCATCGTTACGGCTGCCGGGCTTCTGCTTGGCGGATGGCTCGGCTGGCAGTCGACCGGCACCATCGGCGGAATGATGACGGTGTTCTTTATCTGCACCGTGCTTGCCGTCCTGGAAATCTCGTTGTCCTTCGACAACGCCATCGTCAATGCCAACAAGCTCAAGGACATGACCCCCGTCTGGCAGCAACGCTTCCTGACCTGGGGCATCCTCATCGCCGTTTTCGGAATGCGCATCGTCTTTCCGCTGCTGATCGTGGTCATCGCCGCGGGTATCGGTCCGATCGATGCCGTCATTCTCGCAGCGGCCCGGCCCGAGGAATATTCCCGGATCATGCACGAGGCGCATCTGCCGATCGCCGCATTCGGCGGTACATTCCTGATGATGGTCGGTCTCACCTATTTCTTCGATCATGAGAAGGACGTGCACTGGATTGCATGGCTGGAGAGCCGGATGGCACGCTTTGCGACCATCAAAGGCGTCGAAATTGCCTTCGTGCTGGCGCTCATACTCGGCTTTTCGAGGCTGCTCGAAGCGGAAGAAGCCGTGGTCTTCGTTCATGCCTGCGTTTACGGCCTCCTCACCTTCCTGGCCGTCGAGGTGGTCGGCGGTCTGCTCGACGCCTCGCAGCAGACGATGAGCGCTGCGGCGAAGGGGGGCTTCGGGGCTTTCCTTTATCTGGAAGTGCTCGACGCCAGCTTCTCCTTCGACGGAGTGATCGGCGCTTTCGCTTTGACCCAGAACCTTTTCATCATCGCCATCGGGCTCGGCATCGGGGCGATGTATGTCCGCTCCATGACGATCATGCTGGTCGAGAAGGGCACGCTCAGTGAATACCGTTACCTGGAGCACGGCGCCTTCTACGCTATCCTGATCCTTTCCGTGGTCATGTACTTCCAGACGCTGATCCACATTCCCGAAGTCATTACCGGCCTCGGCGGGGCGGGCCTCATCGGTCTTTCGCTCTGGTCTTCGATCCGGCACAACAGGCGGGAAATGGAGCAGGTCGAGGGCGACACGGGCGGGCGCAGACGCCTCGAGGCTTGAGCCAAGCACGGGTCATTGGATCCATCCGGCCGAAAGGTCTCATCAGGACGAGGAACGACCCGGCGGATATTCCGCCGGGTCGTTCTTTTTCGTGCGCCGCATTTTCTCCCGCCTTGCCGGAAAAGTGCCAAAGTCTTGGGCAATTGGGGCCGGCCCTGCCGGCCGCGAGTCCCTGCGCCGTCGGGCTGAAGAAATTGCGCGGAGGAATGCTCGTGAACGCCAGTCCGAACGATCTTGCCCTGATTGCGGTAATGCGCCGGTATTTTTCGCTGAAGGAGGAGGCGGGCGCCTTGAAGGGGCGGCTCGAGGCCGCCCGCAGGAGCGCCGGCGACGAGATAGGCCGCTTCTATGATCCGCGCACCAATGCGACGCACGCGGACGAGATCCTCGCATGGCATCGGCTCCGGCGGGAAATGGAGGAACTGATGAGCCTTGCCGCGACATGGGGAAGGGGCGGCAGCATCGAGGGAAGCTCTCTGGCAGCGACGGCCGAGCCGATCCCTCCGACCGTATCCGCCCCTCTGGCCGAGGCCGCAGCTTCGATGGAGTGATGGCGCGAATGCCGGCAGCAAAGCGCGGGATTCGCAGTGACCGGTAGTCAATTAAGCAAGTTTGGCGTACATCATTATATTTTCGGGAACAACTCTTCCTTGCGAGCTTTGGAAGTATGAGCCGGCACGGTCCAGACAACGGGACAAAAGAGCGTCGATGCGGATGGCCGGTCTGCGGTGTTCGGCGGCGGATGAAGAGAAAAGGAGCCGCATGCACCTGAAACCCGATAGCGAGATATCAGCCGGTGCCTGAGTTCATGGCTACATCCAAGGGCAGGAATGCCGATCCAGCCGCCGCACTACGCGATTGCCGGGCGGCCTTTATCGGCGTCGGCATCGCCAGCGCGCTCGTCAATCTTCTCTATCTCACCGGTTCGTTCTTCATGCTCGAAGTCTACGACCGGATCCTGCCGAGCCGCAGCATTCCGTCGTTGATTGCCCTCTCTCTCCTCGCGCTGTTGCTTTATGCCTTTCAGGGAGCCTTCGAGCTCATCCGCGGGCGGATGCTGGTGCGCATCGCCGGCGCCCTCGACGAGAGCCTGAACGGACGCATCTACCGCGCCATCGTGAAGGCGCCGTTGAAGCTCAGAATGCAGGGAGACGGCCTTCAGGCGCTGCGCGACTTCGATCAGGTCCGGTCGTTCCTGTCCGGCGTCGGTCCGGCCGCGCTCTTCGACCTGCCCTGGCTGCCTTTCTACGTCGCGATTTGTTTTCTTTTTCACCCGGTCATCGGATTGATCGCGATCATCGGCGGGTTGATCCTGACGTTGCTCACCTATCTCACCAACCGCGGCACGCAGGCGCCTGCCAAGAAAGCGTCGGAAGCCGGAGGGCTGCGCAACGCCTTCGCTCAGGCCTCCCAGCGCAATGCCGAAGTGGTGCATGCCATGGGCATGTCCGCGCGGCTCACCGGGCTGTGGGAGCGCCGCAACACGGAATTCCGTGACGAGAACCGGCGTACGTCCGACATCGGCAACGGCTATGGCGCGTTGTCGAAGGTCTTCCGCATGGCGCTGCAATCCGGCGTTCTGGCGGCCGGCGCCGTTCTGGTGATCCGCGGCGAAGCTTCGCCCGGCATCATTATCGCCGGCTCGATCCTGACGGCCCGGGCTCTTGCGCCCGTGGAACTTGCGATCGGCAACTGGCGCGGTCTTGTCGCGGCACGTCAGAGCTGGCAGCGTCTCAAGGAATTGCTCAAAGCCCTGCCGGAGGCCGACGCGCCGCTCCAGCTTCCGGACCCGCGCGAACGCCTCACGGTGGAGGGGCTGGCAAGCGGTCCGCCCGC
Organism: Sinorhizobium sp. 22678; assembly: GCF_052044265.1. Classification (NCBI taxonomy): domain Bacteria; kingdom Pseudomonadati; phylum Pseudomonadota; class Alphaproteobacteria; order Hyphomicrobiales; family Rhizobiaceae; genus Sinorhizobium; species Sinorhizobium sp. 22678. The sequence continues at coordinate 261,708 of NZ_JBQEMS010000006.1, read as the reverse complement.
GGCACAGCGCCTCATCGTCTCGGATGTGAACTTCACCGTCCGTGCCGGCGGCGCCGTCGGCGTGATCGGCCCGAGCGCCTCGGGAAAATCGTCTTTGGCGCGCGCCATCCTCGGAATCTGGCCCGCCTATCGCGGTTCCGTTCGGCTCGACGGCGCGGCGCTCGACCAGTGGGACAGCGACACGCTCGGCAAACATGTCGGATACCTGCCGCAGGACGTGGAACTGTTCGCCGGGACGATCGCGCAGAACATCTGCCGCTTTGCGGAAGACGCGACATCGGAGGCGATCGTCGCCGCCGCGAAGGCGGCGCGTGTCAACGATCTGATCCTGCGCCTGCCGAACGGCTATGACACCGAGATCGGCGATGGCGGCATGACGCTTTCGGCCGGCCAGCGTCAACGGGTGGCTCTGGCGAGGGCCCTTTACGGCGATCCCTTCCTCGTCGTTCTCGACGAGCCGAATTCCAACCTCGATGCGGAGGGCGAGCAGGCGCTCAGCGAAGCGATCATGAGCGTGCGCAGCCGCGGCGGCATCGTCATCGTCGTCGCCCATCGGCCGAGCGCGCTTGCAAGCGTCGATCTCGTGCTGATGATGAACGAGGGTCGCATGCAGGCCTTCGGGCCGAAGGAGCAGGTTCTCGGCCAGGTGCTTCGCCCGCAACAGGTGGAGCGACAGAATGCCCTGAAAGTCGTTACAGAAGGGCAGGAGGCGAAGCAATGAAGGGCTGGATCCAGCAGCAGAGGCCGACTGCACGCCGGTCGCTCTCCCGCCATTTGATCGGCGTCTCGGTCCTCGCGCTTGCCCTCGTTGCCGGTGTCGGCGGCTGGGCCGCGACGACGGAGCTTTCGAGCGCCATCGTTGCCGGCGGCGTCGTGATCGTCGACGACAACGTCAAGAAAGTCCAGCATCTGACCGGTGGCATCGTCGGCGAACTCCTGGTCAAGGAAGGCGATCGGGTCGAAGCGGGCCAGGTGCTGATCCGCCTGGACGGTACCACCGTGCGTGCCAATCTGGCGATCATCGAGAGCACGCTGGCGCAGTTCTACGCCCGACGCGCCCGGCTGCAGGCGGAGCGGATCGGCGCCGCATCCTTCGAAATCGAGGAGGATCTTGCCGAGTTCATCCCCGGCACGGCGGCGGCGAAGCTCATAGAGGGCGAACAGCGGCTCTTTGACAGCCGCCGGTCGGCGCTTTCCGGCATGAAGGGACAGCTCGAATCGAGAAAGGCGCAGCTCGCCGATGAGGTCGAAGGGCTCACTGTGCAGTTGAACGCGATCGAGGAGGCGCTGAAGCTGATTGCGGAGGAGCTGACCGGAGTCGATTCGCTTTTCGGCCAGGGGCTCGTGCCTATGCAGCGGGTAACGACGCTGAAGCGCCAGCGGGCGGAGCTGGAGGGTGGACGCGGCAGGCATATCGCCGCCCGGGCCCAGGCCCGGGGCAAGTCGAGCGAGATCGACCTGCAGATCCTGCAGCTGGACGAGGACCGGCGCAGCGAGATATCGAAGGAACTGACGGACGTCGAGGCGAAGATCGCCGAATATGAGGAGCGCCGCACCGCCGCGACCGACCAGCTGCGCCGCCTCGATATCACCGCGCCGCTTCCCGGGCGCATTTACCAACTGGCGATCCATACCGTCAACGGCGTCGTCAATCCGGGCGAAACGCTGATGCTTGTCGTGCCCGAGGCCGAGGACCTGACGGTCGAGGCGAAGGTAGCGACCCACGACATCGACCAGATCCGTGTCGGCCAGCCGGTCGAAATCCGCTTCAGCGCCTTCAACCAGCGCACTACGCCGGAGGTCGAAGCCGAAGTCGTGACCGTCGCTCCTGATCTTGTCACGGACGAGCGCACCGGCGCCAGCTACTACCCGCTGCGCATCCGGCCGAAAGCGGAGAGCCTCGCCAAGCTGAAGGGCCTTTCGCTCTATCCGGGCATGCCGGCCGAGGTGTTCATCAAGATCGCCGACCGGACGGTGATCTCCTATCTGACCAAGCCCCTTACCGACCAGATGCGGCATGCCTTCCGGGAAGATTGAGACCGGCGCCGGGCGGTATTGGACGTTTCCCGGAAGTGCTCTGGCTAGAAGCGCCGGTGCGACTGCCTCAGCGAAAGCGGATAGCGCGTCGGATGATAGGCTGCCGCGCTGATATTGACGGTACGGTTGTGATTGTCATAGGCGATCTGATCGAGCGTCAGGACGGCCGCCGGCCGCTCGAGTTGGAGCAGGGACGCCTCCAGGTCGGATGCAAGCCGCGCGCTCAAGGTCGATTGTCCGCGCGTCGGGACGATGCCGTAGCGGTTCTCGAATTCGCCGTAAAGCGACCTGTTCTCGACCGTCCAGTCGATGTCGAGAATGCCGGGCGCGAGCGAGGCGGAGAACCAGTCCCGCTGCACGACCACCGGTAAATCGTCGAGAAGGCGCAGCCTCTCCAGAAAGACCACTTCGGCGCCGGTCGGCAGCGAAAGCGGTCTTGCGACCTCCGGATCGGCCCCGACGATCTCCGCCCTGAGGAGCCGCATGCCGGGCTTGCGATTGTTTGCATGGGCCGTCTGGGTGAAGCTGCGAACGACTTCCAGTTCGTAAAACGGCGCGGGCGCTGTGACGTAGATGCCCTTTCCGGGCCGCGTCTGCAGGTAGCCGAGATTTTCGAGATCCTTGATCGCCTGGCGCACGGTGATGCGGCTGACGCCGTAGGCGGCCACCAGCTCCCGCTCGGAAGGGAGCTTATCGTTCACCGACAGCTCGCGCCGCTCGATCATGCCTTTCAGAAGATTTCGCAGCTGTGCGTAGAGCGCATCCGGATGGTTGCGATCAATGGGGCTTTCGTCCGGTAGGTTCGCTTGACGTGCCATGCTCTCTTGTTTCAGCCGCCGGTTTCCGGATGTTCGTTTGCATTGCACCTGTCCGGACCGAAGACAAGTACCAAGCGGTTTTCGGATCGCCGGCAGGCGCCGCTGACTACTCCGGCGATCGCCAGTGGAAACCGGGAAAACGGCTTCCGTCCGAATTGACATAACTGGTTATATCCAGTAGCGATACCACGATCGGAACGGCGGAGTAAAGAATGAAACTGACCTTGATCGGCGGCGGCGGAGTCCGGGCACCCCTTTTTGTCGGTTCGGCGCTGAGGCGCGCGGAGAGAAGCGGCCTGACCGAGATCTGCCTGCAGGACATCAACGAGCGCAAGCTCGAGCTTTTCGGGCGTATAAGCCAGGAACTGGCGCGGCGCATGCAGTCACCGGTCCGGATCACCATGGCGGCCGACGCAGAACGCGCGCTCGACGGCGCGCGCTATGTGGTCACGACGGTTCGCCCCGGCAACGAGGATGGGCGTATCAAGGACGAGCGCATCGCGCTGGCCCACGGGGTGCTTGGCCAGGAAACCACCGGTCCCGGCGGTTTTGCCATGGCCCTTCGCAGCATTCCGGTCATCCTGAAATATGCCGAGATCCTGAAGAAGGTCAGTCCCGATGCGTGGCTGTTCAACTTCACCAATCCGGCGGGGCTCGTGACTCAGGCGCTGCAGAACGAGGGCTATCATCGTACCGTCGGCATCTGTGACGGGGCGAACGGTGCGCAGGAGGCGCTGGCGCACTGGCACAAGGTGCAACAGAACGACGTGCGCTGCGAAGTCTATGGGCTCAACCATCTGTCCTTTACCAGGCGCGCAACGATCGACGGCAAGGAAGTCCTTCAGTCGCTGCTCGATGACGACGGCTTTCTTCGCTCCACCTCTCAGCGCATGTTCGATGCGAGCCTCATCAGAAGCCAGCGCAACTGGATCAACGAATATCTCTATTATTACTATTATGCGGAGAAGGCGGTCGAGGCGCTCAAGGCCGATGCACGCACGCGCGGCGAGGAGGTCAAGGACCTGAACGCAGCGCTGATCTCGCGGCTCAGCGCGATGGATTTGAATACCGGCGCCGATGCGGCGCTCGCCGCCTATTACGCTTACGAGCGGCGCCGCAACGCCACCTATATGCATTATGCGCTGACGGACGCCCCCAGCATGGAAGAGGCCGACCGGCTGGTCGAAGGCCTTGCCGCCGCGGAGACGGGAGAGGAGGGCGAGGGCTATGCCGGCGTCGCGCTCAATCTGGTCGATGCACTTGAGACCGGCAAACCCTGCTATACCGGCCTCAACGTGCGCAACGAAGGCGCCATCGAAGGCTTGCGGGACGACGATGTCGTCGAGGTGAGCTGCGTGGTCGATGGCGAAGGTATCCGGCCGCTGAAGATCGGTGCGATGCCGGAAGCGCAGTCGCAGCTCGTCCACAATGTGAAGCGCTACGAACGGCTGGCCGTGCGGGCGATCAGGGAACGCAGCCGCGATCTTGCGGTCCAGGCGCTCATGGCTCACCCCCTTGTGCTTTCCTATTCGCGCGCCGTGCCTCTCGTCGATGAGTATCTGGCGGCACACGCCGAGTTCGCAGGGGAATGGTCGTGATCGGCGCGGGCCCCGGTTCGCGCAATGACGTCATGGTGGTCGGAGAATACTACTTCGACCTGATCTTCCGTGGCCTCCCGGAGGTGCCGAAGATCAGCGCCGATCTCTGGGCGGAGGAATTCGAGTGGGTGCCGGGTGCCGCCTATTCGACGGCGCTGGCATTCGCGCGGCTTGGAACGAGTGCCGGGTGGTGGTGCCAGTTCGGCAACGATATCTTCAGCCGCATGATCCTCGAGGAAGCGCGCCGCGAGAATATCGACGATCGCCTCTTCATCCATATCGACAGGCCGCTGCGCCGCGTGAGTGCAGCCTTTTCCTTCGCGCATGACCGCGGCTTCATCAGCTATGCCGAAGAGCCGGACCCGTTGCCGACGCCGGAGGATCTGGCGCGGATCAGGCCGCGCATACTGCTTCTGCAGGGGTTTTCGCTCGACAATGAAAGACGGCGGCTGATCGAGGCCGCGCGCGAACTCGGGATCACCGTCTGTTCGGACTGCCAGCATGTCGACTATCGGCTCTCGACGCCCGGAATGGAGGACATGCTGGGACTGATCGACGTCTTTCTGCCGAACGCATCGGAAGCGAAGGCGCTGACGGGCGAGGAGGACGTGCAGCGTGCGCTGTCGTCGATCGCCCGCTTCTGCCCGACCGTCGTGATCAAGTGCGGAGCGGACGGAGCGATCGCTTCCTCCAAGGGCCGGACGACCCGCGTGCCGGCGCTTGCCGTCGAGGTCTTCGATACGACGGGCGCAGGCGACAGTTTCAACGCCGGCTTCGTTCATGGGCTCCTCACCGAGCCCGACATCGGCGGCGCGATCGAGCTCGGCGTGATCTGCGGCTCGCTGGCCGTGACGGGATATGGCGGCCGCAACCTGCCTTTCAAAGAGGATCTGACGAAATATCGGCGGCGGGAGGCCGCGATATAGCTTGCGTTCACAAGCGAACAAATGAGGGAACGAACATGAAGCATATGTTGAAAACACTCGCAGGCATGACCGTTTTTGCCGTCGCATCGGCCTTTCCGGCAAAGGCGGACACCGTGTCGATGTTCTGTTCGGCGACCGATTACGAACTTTGCGAGAAGGCCGTCCAGAAATGGACGAAAGACACCGGGCACGAGGTGAAGCTCAACCGGATGCCGCAGAATCTCGACGACGCCATTCCGATCTATCAGCAATTGTTCGCGGCCCAGTCGTCCGACATGGACGTCCTCTATATCGACGTCATCTGGCTCGGCATGTTCAAGGATCATCTCCTCGATCTGACCTCTCTCGTACCCGAGAACGAGGTGAAGGCGCATTTCGCCTCTGCCGCGGATGCGGCGCGCCTCGACGGCAAGCTCCTGTCGATGCCCTTCTATATCGATACGGGCCTCATGTTCTACCGCAAGGACCTTCTGGAGAAATACGGCAAGCAGCCGCCGAAAACCTGGGATGAGCTGACGGCGACAGCCAAGGAGATCCAGGACGCGGAGCGCAAGGCCGGCAGCCCGGACATCTGGGGCTATTCCTGGCAGGGCAGGAGCTATGAGGGCCTGACATGCGATGCTCTGGAGTGGATCGCTTCCGCCGGCGGCGGCACCATTCTTTCCGACGACGGCGAGGTGACGATCAACAATCCGCAGACGGAGGCGGCGCTCACCCGTGCCCGCGGCTGGATCGGTACGATCTCGCCCGAGGGGGTCTTGAACTATGACGAGGAAAACTCACGTGCCCTCTTCGAGAGCGGCAATGCCGTCTTCCACCGCAACTGGCCCTATGTTTGGGGAACGTCGCAGGCCGAGGGCGGCAAGCTCGTCGGCAAGGTCGGAGTGAGCGCGCTTCCCGTCGGTGCGGACGGGCAGAAGTCGAGCGGCGCGCTCGGCACGGCCTATCTCGGCGTCTCCAAATATTCCAAGAAGCCGGAGCTTGCCGCGGAGCTGCTGCGCTATATGGTCGGCGCGGAAGACCAGAAGATGCGTGCGATCGAAGGCGGCTACAATCCGACCGTCGAGGCGCTCTACGAGGACGCCGATGTGCTGGCTAAGATCCCCTTCCTGAGCATGGCGAAGACCGCCTTCGAGGAATCGGTCGCACGTCCGTCGGCTGCGACCGGCAAGAACTATAACCGCGTTTCCCGCACCTTCTACCGGGCCGTACACGATATCATCTCCGGCAAGGACGATGTCGCCAAGGAACTCGCCGACCTCGAGCGCCGCCTCGAGCGCGACGTGAAGGCGAAATGACGAGAGCTCGCCCTCGGCCCGGCCGGGGGCGCCTCATCGAAACCGGCTGCGTTGGACGCGCTGCCGCGAAAGGCCTGGAAGGGAAATGGAATGGCTTCGGTCTCCCTGAAGAACGTCAGCAAGACCTTCGGCACCTATGACGTGATCCGCTCCATCGATCTCGAGATCGAGGACGGGGAGTTCGTCGTCTTCGTCGGCCCATCCGGTTGCGGGAAGTCGACGCTTCTTCGACTGATCGCCGGCCTCGTGCCGGTTTCCGGCGGCGACGTGTTTATCGGCGGCGACCAAGTGACGGACGTGCCGGCGTCCAAACGTGGACTGGCCTTCGTCTTCCAATCATACGCGCTCTACCCGCATATGAATGTGGCGCGAAACATCGGCTTTGCGTTGGAAACGGCGCGGCTCGGCAAGGATGAAATCCGTCGCCGTGTCGCCAGGGTCGCGGACATGCTGAAGATCGGTCACCTGCTCGAGCGTCGGCCGCGCCAGCTTTCCGGCGGTCAGCGGCAACGCGTGGCGATCGGCCGGGCGCTTGTCGGCCAACCGGAAGTCTTCCTCTTCGACGAGCCGCTTTCCAATCTCGACGCGGACCTGCGCATGGAAATGCGCTTCGAGATCGCCAAGCTGCACGCCGGCGTCAAGACGACGATGATCTATGTCACCCACGACCAGACGGAAGCGATGACGCTCGCGGACCGGATCGTCATTCTAAACCACGGGCAGATCGAGCAGGTGGGGCGGCCGCGCGAGCTTTACGACCGGCCGGAAAATCGCTTCGTTGCCGGCTTCCTCGGCAGCCCGAGAATGAATTTCGCCCCGCTCGAAGCGACAGGCTCCGCCGCTACGGTTCTGAGGGGGGCAGGCGGCTTCGCCTACGCCGCGGAATATCTCGCGGCCGAAGGAAGGCCTGCGGAAATCGGCTTGCGGCCGGAGGCTTTGAAGCTTGTCGGTGCCGACACGAAAGGCGCGATCCGCGGAACCTTCGAGCGGATCGAGGACCTCGGCTATGAATATGTCTGCTATGTGCGGCTCACCGAGACGCTGGTCTGGATGGTTCGTTCGACGGGAAGTCCACCGCAAGTCGCCCCCGGCGACCCCGTCGGCCTGAGCTGGCAACCGGAAGGTCTCTACCTCTTCGGAGAGGATGGCCGGCGCATCGATCACCGCGCGAGCGTTCCATTGGCCCTTGGAGCATCGTCGTGAACGCCGCCCGCCGGATGGAGCGGCAGCAACGCCGCACCGCATGGATATTCCTGCTCCCGTTGCTGCTGACGCTGGTGGCGGTGGCGATATGGCCGCTCGCCCGCAGCATTTTTTTCTCCTTCACCGACGCTTATCTCGATGCCCCTTCGGATTACGGATTCGTGGGTTTCGAGAATTTCGTGGAAGTTGCAGAAGACCCGGTGTTCTGGGGCGCGGTCAGGAACACGCTCGTCTTCACGCTGGTATCCGTCGGGTTGGAGACGCTTCTCGGACTTGCGATCGCCTTGCTCCTTCACCGCGCTTTTCCCGGCCGCGGCATCGTGCGGGCGGCGATCCTCATTCCCTGGGCGATGCCGATGGTCGTCTCGGCCCGGATCTGGGAATGGATGCTCAACGATCAGTTCGGGCTGATCAACAAGCTCCTGGTCGCGTTGGGACTCGTCGAAAAGGGCGTCGCCTGGACAGCCGATCCTTCGCTGATCCTCGGGACGGTGATCTTCATCGACGTCTGGGTGACGACGCCCTTCATGGTGCTCCTCATTCTTGCCGGCCTGCAACTGATCCCCGAGGAAATCTACGAGGCAGCGGACGTTTCCGGCGTGCCGCACTGGAAACGCTTCTGGTCCATAACCTTGCCGCTCGCGACGCCGGCGATCGGCGTCGCGATACTCTTCCGCGCGCTCGACGCGCTCCGCATGTTCGATCTGAGCTACGTGCTTGCGGCCAACAACGAAAACACGATGACGATGTCGATCTATGCGCGCGACCAGCTCATCAGCTTTCAGGACCTCGGCCTTGGAGCCGCTGCTTCCACCTGGGTGTTCATGATCATCGGGCTGATCGCCATCGTCATCGTCGGGCTTTTGCGCCTCGATCGGGCGACGGGCTGAGGGGGTATCGATGACGGTGAGCGCAGCCATGACGAGACGCTATTCGAACGCGACGTACCGGACCTTGCGCCGCGTCAAGACGGCCGGACTCTATGCCGGCGTGGCGGCCGTCCTCGTCTACATGCTGTTTCCCTATTACTGGGCGATCGTCTCTTCGACCAAGACGGGGCAGGCGCTTTACCAGTTCACTCTGCTGCCGGCGCTCGATTTCAGCAACTACAGGCAATTGTTCGACAATCCGGTATTCATGGGCGCGCTCGTCAATTCCGGCGTGGTCGCGCTTGTCAGCACGGCGATCTCCCTCGTCATCGGCATTCTCGCAGCTTACGCGCTCGGCCGCCTGCATTTTCCTCCGGGCCGCATCGTTCTGATCGCCGTTCTTATGATCTCGGTCTTCCCGCAAGTGGTGGTGCTTTCGGGAATGTTCGAGGTGATCGGATGGCTCGGGCTCTACAATCGGCCGTCGGCGCTGATCGTTTCCTATCTCATTCTCACTTTGCCCTTTACGACATGGATCCTGACGAGCTTCATCCGTGACCTGCCGAACGAATTGGAGGAGGCGGCGCTCATCGACGGCTGTTCGCGCCTGCGCATTCTCACCCATGTGCTGCTGCCTCTGATGGGGCCTGCGATTGCCAGCACCGGTCTGCTGTCGTTCATCCTCGCATGGAACGAATTCCTCTTCGCGCTCACCTTCATCCTGACCGACGAGAACCGGACGGTTCCGGTCGCGATCGGCCTTCTGACGGGTAGCAGCCGCTATGAATATCCGTTCGGCCAGATCATGGCCGCGTCGGTCACGGTGACGCTGCCGCTGCTCGTTCTCGTCCTGATCTTCCAGCGCAAGATCGTCGCGGGGTTGACGTCCGGCGCCGTCAAGGGGTGACGAGCGCCGCCGCGTGCGACGCCATGCGCCAAATTTGGCATGATCTATTTTCGTGATTGGACTTCCCGACCGGTTGGAGTCACGCTGATAAGGCCTACGAGGTGGAAATTGGGGGACCAACTATCGTAAGAGTAGGAGGTCGCAATGAAGCACCAAGCAATCGAGCAGTTACAGGGCGTCGCCGAGGTCAAGCAGGACCTGCCGCGACGGACGTTATCGCGCAAGGAGCGCCTTGAGCGTTGGGCGGAACTCCTGGAACGTGATCCTCACAGACGCCTTTCGACGCTGCACGAAACAGAGTATCAGCCGGCGAGAGTCCGCGCGGCCATGCGCGGCGACGGTTCGCCGATCTCCGTCGCCTTCGAGGATCCGGTCTTCCGGACCGCCGGGATGGAGAACGACAGCTACGGCGAAGCGAGGCGGTTTTTCGAGCTGAGCGACGAGCAATTACATAAGGTCATCTGCTATTGCCATTTCGGCGCGACGGTCAGCGCATCGACGGCCGCCCGCCACATCCGCGCAATGCTTGTCGAGAAACAGCCAGGCCTGTTTGCTCGGTTGCGCCAGATGTTTGTCGGCTAGGGCAGGCGACGGCATTATCGAGGGTCGTGATCGAAGGCGGCCGCCGGAGGAGGCGGGCCGCAGTGCGAAGGCTTAACCGCTCGCACTGCGGTGCTCCCATCGCCTCCGGCTGGCGGATTGCCTTCGATCCGCGGCGTAGTCCTCCGAGGGCTTGGGTTCGCCCTCGTTCTCAAGGTTGTCTTCGTGCGCGGCGCGTCCTCGTGCCTGCGTTTTTCGCTTCGTGCTCCAATTTCCACTATGTTAAGTGGGTCGGCGCGGCGCCTGATGGCGACGCGCCCTGTCGGTCGGGACGCAGAACGGAAACACTATGGCTCAAAGAGCAGGCAATGCGGATCTCCCGCTGCATGGCGGCCGCGTGCCGCGATGGCTCGGCGACCGTATGACGCGCCTCGGCGCGCTGGTCACCGAAGCGGTGGTTCATCACTATGGACGCGACGAGTTTCTAAAGCGGCTTGCGCATCCGTTCTGGTTTCAGTCCTTCGGTGCCGTCATGGGCATGGACTGGCATTCCTCCGGTATCACCACGAGCGTCATCGGTGCGTTGAAACGCGGTCTCACCCCGCTTTCCGGCGAGCTGGGCATCCATGTCTGCGGCGGCCGCGGCCAGCACTCCCGCAAAACTCCGGGCGAACTCATGTCGATCGGCAATCGTGTCGGTTTCGATGGCGGCGCATTGGCAGAAGCGAGCCGCCTCGTCGCCAAGGTCGACAGTGCGGCCGTTCAGGACGGCTTCGATCTGTACTTGCACGGTTTCGTCGTCACGGACGATGCCAGGTGGGTGGTCGTCCAGCAGGGCATGAACGGCGACCTCCGGCAGGCGAGGCGCTATCACTGGCTCTCGGAGGGCCTGACAAGCTTCGTCGACGCGCCGCATAGCGCGATCGAAGGCAGAGAACAGGGCGAGATCGTCAATCTGGCCGACCGCCGCGCCGCCGCCTCGAGGACCGCGCAGCTCGATCTCCTCCAGTCATTCGGGCCCGACGGGCTCTTGCGCGAGGTCGCCCGGATCGAGTCTCGGGGGGCTCCTCTGGCCTCGCCGGCACAGCCGATGCTGCCGCATCTCTTCATGCCTGCCCATCACGATGTACGCGAAAGCGACGTCAATCTCCGGCGCCTGCACGGCAACTTCGCCGCCGCCGCCGACCGTGGTCCGGCGGATTTCAAGGACCTGCTGCTGGTGCCGGGCGTGGGCGCGCGGACGGTCAAGGCGCTGGCAATGGTCGCGGAGGTGGTCCACGGGACGCCTTGCAGGTTCTCGGACCCTGCCCGCTTTTCGCTCGCCCATGGCGGCAAGGACCGCCATCCGTTCCCCGTGCCGGTGAAAGTCTACGACGAGACGATCAGGATCATGAAGTCCGCGGTCAGCAAGGGCCGGCTCGGGCGCGAGGAAGAGCTTGCGGCTCTGAAGCGGCTCGACGAGCAATCGCGCCGGCTGGAGCGCTACGTCACGGGGCCCGACCTCAAGGAGATCGTCGCGGGCGAATTCAGGGACTCCGCGCGTTTCGGCGGGCGCAGCATATTCGGCTGGGAACCGCACGACGACGAGGCAACCGCCGCGGAGCCAAGCGACCGCACGCGGCGCTGAGGCGGAACAATAAGCGCAGCGATCGATTTACACAGCTGGGGCGCGTTGAGCGCACACCGCGTTCGCTGCCGCTGAGGATGGCGCTTCGGATACGGAGGCGCCGCCGGCATACCAGTTGATGGAGTTTCCGATGACCGCTGCGATGACTACGATCGACCACGACACGATCCGCAATTGGATAGAAGCCCGCAAGGGGCAGCCGGCGCGCGTGAAGGGCGCGACCGAAGGGGGTGGTGGTCTGCTTCGCGTTGATTTCGGCAAACCGGAAGACACGCTGGAGAAAATTTCCTGGGACGAATTCTTCAAGATCTTCGACGACGAGAACCTGGCCTTCCTCCATCAGGACATGACTGACGACGGGCAACCCAGCCGCTTCTGTAAATTCATTAACCGGGACTGACCCGAAGACGGATCTCGGAGGAGAAGCGGAAGGAGCACTTGAGGCCGGAATGCCTTTACGGCGGAAAGGATCTCGCGATGCTTACGATCAAAAAACCGGAACCCGCGACGGAACGCGAAGGGCGCCCTGTGCCTCCTTTTACCGGCATCGAGCCGGCGCCTGCAAAGATCCGGAAGCCTTCGACCGACGATTGCGAGCGCCTCGATGACCCGGATTCGCTTTTCTGGCGCGGCGTATGGATGACCGTATTTTAGGTCCGGAAAACTAGGCGTTACCGCCAAGTGTCTGCTCGATCTCTTCGAGACGCGCGGTCAGTCGCTTGATCTCGCCGCGCTTTTCGGCGACCACGTCTTTTGCTGTTTCGAGCCTGTCGCCTCCGGGCACCGTGCCAACGGCCGTGTGGGTCTCGGTCGCGATGGCGTCGATTTCGGATTGTAGCCGGGCGATGCGCTCGCGTAGTTCGTCGAGTTGGTTCCCGACCCCCGGCGCGCTCTTCCGATCTCGCCCCCATGCGTCGATCGGCTCGTCGACGCTCGGTGGGTCGAGCGGGCGCGCATCAGCCCCCGGGCGCGGTTCTCCATGTTTGTTCGTGCTCATGACTGAACTCCCGTAAGCGTCATCAACTCGAAAGCGACGTCTATGTTCCGTCGGCAGCGTTGACCGTCGCAGCAATCGGCGGGCAGCATGGAACTTCCCGCGACGGCTGCCGTTTTCCTTATCGCCACCTGGGAGGGTCCCATGCATTCCGAAGAATACCTCGAGCTTCACTACGATCTGCTGAGCCACAGGGCGCTCCTGTCGTGTGGCCGTAAGGCATACGTCCTGCCGGACATCTACGAGACCAAGGAAATGGCACAGATCGCTGCCCAGAAATTCGCCTGGGAAAAACTGGGACTGAAAGAGCGGGCAGCGGGCTGCCGCACCGCCGCCGACCTCCCGGTCTGGCTGCGCTGACGACTGCGGCGCGTGATCAGTGGCCCTGTGCTTCGCCGAGACCGTCCCCCGCATGCATGGCGGACTGCCACACGGTGACCGCAGGTCCTTCTGCGCCGAGAATGGGGTCCAGGCTCGGCAGCGGCACCAAGGCGATTGCCTTACGGTCATCCGCGGTTGCGGCGCCGCTCTGGATCTCGGCATCCTGACCCGGCGGATAGCCGCCGACGACCAGGAAATCCATGCTCGCCTCGTTCCGGCGGTGGCCCGTACCTGCCGGGAGGAGGATGACGTCGCCGGCTGCGACCTCGACCTCCTGTCCCTCCGGCCCTCCGATCAGCAGCCGTGCCCGGCCTTCCGCGATCCCGAGAACCTCGTGCGCACCGCAATGGTAATGGTGATGGGCAAAGACGCCGTTGCGCCACAGGCCGCGCCAACCATTGGCCCGGAAGCGTTCCTCTATCTGTGTGGCTCCATTTTCCGTAACGTCGACCGCTTGACGATAGACCAGGACCGGCAGGCGCGGGTTGTTCGGTACGCCGCCGCTTTCGGCGAACATGAGCTCTTCGATTTTCATTGGTTTTCTCCTCGGCGCAGGATGTTCCGTTCCCTGCCGAACCGGAACGAATTGCGCGGCTGTATGTTTCCTTCAATCGTGCTCAGAATAGACTCCGGCGAACAAAGATGAATGCTGGCAAAGAAGGGGACCTTTCATGCCATACAAGCTCTATTACTGGGATGGTATTCCCGGCCGCGGTGAATTCGTGCGCCTCGCGCTGGAGGAGGCCGGCGCGGATTACGTCGACATTGCCCGCCAGCCGGGCGGCACGAATGAAATGCTGAAGCTTATGAAGGAGCCCGGTGAAGCCGCCGCTCCCTTCGCTCCCCCGTTCCTCGTCGATGGCGACCTCGTCATAAGCCACGTCGCCAACATCCTTTTTTATCTCGGGCCGAGGCTCGGCCTTGTTGCCGAGGACGAGGGACTTCGAACCCTTGCCAATGGTCTGCAGCTGACGATCACCGATTTCGTCGCGGAGATTCACGACACGCATCATCCGATCGCCGTGTCTCTCTATTTCGAGGACCAGAAGCCCGAAGCGCTGAGGCGGTCGGCCGATTTCCTCTCCGAGCGCCTGCCGAAGTTTCTCGGCTATTTCGAACGCGTGCTCACACAGAACCCCAAAGGGCCGAGCCATATGGTCTCGGACCGGTTGAGCTACGTCGATCTTTCGCTTTTCCAGGTGATCGAAGGCCTCCGCTATGCCTTTCCCAAGGCGATGGATGCCTATGAGGCAAACATTCCCGGACTGGTCGCCTTGCATGATGCCGTTCGTGCACGGCCGAGAATTCTGAGCTATCTGGCCTCGGAGCGGCGGCTCGCCTTCAACGAATCCTGCGTCTTCCGCCACTATCCGGAACTCGACCGGCAGTCCTGACCGTCAACCGATGCGAGCCTTGATCTTGGCGAGATCGTCGACAAACCGGGCGCGTTCCGCTTCGGGGTCGGATCTGCCTCGGATTCTCAGAAGATAGGAGGGGTGGATGGTCACGAGAACGGAGAAGCCCCCGGGCGCCGTCAGAAGCTCGCCGCGGTTTCTGGTGACACCCACGCTTCGCCCGAGCAGGGACATCAGCGCCGTGGCCCCGAGCGCGACGACGATTTCGGGGCGGAGCTCATCGAGTTCGGCGCCGAGCCACCAGGCGCAGGCCTGAATCTCACCGGCATTCGGCCGCGAATGCAGCCGGCGCTTGCCGCGCTGTTCGAATTTGAAGTGTTTGACGGCATTGGTGAGATAGCACTCCGACCGATCGATCCCGGCTTCGTGCAGGCATTCGTCCAGGATGCGCCCGGCGGGTCCGACGAACGGGCGCCCGGCAAGGTCCTCGCGGTCGCCGGGCTGTTCGCCGACGAGCACGACACGGGCGTCGACCGGACCCTCGCCGAAGACCAGTTGGGTGGCGTTCTTGTAGAGGTCGCAGCGCTCGCAACCCTCCGCCTGCCGCCGCAGAGAGGCAATCGTGGTTGCCTCGGCGTGTTCGCCGGCAAGGGCCGGTCCAAGTTTCGCAGGCTGTTTCGGCATCGTTCCTCGGGGCGCTCTCCCTTTATTCTCGCCGCGGTGTCTAACCGTGAGGCTCAAGGCATGTTCCCCTGTCTGCCGATGGCGTGTCACCGCGCAATGGCGACGGCGATGCCTGGACCGGCCAACTCGCTGCCGTCGACGGTCTCGCCCCCGGACGTTCCGCTCGTGAAGATCGGCTGACCGCGAATTGCGGGAACGGCCTGTCTCTCCTGCAAAAGATTGACGCGCAGTTCCAGGCAAGCCTCCCCGAACTGCCAGTCGACGGCGATGATGCCGTCCTTGGTCTCGTATGCACGGCAATCCGGTACGGCGGTGCCGGCGATCAGCGGCACGATGTGCCGCTGCCTTATCCCGGCGAGGTCGCGCATATAGGCAAGATGCCGCTCGCCGGCAGGGCTTGTCGCGCGGCTCCAACGCAGCTTGGAGCCGGCAAAGACGTCCGGGTCGAGCGGATCGGGGAGATCATCCATCGTCTTGCCCTCTGGAAGGCCGCCGAAATTTTCGGCTTCGTCCCGGCGTCCCAGCCGGATAGCCTCGGCTATTTCTCCCTGGTAGTCGGCGAAAAAACAGAAGGGCTGCGTCTCGCCGTATTCTTCACCCATGAACAGGAGAGGGATTTGCGGCGTCAGCATGTGCATCGCCGCCAAAACGCGCAGCCTGTCCTCCTGGAGGAGCGAGGCGAGACGTTCGCCGAAGGCGCGGTTGCCGATCTGGTCGTGGTTCTGCAGGAAATTTACGCGGCCTTGCGGCGGCACGCGGGCTCGGCTCCCCTCAGGAGAGAAATTGTCTTCCTTTGCCGGCACGGCGAAGCCATCGGCCAACGCGCTGCGGATCTTGCCCCAGGGCTCGTCGGCGAAGGGGCGATAGTGGCCCTTGGTCTCGCCGGTCGCCACGACGTGGAGAGCATTGTGAAGATCGTCGTTCCATCCCGCATCGAAGAGCATGCGCGTGCCGCTCGCGTCGCGCTGCAGAAGGCTTCTTCGGCGGTGAGCGTCTTCCAGCACCAGGTGGATCTGGCGCTCGGCGAACGTTTCCCGAACCTCGTGCTCCAGCGCGAGGAGAAAATGCGGCCGGGTCGTATCGCGGATCTGTTCGGTCGCATCGAGACGCAATCCGTCGAAACGGAATTCGCCGAGCCAGTAGAGCGCGTTCTCTATGAAATAGCGTCGGACCGCTTCCTCCTCGAAGGCGATCGACGCTCCCCAGGGTGTCGGGCGATCCTTGTTGAAGAAGCGGCTCGCATAGCGGGAAAGGAAATTTCCCTCCGGCCCGAAGTGGTTGTAAACGACATCGAGCAGGACCGTCAGACCGAGCGAATGGGCCGCATCCACGAGCGCCTTCAGGTCATCCGGCTTGCCGTAGGCATTGTGCGGAGCATAGTGCAGCACGCCGTCGTAGCCCCAGCCCCGCACCCCGGGGAATTGCGCGACGGGCATGATCTCGATCGCGGTGATTCCGGCCCCGGCCAGATGCGGCAAGCGCTCAATTGCAGCGCGGAAGGTGCCCTCCGGCGTGAAGCAGCCGACATGCAACTCCGAAATGACCGTCTCCTCCCAGGGCCTGCCGCGCCAGGAGGAAGCCTGCCATTCATAGGCGGCGTGATCGACGACGATCGACCTACCGGAAGCTTCCCGCTCCTGTGCCGAGGAGGCGGGATCGGCGACCTCGGTGCCGTCGGCAAGGCGGAAGCAATAGCGCTCCCCCGCCTTCGCCTCGAGCGTGATTTCGAACCAGCCGCCATCGAGTGACTGCATCTTATGCGCGGCCCCGCTGAGAACCAGATCGACGTCCCGCTCGTCGGGAGCCCACAACCGAAACCGGCATGTGTGCCCGTCGATGAAATTCGCGCCCCAGCTGTTTCTGAAATGTGCACGTGTCGAGTTCGCCGGCATCGATATGTCCCTCGAGATGAAAGGCGAGGAACTGGCCAAGGGCGGGGAAAGTTCCCCCGGCACTCGTCCGGGAGGAGGAACAAATGCCTGCCCGTTGCGTTGCATCAAAGCTGCCGGGCAAGGCGGTAGAGGGCGCGACTGAATGAACCTGACTTTTTCCGAACTCGATTTCATAAAACCTGAACTCGGTGCAGAATACACCGGGCAAGGGACCCATTTTGCGGTCTTCTCGGCGCATGCGGAGAAGATCGAGCTCTGCCTCTTTTCCCCGGACGGGCGCGAGGAAACGGCGCGCATGCCGCTGCCGAAGCGCGAGGGCGACATCTGGTCCGGTTACATCGAGGGTATCGGTCCCGGCACCCTCTACGGCTACCGCGCCCACGGACCTTACGATCCGCACAATGGTCACCGCTTCAATCCGAACAAGCTGCTGCTCGATCCCTACGCCAAGCTGGTCGCGGGTGAGCTCATCTGGGACGATGCGCTCTTCGGATACACGATCGGCAGCCCCGAGGGCGATCTTTCCTTCGACGAGCGCGACAGCGCCCCCTTCATGGTGAAGGGCGTCGTTCAGGACCCGACTTTCGACTGGGCGGGCGAAGAAGCGATCCGCCGTCCCTGGACGGAAACGATCATCTACGAGGCGCATGTCCGCGGCATGACCATGACGCATCCCGGCGTGCCGGACGAGCTGCGTGGCACGTTTCTCGGCATGGCGAGCGATCCGATCATCGAGCACCTGACGAAGCTCGGCGTTTCGGCGATCGAATTGATGCCGGTGCAATATTTCCTCGACGACCGTTACCTGGTGGAGCGGAATCTCAGAAACTATTGGGGATATCAGACGCTCGGATTCTTCGCTCCGCACGAGCGCTATCTCAAGGGCGACCGCTTTACCGAATTCAAGACGATGGTGAAGCGGTTTCATTCCGTCGGCATCGAGGTTTTGATGGATGTCGTCTACAACCATACGGCCGAGGGCTCGGAACGGGGCCCGACCTTGAGCTTCCGCGGGCTCGACAATTTCAGCTATTACCGCCAGTCGCCCGACGAGCCGCGCCACACCTACGACACGACCGGTACCGGCAACACGCTCAACGTTGCCCATCCCCTGGTGCTGCGCATGGTCCTCGACAGCCTGCGTTATTGGGTGGGCGTGATGCATATCGACGGCTTCCGCTTCGATCTCGCAAGCACGCTCGGCCGCGAATACATGGAGTTCGATCGCGAAGGCGGCTTCTTCGACGCGATCCGGCAGGATCCTATCCTGGCGGGTGTGAAGCTGATCGCCGAACCCTGGGACGTCGGCGAGGGCGGCTATCAGCTCGGCGGCTTCCCACCGCCGTTCCGCGAATGGAACGACCGGTTCCGCGACGACGTCCGGCGCTTCTGGAAGGGAGACGGCGGCATGGTTCCGGTGCTTGCCGAGCGCATTCTCGGTTCGCCCGTGCAGTTCAGGCACTCGGACCGTGCCGCGACCTCGTCGATCAACCTGGTGAGCGCCCATGACGGCTTCACCCTGATGGACACGGTCTCCTACGGCGAAAAGCACAACGAGGCGAACGGCGAGGAGAACCGGGACGGTCACTCCGACAATCATTCCGACAACGTGGGCGCCGAGGGCCCGACCGACAACGGGGAGATCATCGAGGCGCGCAAACGGCGGCGGGCGGCCATGCTTGCCACCCTGATGATCAGCCAGGGCGTGCCGATGGTGCTCGGCGGCGACGAGCTGGGAAACAGCCAGCAGGGCAACAACAACGCCTATTGCCAGGATAACGAGATCGGCTGGCTCGATTGGAGCGGAGCGGAGGATAGCTTCGTGGATTTCTGCCGCAAGCTCCTCGCCTTCCGCAAGGACCATCCTGTCTTGCGGCAGGAGCGATTCCTCGACGGAGAGCCCGACGAGAATGGACGGGTCGAAATCGCCTGGTACAAGGCGGATGGCAGTCCCATGGACGAGGGTGCCTGGCACGACGCCGAGCTCCGCCTGATTTGCGCCTATATATGCCGCGTCGGGCAGGGCGAAGCTTCGCCGGCCGGCGAGATCGTCCTCGTGCTCAATGCAGGCGGTGATTGCGAGATAGCCCTTCCCCGCGGAAACGGAAGCAGGCGTTGGCAACGCGTGCTCGACACGGCAGCCGAAGAACCGTTCGGCAAGTTCGCCAGCGCGGATCGCGACACTATCCCGGCGCAGAGCGTCGTCGCCTTCGTCCCGCAGGAGGGAGGCAATGGCTAGAGCAACGATGGTCGACGTGCTCGAACCTCCGCCTTGCGTGATCGTGGATGGCCCGCGGAACTTGGCGGCGGCCGGTCTCGTGCCCGAGGAAACCGGGCTCGTCTATGTCAGCGACAGCGAGCCGGGCATCCGGCGGCAAAGGCGTGGCAAGGGGTTTGTCTACCGAATGCCGGACGGCTCGATCGTTACCGATCCGTCGATCAAAAGCCGCATAGCGGCGCTGGGCCTGCCGCCTGCCTATGAAGACGTCTGGATCTGCCTCGAAGAACGGGGGCATCTGCAGGCCACGGGCTATGATGCACGCGGACGGAAACAGTACCGCTATCACAGCGCGTGGCAGGCTCTCAGGAGCGCCGACAAATTCGCGCAACTGGTGGAGTTCGGCAAGGCGTTGCCCAGGATACGCCGCACGATACGGCGCCACATGCAGGGTGACGTGGAAAACATGCAAACCGTGCTCGCCGCGCTGGTCGCCCTGCTGGACGAAGCCCATCTGCGCACCGGCAACCAGGCTTACGTGCAGGCCAATGGGAGCTATGGTGCCACGACGCTTTTGAAGCGGCATCTCAGGCTGGGTGACGGCTTCATAGAGCTGAAATTCATCGGCAAGGGCGGCAAGCGCGTCCAGCGGCTGCTACGCCGCCCCAAATTGCAGCGGTTGCTCGAGGAGATCGCGGATCTGCCGGGCAGGCAGCTTTTCGTCTGGAAGGATGAAAACGACGCCCTGCGGCCGGTCGATTCCGGCCGGCTCAACCGGTACCTTTCAGAGGTGGCCGGAACAGCGGTTTCGGCAAAGACATTCCGAACCTGGGGCGGCACTCTCGCGGCTTTCACGGCCGCTCGCACCTCGATCGAACAGGGCGAGTGGCCGACGATCAAACAGATGAGCGAAGCGGCTGCGTCCGTTCTTCACAACACGCCCGCCATCAGCCGGAGCAGCTACATTCATCCGGATGTGCTCGCTCTCGCCGACAAGTCGGCCTCGATCTCCGCGCGACAGCTTCAGGCGCGCGGGCGCTCGGACAGCGAACTGCGTGTGGAGGAACAACGTTTGCTGAGTTTTCTTCGGCGCTCGGCGCACTCGAGGGCGCGGCAGGCAAGATCTGCCCCGGAGCAGCGACGCGCTTCCAACTAAGGGCTGTTTAGATCATGGTGCCGACCGTGCGCCATTGATCGTAGCCGAACAACAAAAACATGCAGCAGCTAAGACGCGCGGCGCTGCAGGAAACTTTTCCGAGGACTGAAATCTCTCCGCCTCATCCCTGTGACGAGCACAGGGACGAGGCGATCAAAAACCCTCGGCTCTCACGCCCGCAATCGCCTCAACTAAGATCGGTGAGGTTCGGGTTCTGCTGAATAGTGCCCGTATCCGCCGTCTCGATGCGCAGATTGTTTTGTACATTCGTGACTCCAGATACATTTTCTGCACAGTCCTCGGCGCGGCGCTTCGCCCATTTGGAGCTCACCGAACCATTGAGCTGTACTTCGCCGTTCGACACGCTCACTTCGATGTTGGAGGCGTCGAGAGCGCCGTCGTCACTCAGGCGGTCGCTGACATCTTCCTGGATGCGGCCGTCGGTGCGCCTGTAGCCTTTCGGGCCCTTGCCGCGGTGCCGGTCCATCTCCCGCCTGCGCTCGGCATCTTCGTCACCGAACCAGGAAGCGACCTCGTCGCTGGCGCGGTCGAGAAAATCGCGGTCGTGGCGATAATCGCGCGTTTCGCCGTAACCTCCGTAGCCGCGGTAACGGCCCTCGCCGCGATAGCCATAACCGGGTCCGTGATAATCCCTGAAATAGCGCTCGCGGCCCCTACGATCGTAGTCGTCGTCGCTCCAGCGTTCGCGTTCGCCGCCGCGGTAGCTCCCGGTCGGCCAGTTCATCGAACTCTCGTAGTCGGCGCCACGCGGCTCGACATCTTCGTCGAAGCGGCTGCGCGCCCGACCGCGGCGCTCGGATCCATAGTTGTAAGGGTCGCGCTGGCGCTCGTTCTCCCAGTCGCGGCGGGCCCAATCGCGACGGCCGTAGGGATCGTATCTGCCATAGTCCGGATGTCTGGGCATGGGCTCTCTCCTGGCTTTTGCTCTTGCTGATGTTGGGTCAAACCCACGATCGCCCCAAAGGGTTCCGCGCTTCGCCCCGTTCGCTGCGCCGCCGGCGGAACAATCGCGCACGGTCGGGATTGTCCCCGAAAGAGGGGTGTCGCCCCCGCATGCCCAAGGGAGACGAAAATGCCGAACCCGCGTCAGCCGGAGCCAGTACCGGAGCCGCCGCCGCCGGACTTGCCGCCCTGGTATCCCGAGCCGCCGATCGAGGAGCCCGATCCGGACCGCCTTCCGGATGAAATTCCGGTCCCTAATCCGGACGAAAATCCGGAGCCGCCAAAGCACATTTGAAGGTCCCGCGCGGATGGCGCCGCGGGCGGAACAAATGGACGGTCGCGCCGTTTGAAACTCGCCATCAACGAAAGCGGCGAGGTAAGGGACATGGACGAGCGAAGGGACACGGACAACGAACGCGAAGAGCTTATCAGGCGCAGAGCCTATGCGATCTGGGAGCAGGAGGGCCGGCCGGACGGGCAGCATCAGCGCCACTGGGAGCAGGCCGCCAGAGAAATGCAGGGACCGGAAATACAGGGTTCGGAAACGCAGAGAGACGGCCCCGCGCCGGAGAGCGGGGGCCCGGCCAACGGCAGCAGGCGGCGCGAAAAGCAGACCGCGGCGGGGGCTGGGGCGCCCGCTTCGCCCGAAGGAAATCCGGCGGCCCGCCCGGACGGCGGGCGCTGAGCGGCCGTAACGGCGGCTCGAGCCTTCCCGGGCAGCCGATGAAGCCGCCGACGAAACGTGAAGGAGAAAACAAATGCGTGTATCGGAGATCATGACAAGAGACGTTCATCTTGCAAGCCCCAACGACACCATAACGGCTGTTGCGCGGCAGATGGCGGAAAACGATATCGGCTTCATGCCGGTCGGAGACGATGACCGCCTGATCGGCATGATAACGGACAGAGACATCGTCGTGCGCGGTGTTGCC
This sequence comes from Sinorhizobium sp. 22678, assembly GCF_052044265.1. NCBI lineage: Bacteria > Pseudomonadati > Pseudomonadota > Alphaproteobacteria > Hyphomicrobiales > Rhizobiaceae > Sinorhizobium > Sinorhizobium sp. 22678. The sequence continues at coordinate 239,310 of NZ_JBQEMS010000006.1, read as the reverse complement.
GATGGGATGGACCCGCAGGCACGGGTGGCCGACATCATGACCACGGACGTGAAATATTGCTTCGACGACGATGAGGTGGACGATGTCGCGCGCAACATGGGCGACATCCAGGTTCGACGGCTGCCCGTGGTGAACCATGACAAGCAGCTGGTCGGGATCGTTTCGCTTGCCGACGCGGCCCGTGAACAGCCGCAAATGGCCGGCACCGGCCTGAAGGGCGTGACCGAACCCGGTGGATCCCACAACCAGTCCAACCGAAGCGGCTGAACGGTCCGGCGGTTGAGCTCGGATGGGGGCGCGATGGCGCCCCCTTTCTCATTTTGCACAAGGGAGGCCAACTATGGCGGGGAAACAGGAAAGCATGCCGATCCGGACTGGTCTAGCTCCCGGCGGTGCCGCGGAGCCCGACGATCACGTCGCCGATGCCGGCGATGCTGGAAGCGGTGCGCCCTATCTCGGCGAGGTGGATCGGGCGCGCCCCGACCCGCCACAGCCGCATCCGCGCAATCTTAGTGGAGGCGACGGAAAGGTCGCGATGACGCTTACGAATACGCCGACCGAAGCGGGCGCCGAAGCGAACGACGCCACTGGCGGCGAATACTGGAATCGGGTGCTCGGCGACAATACGAACGCCGGTACGCTGCGTTTCCTAGCCGCTGTTGGACTGTTCGTTCTGATAGCCGCGGCACTGTTCTGGCTCGTCAGCTGAAGAGCTCGGATCGTTTCACGCAATGGTGAAACGATCTAAGTCTTTGAAATGCGCAACTCCGGACAGAAAATCGCCACGCGATCTTCTCGGAGCTGCTCAAAGTGTCGAAGCCGTGCTTACTGCTGCTGCGGCTGCTGCGGCGTGGACGTCTGGAGCTTTTCCTGAACCTTCTGGGCAAGCGCCGGATCACTCTGCGCAGCCTTGAGGATCGTCGTATACTCCTCCACCGACATGTTCGGCGCGGTCTCTACGGCCTTGACCATTTCCTGACTGGCTTCGTTCTGCAGCTTCGCCTTCGCGGCCTCGTCGGTGGTAGCCCCGATTTTCGTGGAGTACTCCTGCCTTACCTTGTCGACCTGAAGATAGGCCACTGCAAAGGCCTCGATCTTCTGATCGCTGATCGGGGCGCCTGTGCCGCCGGCGTCGGGTTGGGTCTGTGTCGGCTGCGCCTGTTGCGCCTGCGCGATTTCCAGCGCCGAAGCCGGGCTGAGAAGCATTAAGCTGGAGGCTGCAACGGTCAGCGATGCAACGAGTGTATAGCGAGTAATCATGTTCTGTCCTCCATGACGTGCATGACTTGATCGGCAGCAATACCGCCTTGCTCGTTCGCTCCGCCGTCGAAACGACGCAAGCGACTCGTGGAGCATGTACGCCCCGGAAGTGCTCGGTGCGGCGACGACGGGGCAATTTGCTGACCATTAGGCGGCAGCTTTGTGGCTCCCTCCGGGGCATGCGGAACAAGATGCAGGGGCTTGGAACGCAATATACGCTACGGCTATACATTGCTCGAAACGTGGCGCAAACAGTATCTCCCACATAACCGGTACGATCTGCGCCGATAAAAGGGTCATGCGACATGAAGCACGAAATTATTGAAATCCCTGTGATTTCCGAAGCAATCCGAAGACTGGGCGCGCCGACCTCCGCGTTGACCCGCGTCGGCGGTCTTCTCTATACGTGCGGGATGCCGCCGATCGACCTGAACACAGGCGAGATCGTCAGGGGAGACATGACCATCCAGACGCGCGCCTGCATGGACGCGCTCTCGTTCACCCTCCGCCATGCTGGCTCCTCGCTCGACAATGTCTTCAAATCGCTCGTCTTTATCACCGATAACGATTTGGCGGCGGAGATGAATGCGGTCTATCGCGCGTATTTTCCGGGCGGCTTTCCGGCCCGCAGTTGTGTGGCGATCAAGCCTTGGACGCATTTCGATATCGAGATCGAATGTATCGCCACCGTGGAGTGATGCGATCTTTTCTCACAGGAAATCGCAGCCACTCCCATAAGCGGACTCAATGTTTGTCATTGGGTCCGGCTATTTGCGTTGCGGGCATCATGCCCGCCTAATATGCCCAGAATAAACGCAACAAATGAGGGCGCTATGAAACTGGGCATTTCGAAAATTTCCCGCGGTCTTGCCGCCACCGTGATCGCTGGCATCGTCGGACTTTCCGCTCATACGGCTGCCATAGCCGAAACAACGATCCGTCTCGGCCACGTGCTTGCCGACACCCATAGCTGGCACAAGGCCTCGACGGACTTCGCCAAGGAGGTCTCGGAGAAGACGGAAGGCCGCGTCAAGATCGAGATCTTCCCCTCCGGCCAACTCGGCACGGAGAAGGAAGTCATCGAGGGCATGCAGATCGGCACCATCCAGGGCGGCCTGATCGGCAGCGGCTCCTTCCAGTTCGTCGAACCGAAGTTCGGCATCATCGAAATGCCCTATGCCTGGACCAGTCGCGAACAGGCTTTTGCCGCGCTCGACGGCAAGCTCGGCACAGCGCTTGCCGATCTGCTTCGGCCGAAAGGCATCGAGGTTCTCGCCTGGTGGGAAAACGGCTTCCGCAACATCACCAACAACAAGCATCCGATCGTCAAGCCGGCAGATCTCGCCGGCATCAAGATCCGCGTAACCCCGGACAAGGTCCGGCTGGCGACGTTCGAACGTCTCGGCGCGCAGCCGGCGCCGCTGGCCTTCGGCGAGCTATACTCGGCCCTGCAGCAGGGCGTGTTCGACGCCCAGGAAAATCCGCTCTCGATCATCGATGCCTCGTCGTTCTACGAAGTACAGAAATACGTTTCGATGACCGGCCACATCTGGGGCGCCGCATGCCTGACGGTGTCGAGCATGACCTGGGCGCAGGTTTCCCCCGAGGACCAGGCCATCGTGAAGGAAGCGGCCGTCAAGTGGGGCAACGCCCAGCGCCAGATGGTTGCCGATAACGAGGTCGCGCTGATCGAAAAGCTGAAATCGAAAGGCATGCAGTTCAACGAGGTGGACAAGGCTGCCTTCGTCGACGCCCTGAAGCCGATCTGGGAGAGCGAGAAGGACGTCTTCGGTCCCGAGCTGCTTGAAGTCATGGACAGCTACCGCAAGTGATGCGGTCGTCCTGCCCGCCGGTTGCGGGCAGGACGTTTCCCATCGCCGGGCCATGTCCGTCCGTCCACACCAGCGAGGCTTCCATGCAAGACGCATCGATACCGCGTCCGCGGATTTCCAATGCCATAGACAACGTAGCCCGCGCGGCGGGCGGCCTGGCCATCGCCACCTTCACCGCCATCATCGTCTACGTCGTCATTTGCCGTTATGCCCTTTCCTTCACACCGCGCTGGTCGGAGGAGATCCCGCGTCTTCTCTTGGTCTGGGTGACGTTCATCGGTGCGGTTTCCGCCTTCGTCCGCAACACGCATCTTTGCGCCGGCCTGACGGACCTGCTCGTTGCGCCCGGCCGGTTCCGTTCCTTCCTGGCCGTACTCGCGCGTCTGGCATCCCTCCTGTTCCTGGTCGTCGTCATCTGGTCCGGATGGAAGATAACGGTGCTGACATGGTCGCATGAAACCACGGTCCTGAGCTGGCCCGCCGGGCTCGTCTATCTCGCGCTGCCGGTCACCGGCGCCACCGCCCTCGGTGCCCTCGTTGCCGCGGAACTGCGCAAATGAGCCTTGCCCTTCTCGTCCTCTTTGCCGTCTTCATTCTTTTGCTCCTGATCGATGCACCGATCGCGATTGCGCTTGCGCTTTCCTCGGTCGCTTATCTGCTGGTCGGCGATGTCTTGCCGCTGATGGTGGTCGCGCAGCGCATGGTCGCGGGGATCGACAGCTTCACGCTGCTTGCAATCCCGCTTTTCCTGCTTGCCGGTTTGCTGATGGTGCATGGGGGGCTCGCCCCGAGGATCGTCAATCTCTGCGCGGCTGTCGTGGGACAGCGGACGGGTGGTCTCGCCATCGTGATGATTGCCGCCTGCATGATGTTCGGCTCGCTCTCGGGATCGGGTGTCGCTGACGTGGTGGCGATCGGTTCCATGCTGCTGCCGGCCATGAAGGAGCGCGGCTACGATCCGGGCTTCTCCGCCGCAGGTCTCGGCTGCGCCGGTTCGCTTGGCACGGTCATTCCGCCGTCTATTGTCCTGATCGTCTACGGAACGGCGACCGGAACGTCGATCGGGCAGCTTTTCATCCACTCCATCGGTCCAGGTATTCTGCTCGGTCTCGGGCTGATGGTCGTCGCGTGGTGGATTTCCCGCAAAAACGGTTGGAAGGGCGGGGAACCGTTCAGTTGGACTCGGCTGGGCACCGCTCTGCGCGAATCCGTGCTTGCCCTGCTCGCGCCGGTCATCATCGTCGGCGGCATCCGCTTCGGCATCTTCACGCCGACGGAGGCGGCGGGCATCGGCGTCGCCTATGCGCTGCTCGTCGGGGCTTTCGTCTATCGCCAGCTGACGCTCGCCAAGGTCTTCAACCTCTTGCGCGAAACGACGGAAATGACCGGTTCCATCCTCATCGTCATCGCGGCCGCCTCAGTCTTCGGCTGGATCCTGACGGTCGAGCAGGTTCCGCAGCTCGTCGTCAATGCCATCACCGGCGCGACCGAGAGCGCCACGGTCGCTCTCATACTGATGATGGTCGCGGTCCTGGTCCTTGGCACTTTCATGGAATCGATCGCCATCATTCTCATCCTTGCGCCCGTTTTCCTGCCGGTGCTGCGGGTCTTCGAGATCGATCCGGTCTATTTCGGCGTACTGCTGACCATCAACCTGGCGATCGGCGCCAACACACCGCCACTCGGCATCGACCTGATGGCCGCGTGCCGCACCGGTGGCATTCCGATGTCGGCGTCCTTCCGCTACCTGCTGCCGTTCATCGGCGTCATGGCGCTCATCATGTTCCTCCTCATTCTCTTCCCGGGGCTGATGACACTGATGTCGCTCGGAATGTGAGCCGCTTCGTCCGCAATTGCATTTGAAAGGTGAACCATGTCGTTCGCATCGAACACCCGTGCCAACATCGATCGCTTCTGGTCGACCATCGAGACTTCCGCCGAAATCGGCCAGGGGCGGCCGGGCGGTCTCGCCCGCCTCACGCTGACGGACGATGATCGCAGAATGCGCGACCTGTTCGTCAACTGGTGTCGTGATGCAGGGCTGAGCGTCGAGATCGATGAACTCGGCAACATCTTCGGGCGGCGCGAAGGAAGCGACCCGTCGCTGCCGCCGGTGCTGATCGGCAGCCATCTCGATACCCAGATCAACGGTGGTCGCTTCGATGGGATTGCCGGCGTTCTTTCCGGACTAGAGGTGATCCGTACGCTGAACGACGTCGGTCATGTCACCCGCCGTCCGATCGTCGTCGTCAACTGGACGAATGAGGAGGGAGCGCGCTTCTCGCCGCCCATGGTCGCATCCGGCTGCTTCGTCGGGGCCTATGACGGGGACTGGGTCAAAGAGCTCGTCTCCGACGACGGAGCGCGTTTTGGCGCCGAGCTCGAGCGCATCGGTTACAACGGAAACAAGCCCTGTCGTGCCGGTGAGATCGATGCCTATTACGAATTGCATATCGAGCAGGGGCCGATCCTCGACCTCGAGAAACGCGATATCGGAGTGGTTACGGGCGGATATCCGAGCTACGGGATGAGGGTGCGCTTTACGGGCAAGACGGCGCATACCGGCCCGACGCCGATGGACCTGCGCCGCAATGCGCTGATCGCGGGCGCACGCTGGCTGACTGCCGTGGATGACATCGGCTGGGACTTTGCCGTCGGCGACGGCAAGGCGACAGGCGCCCGGCTGGCGGCGTGGCCGAACAAACCGGGCATCCTCTCCGACACGGCCCAAGCGATCTGCGACGTTCGCCATCCCGATGCGGCGACCGCGCGCGTAATGGGTGAAAAGATGCGCCGTGCCGTCTTCGAAAGCGCCGCCCGCGCCGGCTGCGACGCGGTGATAGAGGACGAGTGGTTTTGGGGCGGGGACATCTTCGATCACGCGATGGTGGATGGAATCCGGGCTGAAGCGGTCCGGATGGGCTACGACTGGCGTGACATCCAGTCCCAGGCCGGCCATGATGCCTATTTCCTCGCGCGACATTGCCCGACGGCAATGATCTTCACGCCCTGCAAGGGCGGCATCACCCACAACAACGAGGAAGACTGCGACCGCGACGATCTTGCGCCGGGCCTCAATGTCCTGTTGCACGCGGTCGTGGCGCGCGCCGACCGCTGATCGATCGGAGCACTTCCAGGAAGATTGCGTACCGGCTTTCCGCCGGGACGCCCTCAGTGCATTTCCGGGTAGAGCGAACGTAGCTCCTGCATCAGGTCGATGAAATGTTGCTCGGCGCGGGAATAGTCACCTTCCGGGTGCGTCACCAGAAACACGTCCGCGCCGAGCGGATAACCCTTGATTTCGAGCGGCCAGAGAAGTCCGCTCGCGACTTCGTCGTGAACGGCCGTCAACGGGAGAATTCCGATCCCGAGGCCGGCGACGATCATGCGTCTCACCTCCTCGAGATTTGGGCTTTGCCCGCTGATCCGTTCGCCGAGACCGAGGCTTTGGCTGAGGACCGCCATCGGCTCGAGACCCATGCCTTCGGTGGCGCAAGTAAAGGAAACAAAGGATTCCTGCCGCAATTCCCTCTTCTCCACCTCCTTGCGGCCGAAGAGGGGATGCTCAGCGCCGCAATAGACGCTGAATTCTTCGCGGAACAGCAACTGACAATTCAGGCTGAAGACGGGGCGCGACAGGAGACATAATCCTATTCCGCATTTCTCCGTCTGAATCCGCTTGACCGTGTCCTGGCTGTTCTGGACCTCCATCACCCAGGTTACGGAGGGATAGCGCTGATGGTAGAGACGCAACGCTTCGTTTATGAGCGGGGACTCGAGGTTCGAGATGATCTGGATGCGCACCTCGCCGAACTCTTCGGCGGTTCTTTCCTGCGTGAGCTGGCCAATCCGCTCGACGGCACGGAAGATCTCACCGCATTCCTCGTAGATTTTCTGCCCCCGGGCCGTCAGCTCGAACTTCCGGCTGCCGCGAAGGACGAGCTGACAGGCCAACTGCTCCTCCAGTCGTTGCAGCGCCTGACTGACCGATGGCTGGCTCATGTTCAGCCGGGCCGCTGCCCGCGTGAGACTTCGCTCTTCGGCGATCATGAAAAACGACCGTAGGAGATTGAGATTGAGATTGAGATCTGTCGACATCGTACAGGCCTATCCAATTGCAACTCCACTCACGTGGGGTCGGCACCAGCTGCTGAACCACGATGGCAGTGCAGCTTCCCGGAGAGATAGAGCACCGACACGTCGAAGCTCAAGAGTGCTGAATTGGCCCGCCGCCGCGCGCTGCCTTTCAGTAGGGCGGCATCAGGCTACGGGTTTGCTTGCGCGGATCGCAAAGCGGTGCTGGCTTCTGCGCGCAAGGCCCTTGAACAGATTCCAGTTCTTTGCCTGCATCCGGTGTATCTCTCCGAGATCGGTATCGACCGTGATGTCGGCGAAACCGGCGACCCGCAGCAATTCGACGACGGCCTCGGCGCGCGCTCCTTGCGAGAAGTGGACGCGGGCAAGAATGCTTCGATGCGTTTCCAGCATCTCGCGCGGCTGTGATGGCGCCTCGGGCCCGAGAAGGCCGACACGCTGCCCCCAGGCGTTGAGCGACGAAAAGAACCGCTCGAGCCGGGTCGAATTGACGAAATCACCGTCGACGACGAGAAGCCTGCCGCCGGGCTTGAGGACGCGAAGCCATTCCCTGAAGGCTGCGGCCGGGTCCACCAGCGTCCAAACGAGATGCCGGTTCACGACGACGTCATAATGGTCGTCCGGCTCCATGGTATTTTCCGCGTCGCCAATGCGGAAGGAAATATCGCGTCCGCGGCTCTTCGCTTTTTGCCGCGCGCGTTCCAGCATCGGCTCGGCCCAGTCGATACCCGCCACCCGGAAGCCGAGATCGTCGAGAAGGTGCGAGACCACTCCGGTCCCGCTCGCAAGATCGAGCGCCGAGCGACCGGCACCCTCGCCGAGATGGCGCAGGATGAGCCGATGCCAGGCGGCGCGTTCCTCCTCGGAAAAAATCTCGTGGCCGGGAGAGAGATCGAAAGTGGCCGCACGTTGCGACCAATAGGCTTTGATTTCGTCGCGAAGATCATAATTGGGCCGCGTTGCCACGTCGCTCATTTTCAGTCCTGGTATCGTCTGTTTGGAAGCGTTCTAAAAGATATATGTTGACTGGTAAAGTCATGAAATATTAGAAGGCACCGAATTTCGAAGGAGCAGGGAACGATGAAGGTTTTCAACATGGTGGCCGCTGCCGCCGCGGGTTTTTGCACGCTAGTTTCGAGCGCCGCGTTCGCCGACGCCATCAAGGTAACCGATGTCACCGGTCGCGAGGTCGAAGTCAATGTGCCGGTCGAGCATGTGATCCTCGGAGAGGGGCGCCAGATCTACTTTGTCGGCGCTCTCGACAAGGACGAGCCGTTCAAGCGGGTCGTCGGCTGGCGCGACGACCTCACCAAGGCGGATCCCGAGACATACGCCGCCTTTCTCGAGAAGTATCCCGAGATTGCCAAGCTGCCGACCTTCGGCGGCATGAAGGACGGCACCTTCGACGTTGAGCAGGCGGTGGCGCTGAAGCCGGACGTCATGCTGATGAATATCGACGCCAAGACGGCGACGGAGGAAGCGGGCTACATCGAGAAGCTCGAAAAAGTCGGCATTCCGCTCGTCTATGTCGATTTCCGCGAAAAGCCGATGGAGAACACCGAACCGAGCATGCGCCTTATCGGCAAGCTGTTCGGCGAGGAGGCAAAGGCCGAGGATTTCATCAAGTTCCGTGCCGACAGCATCGCCAAGGTGACCGATACCCTCGCAAAGGCCGATCCGAAGAAGCCGCTCGTGTTCATGGAGCGCGCCGGGGGCTATTCGGATGACTGTTGCATGTCGTTCGGCAACGAGAACTTCGGCAAGATGGTCGAGCTCGCAGGCGGCGTGAACATGGCGAAGGGCATCATTCCCGGCACCTTCGGCACCGTCAATCCGGAGCAGGTCATCGCGTCCAACCCCGACCAGATCATCATCACGGGCGGCAACTGGGAGGGTTACGTTCCTGGCGGTGCCTGGGTCGGTGTCGGCTACGGCGCTGACGAGAAGGAGGCGCAACGCAAGCTCGAAGCCCTCACCACGCGTCCTGCCTTCACCGGTGTGAAGGCGGTCAAGGACGGCAATGTCCATGCCATCTGGCATCAGTTCTACAACAACCCCTACCAGTTCGTGGCCATACAGCAGATAGCGAAGTGGCTGCATCCGGATCTGTTCAAGGATCTCGATCCGGAGGCGACGTTCAAGGAACTGCACGAGCGCTTCCTGCCATTGCCCTACAAGAGCGGCTACTTCGTCTCCCTGAAGTAAGGCTCCAAGTTCGGAAGGCGTCAGCCTTCCGATTTCCTGTTCGCGAGGTTCCGATGCGGATACTGAGGAAGGCTCTTCTTGCGCTTGCTGCCGTGGCATTTGCCGCGGCACCGGTGACCGCGGCGGAAATCACCGACGTTACAGGACGAAAGATCGAACTCGATCTCCCGGCAAAACGGATATTGCTGGGAGAGGCGCGCCAGATTCACATCGCGGCGGCACTCAAGCGCGAATCCGTCTTCGATACGATCGTCGGCTGGCGCGACGACCTGATCAAGAAGGATCCGGACTCGTATGCGGGTTACCTCGAGCGCTTTCCGGAGATCGAAAAGCTGCCGCGTTTCGGTTACATCCCGAGTGGTGATTTCAGCCTGGAGGCGGCAATCGCGCTGAAGCCCGATGTGCTGACGCTCAATCTCGAAGCCGAAGAAGCAGTCGAAGAGTCGGGCTTCATCGAAAAGGCGGCAGCCGCGGGTATAGCCGTGGTCTATCTCGACTTCCGGGTGGACCCGTCGAAGAACGGTGAGAAATCCATCCGGATTCTGGGCCAGCTCTTCGGCGCGGAGACACGGGCGGACGAGTTCATCGAGTACCGGCGCGCCCAGATCGCTGTCGTGAGCGAGCGGCTGGCCAACGCCGGAGCGGTCGACCGCCCCACGGTCTTCATCGAGCGCTCGCCCGGAATAACGGGCGAGACGCCATGCTGTCGGACCTTCGGCCCGGCGAATTTCGGCGAGATGGTCGAAAAGGCCGGCGGTCACAATATCGGATCCGACGTATTCACGACCACGTTCGGCGATCTCAATCCCGAGCAGCTCGTCGTCGCGAATCCCGAGCATGTGATCGTCACCGGCAGCAACTGGTCGGCCGAGTCGGACCTGAACCAGTTCGTGAGCGTCGGACGCGGCGCCGATCCAGCGGCGGCACGGGAGCGGCTGAAGGGCCTGATGCAGCGGCCGGCTTTTGCGAGCCTCGAAGCGGTGAGGGCCGGCAGGGTCTATGCCGCCTGGCACCAGTTCTATGGCGCGCCCTATGAGTTCGTGCCGATCCAGCAATTCGCCAAATGGTTCCATCCGGACCTTTTTGCGGATATCGATCCGGACCGGACCTTCCGTGAATTCCATGAGAAATTCCTTCCGGTTGCCTATCGGCCGGGCTATTTCGTGTCGCTCACCGACGGAGAGAAATGATGGCCGCTATCGCCGAGGAGACCGCAGGCATCGAAGGGCGCGGTCGGTACCGCGCTCTCGTCTTTCGCCGGCTCTTCATGCTGTCGGGACTCGTCGCCGCGCTGTTCATCTCCGTCGCCGTCGACATGGCGCTCGGCCCGGCCAATTATTCCCTTTCGGACGTTCTGACGGCCCTGTTTCATGCCGAGACGGTAACCGATCAGCTTCGCGTCGTGATCTGGGACATACGCATGCCCATCGCGCTGATGGCCGTGACGGTCGGCGCCTCGCTCTCTCTCGCCGGCGCGCAGATGCAGACGATCCTGGCCAATCCGCTGGCAAGTCCGTTCACGCTGGGCATCTCGGCCGCGGCCGGCTTTGGCGCGGCGCTCGGCCTCGTCGCGGGCGTTGCCGTCTTCCCGGTCGCCGTTCAGTACATGGTGCCGCTCAATGCCTTCCTGATGGCTATGATAGCGGCGCTCTTCATCCATTTCGCCTCCACCATGCGCGGGGTCACCGTCGAAACGATCGTCCTTCTGGGCATCGCACTCGTCTTCACCTTCAACGCGGCGCTGTCGCTGCTCGAATATCTTGCTTCAGAACAGGCGCTTGCGGCGGTCGTGTTCTGGACGATGGGCAGTCTCACCAAAGCGACATGGCCGAAGGTCTGGGTCACGGCCGCCGTACTGCTCGTCGCGGTGCCGGTCTTCGCACGCCGCGCCTGGGCGCTGACGGCGCTCCGGCTCGGCGACGACAAGGCGGCGAGCTTCGGCATCAATGTCCGCCGCCTCAGGCTCGAAACGATGCTGACGGTCAGCCTGCTCGCGGCGATCCCGGTGTCCTTCGTCGGAACGATCGGTTTCGTCGGTCTCGTCGGACCGCATATCGCCCGCATGCTCGTCGGCGAAGACCAGCGGTTCTTCCTGCCGGCCTCCGTCCTTTGCGGCGCGCTGCTGCTCTCCGTAACGTCGGTGGTCAGCAAGATGATCATTCCCGGTGCGGTGCTGCCGATCGGCATCATCACCGCGCTCGTCGGCGTACCCTTCTTCTTCGTGCTGATTTTCACCAACAGGAAGCGCGCATGGTAAGCCTCGCCCTCAAGGATGTCGGCGCCACCTATGGCCGGCGTGTGGTCCTTTCCGACATCAACACAGGCACATTGAGGGGCGGGCAACTCACCGCCGTCATCGGTCCGAACGCGGCCGGGAAGTCGACGCTGTTCAAGCGGATCGCCGGCCTTGCCGCCGGTCCGGGCCTCGTCCATCTTTCCGATACGGCCAAGGGCGCGGCAGCAATCTGCTACATGCCGCAGGATACCGGCGCCAATGCCGTCCTGACGGTCTACGAGTCGGTGCTGCTTTCCGCCAAACAGGGTTCGGGCTGGAAGGTCAAGGACGGCGAACTGGCGGAAATCGACCGGGTGCTTGCGGCGCTCAAGATCGAGGATCTCGCCTTTCGCGGCCTTGGCGAACTTTCCGGAGGACAGCGCCAGCTCGTCTCCATCGCGCAGGCGCTGGTGCGCAAGCCCGAGGTCCTGCTGATGGACGAGCCGACCTCGGCGCTCGACCTCTTCCGCCAGATCGAGGTGCTAGGCTTCATGAAGCGGCTCGCCTCTCAATCCGGCATGGCGGTGCTGATCGCCCTGCACGACCTGAACCACGCGCTGCGCTACTGCGAGGATACGATCGTGATCAGCGGGGGATCGGTCGTGGCCAGCGGCCCGACCCATGCCGTCGTCACCGCCGACATGCTGAAAACGGTCTATCGCGTCGAGGCGCGCGTCGAAGCCTGTTCTCGCGGGCGGCCGGTCATCATCGTCGACGACTCCCTCGCCTTCGGGTGAAGTGCCGCCTCAAGCGGAGATGAAGGCAAAGGCACGGTCGCGCTCCGACATCTGCGCCACTTCGAGCGGCCAGGAAATGGCGAGGTGCGGGTCGAGCGGATTGAGCCCGCCTTCCGCTTCGGGCGCATAGGGCTTGTCATGCAGGTAGACGAGTTCGCAATTCTCGCTCAGCGTCTGAAAGCCATGGGCAAACCCGCCGGGGATCATCATCGAGCGGGCATTCTCCGCGCTCAGGATTTCACCGTGCCATTGCAGATAAGTGGGCGAATCCGGCCTGATGTCGACGGCGACATCGAATACGGTGCCGGCCAGGCACGAGACGAACTTCGCCTCGTCATGGGGCTGCCGCTGGAAGTGCATGCCACGGATCGTGCCCTTCGCTCGCGTCAGGGTGTGGTTGATCTGCGCGATCGTTCCGTCAGCGCCGAAATCGCGCAATTCGTCCCAGCAGAAGAAGCGTGAGAAAAAGCCGCGTTCGTCGCCGGTTTGCTTGCGCTCGATGACCGTGAGGCCGGCGAGAGACGTGGAGAGACGATTGAAGCGCGACATGAATTCCTCGATACAGCGTTCCCGACCGATGCTTCTTGCACGATCCGGCGTTGACGCGGCAAGCGCTAACTGGAAAAGAGGACACCGAGACAGCCCTCTATCGCGCCGAGCGTCTCATCAGATGCGCAAAGGCTGGAGCGGGATGCGGGCGGAAAACCGCACACACTTTCCTCATCCCGCTCTCGAAATATCGGAGTCATCATGATCGAGGTGCATCCCTCGGCTAAGATAAGCCCCCTCTGCGATATCGAGGATTCCGTGCGGGGCACACGGATTGTCGTCGGAGACGCATCGGTCATCGACAGCTTCGTCAAGATCAAACCGGCGGGCGGCACCGGCGACCTCACGATCGGCCGCTTCTGTTATGTCAACAGCGGCTGCGTCTTCTATACCGGTAACGGCATAAGCATCGCCGACAATGTCTTGATCGCGGCCAATTGTACCTTCGCTCCGGTCAATCACGCCTATGGCGACCGGGATCGCCTGATCCGGGAACAGGGCTTCCTGCCGAGCCGCGGCGGCATCGTGGTCGAGGAGGATGTCTGGATCGGGGCGAATTCGGTGATCCTCGACGGCGCCCTGTTGCGCAAAGGCTGTGTCATCGCCGCCGGATCCATCGTGCGCGGCGAGGTCGAAGCCTACACCGTCTGCGGCGGCAATCCGCTGAGGCGCCTGGGGGTGCGATCGTGATGTTCACGGTTTTCGGCGGCTCCGGTTTCATCGGGCGCAATCTCGTCCGCCGATTGCGCGAACGGGATGCCGAGGTGCGTGTTCCCTCCCGCGCCGACATGCCGGCCTCCGGCGAGGACCTCGGCCATGTCATCTATGCCATCGGCCTTACGGCCGATTTCCGCACTCGGCCATTCGACACGATCGAAGCGCATGTCTCGCTCGCAGCGAAGCTCCTGCGTGAGAATGCGTTTTCGTCCTTTCTCTATCTCTCGTCCACTCGAGTCTATGCCGGCAGCGAGAATACGCGCGAGGAAGCCCGGCTGTCGGTTTCGCCTCTCGATCCTTCGGATCTCTACAATCTCTCCAAGTTGACGGGGGAAGCGATCTGCCTCGCCTCCGGCCGCGAGAAGGTGCGGATCGCGCGCTTGTCGAACGTCGTCGGGCCTGACGAGGCGAAGTCGGACACGTTCCTCGGCGCGCTGTGCCGCGAGGCGTACAACGGCCATATCCAGCTCCAAACCGCGCTCGATTCGAGCAAGGACTATATCTGGATCGACGATGCCGTGGACCTCCTCTTGCGGATCGCGCAGGAGGGCCGCAATTCCGTCTACAACGTCGCAAGCGGCCGTCAGACGAGCCACGCCGAGTGGTGCGCAGCCATCCAATCCCGGACGAAATGCTCCGTAGCTGTGGACGACGGTGCGCCGACAGTTTCATTCGCATCGATCTCCGTCGACAGGTCGAAGGACGAGTTCGCTTTTGCTGCAGCACCTGTGCTAGAGCGCATCGCAGAAATCCTGGGCGAGGGAGAGCCGGATACCGGTTGCCACCCACGGCCCTCCAGAAGAAGCAGGATCTGACATGGACCCTATCGAACAATTCCGCACCGAGCGGGCGGCCGCGATCGACGGCTACGGCCGTGACGGCGATTTCCAGGCGCTGTCGAACCAGTGGCGCGAAGCTTCTATGGCGAAGCGTTACGTCTATAATTTCGATTGGCTGGGGCGCCCGATCATTCAGTATCCGCAGGATATCCTGGCGATGCAGGAACTGATCTGGGCGACGCGGCCCGATCTGGTGATCGAGACCGGGATTGCGCATGGAGGCTCGGTGATCATGAGCGCCTCGCTGCTCGCCATGCTCGACATGTGCGATGCGATCGAGGCGGGCGTTTCATTCGACCCCGGCCGGTCCAAGCGCAAGGTCATCGGTATCGACATCGACATCCGCGCCCACAACCGCGCGGCGATCGAGAGCCATCCGATGGCGAGCCGCATCCAGATGTTCGAGGGATCGTCCATCGATCCGGGCATCGTCGCGCAGGTGCGTGAGGCGTCGGTCGGCTACAGCCGCGTCATGGTATGCCTCGATTCCATGCATACCCATGCGCATGTGCTCGCCGAACTCGAAGCCTATGCGCCGATGGTGACGGCCGGCTGCTATTGCGTGGTCTTCGACACTCTCGTCGAAGACATGCCCGCGGGATTCTTCGACGACCGCCCCTGGGACGTGGGCGACAATCCGAAGACCGCCGTGCATGAGTATCTGAAATCGCATCCTGAGTTCGAGATCGACCGGTCGGTTCAGAACAAGTTGATGGTGACCGTTGCGCCGGATGGCTTCCTGAAGAGGCTTTGACAGGTCCGCTTCCCTTTTGAGGGAGATCGCCCCGCCTGCAAGTGTCTGATCTAGGATCGACCTAAGCCATCGTGATCGATTCAAGAGGTTAGAGCGGGATGCGGGCGGAAAACCGCACTGACCTTCCTAAGTCGGTTGAGATCGAATACCCGCGGCCGCTTGTTTAGCTTCCTCATTCCTGTGCTTGTCACAGGAATCCAGCCAGGCCAAGTCCTTGGGCTGAAAGAACGCTTCCCGCGCCGCGGACGCGGCGCTGCTCTCATCCCTGTGACGAGCACAGGGATGAGGGGAGGAGAGGTTGCAGTCCTCCGATACGTTTCCTACAGCGCCGCGCGTCTTATGAGACGCGCAAAGGTCGCTGTAGCACTTTGAGCTGCTGCATGTTTGTGTCCATTGATCGGCTACGATCAATGGACACATGCAGTGGCGCACGGTCGGTACTCAATGAATTCAAGCGCATCGCCATGCGCGCCGACAAAACCGACCAGAGCTTCAACGCCACTATCCATCTCGCGGCAGCCGTCATAAACTCAAAATGAATCCCGACAAGCCTTAGACTAGATCACCCGCACTTCCGGAATGGCGACCACGAAGCGGCCGCCCCAGGAGCGGACATAGGCGTGGGCGGCGACTATCTCGTCGGTCAGGTTCCAGGGCAGGATGACAATATAGTCGGGTTTTTCAGCCTCGATCCTGGCGGGATCGTAGATCGGAATGTGGCTGCCGGGCGAGAGCTTGCCCTGCTTCAGATCGTTGCGGTCCACGATGAAGTCGATATCCGACGCGGTGACCCCGCAGACGTTCAGGAAGGTGTTGCCCTTTGCTGCAGCGCCGTAGGCCGCTACGCGCTTGTTTTCGCTTCTGGCCTGCGCGAGAAACGCGCGGAATCCATCGCAGACCGCGGCGATGCGCCGCCCGAAGGCGGCGTAGGTGGGCATCTGCGTGAGTCCGGCGCTTTCCTCCTCGGCCCGCACTTCGGCGAGCTTCGCGGTCGCCGGTCTGTTTCCGGACACCGCCTGGGCGTAAACGCGCAGCGAGCCTCCATGGGTCGGCAGTTCCTCGACATCGAAGACCTCCAGCCCGCAAGCGGCGAAGATACGTTCGACGGCCGCGAGCGAGAGGTAGGAATAGTGCTCGTGATAGATCGTGTCGAATTGGATGCCTTCGATCAGCCGCAGGAGGTGCGGAAACTCGAAGGTAGCGACGCCGTCCGGCTTCAGGAGGATCGCAAAGCCGCTGACGAAATCCGCGATATCCGGCACATGGGCGAGAACGTTGTTGGCGGCGATGAGATCGGCGCGGATGCCGCGGGCGACGAGCGCGTTGGCCGTGTCACGGCCGAAGAAGGCGACATGGGTCGGCACGTTGCGGCTTTCGGCGATCCTCGCGGCATTGGCCGCCGGCTCGACGCCGAGCACGGGAATTTGCTTGGCCGCAAAATATTGCAGCAGATAGCCGTCGTTCGACGCGACTTCCACCACCTGCGAGCTGCCGTCGAGAGCGAAGCGTTCGGTCATCGCCTCTGAATAACGGCGCGCATGGTCGAGCCAGCTCGTCGAGAATGACGAGAGATAGTGGTAGTCGGCGTTGAAGATTTCGTCGGCCGGGACCGTCTCGGTGGTCTGGACGAGCAGGCATTCGGAACAGACCATCACCTTCAGCGGAAAAGCCTTCTCCCGGGCGATCGCCTCCTCGGTCGGCTCGAGAAACGAGTTGGACCAGGGTGTCGCCCCGAGGTCGGCCACGACGGTTTCGAGCGGGGTCGAGCAGAAGCGGCAGGAGTGGGACATCGTGGATCAAAGGCCTTTCGTGAATACTTCTATCTGGTCGAGCGTGAGTTGACGCGCAGCTTCGCCGCGGCGCCAGCCGTCGTACCAGCGCGCGGTCCACTCGATCGCCTGCTTCTGGGCGAGGCGCGGGCGCCATGCGAGGCTCTCGCCGGCGAGGGCCGGATCGAGGCCGAGCGTCTGCATCTCGCGCGGTTGTTCGAGCGCCGAGACGTCGTCCCATTCGGGGTCGAGCCCCATCGCGGCCTGCACGGCGTTCGCCACGTCGCGCACGGGGATTGCCGGCTCGGATGGCGAGGGGCCGAAATTCAGCGCATCGACATCGCTCTCGCCCTTGTAGAGTGCCTCGGCAAAGAGAAAATAGCCGTTGAGACAATCAAGCACGTGCTGCCAGGGACGCGTCGCGAGCGGGCTGCGAATATTGAGTCGCGAGCCGGAAAGGGCGGCGCGCACGACGTCCGGCACGAGCCGGTCGTCGGAAAAGTCGCCGCCGCCGATCACATTGCCGCCTCGTGCCGTGGCGACACGAATGCCGCGCTCCTTAAGGTAGGCGCTGCGCCAGGTTGCGACGGCAAGCTCGCAGGCTGCCTTGGAACCGGAATAGGGGTCATGCCCGCCAAGCGTATCGCTCTCCCGGAAATGCCGCCCGCTCTCGTCGTTGCGGTAGACCTTGTCGGTCGTCACGACGAGGACGGCCGTCACGGAAGGCGTCGCACGGGCCGCTTCGAGCAGCCGGACCGTGCCCATGACATTGACGTCGAAAGTCTCAGCAGGCTCCGCATAGCTTTCGCGGACCAGCGGCTGCGCCGCCATGTGCAGGACGATCTCCGGCTCGCTCTTGCGTGCGATCGTCGCGAGCGCTTCACCGTCGCGAATGTCGCCGAATTGACCGCCCGGTGCTCCCTTCGGATGCAACAGGTCGTGGAGCGACGGCCGAGAGGCGGGCGGAAGTGCATAGCCGGTCACATGCGCGCCCATCTCCTTGAGCCACACACCCGCCCAGCTTCCCTTGAAGCCCGTATGGCCGGTCAGCAGGACGCGCTTTCCCGCCCAGAATCCCGGATCAGGGAGACGGCTCATGCCCAGACTTTCCAGGGCGCGCGGTTTTGCTGCCAGAGCTCTTCGAGCTGGGTCTTGTCGCGCAGCGTGTCCATCGGGCGCCAGAAACCTTCATGCGGGAAAGCCATCAGCTGCCCGTCGCCCGCCAGGCCCTCGAGCGGCGCGCTTTCGAAGGGGACGTGATCTCCCGCGATGCGGTCGAGCACGGAGCGATTAAGAACGAAAAAACCGCCATTGATGCGGCCGTTGTCGCCGGCCGGTTTCTCGGTAAAGCTCATGACCTGCCCGGCTTCGGTGGCGAGCGCACCATAGCGCCCCGGCGGCACGACGCTCGTCACGGTCGCCTCGCGGCCGTGACGCAAATGGAATTCGGTGAGCGCGCGGATATCGACATCGGCGACGCCGTCGCCATAGGTCAGGCAGAAGGTCTCGCCGAGATAGCCGGCGACACGTTTCAAGCGGCCGCCGGTCATGGACTCCGGTCCCGTATCGACCAGCGTCACCCGCCAGGGTTCTGCACTCTTCGTGTGATAGGCTGTCTCGCCCGTCGTCATGTCGAAGGTGACGTCGGAGGAATGCAGGATGTAGTTGGAGAAGTACTCCTTGATCATGTAGCCGCGATAGCCGAGGCAGATCACGAAATCCGAAAAGCCGTAATGGCTGTAGATCTTCATGATGTGCCAGAGGATCGGGCGCCCGCCGATCTCGATCATAGGCTTCGGCCTGAGGTGGCTCTCCTCCGAAATGCGGGTGCCGTATCCGCCGGCGAGAATGACCACCTTCATGCCCACGACTTCCCTCTCCAAACTGCCTTCGACCGCCATTTCGCGGATTGCCGCGCCGGCGGTTCATTGGAGCATTTTAGCTGCGATTGCAAGAATCGCGCTGGCGGGAAGCCGTGTTGGCGCCCTGCAAGCTAACCCCAAAGGACTAGGGGCGGCGACCGCGGGTCTGCTTGCCGGGTGTAGGGCAAAGGCGCAGAATGCCCGCCGCTGGGGGCAATGGTTCACCGCGGGAGGAGCGAATCATGAACGACATGAGCCTCATCAATCTGCAAAACGGAATAACAATGATCAGCGCCGCGGCAATCGAGGCCTTTGCCGCGCGCCTTCGCGGGCGCGTCCTGATTGCGACCGACGCCGCCTATGACGAGGCGCGCACGATCTGGAACGGCATGATCGACAGAAGGCCCGGGCTGATCGTGCAATGCGCCGGAGCGGCCGACGTCGTCAATGCGGTGCGCTTCGCGGCGGAGAACCGATTGCTCGTCGCGGTGCGCGGCGGCGGTCACAACATCGCCGGCAACGCAGTCTGCGACGGCGGCATGGTGATCGACCTCACGCCGATGAAATCGGTGCGGGTCGATGCGACGACGAAGAGGGCCTGGGTCGAGCCGGGGGCGACGCTTGCCGATCTCGACGTGGAGACGCAGGCCTTCCGTCTTGCATTGCCGACCGGCATCAACTCGACGACCGGTATTGCCGGCCTGACGCTCGGCGGCGGGTTCGGCTGGATCACGCGCAAATTCGGATTGACGATCGACAACCTGCTATCGGCCGATGTGGTCACGGCCAACGGCGAACTGGTGCGCGCGAGCCCCACCGAGCACCGCGACCTATTCTGGGCCATCAGGGGCGGCGGCGGCAATTTCGGAGTCGTGACGGCCTTCGAATTCCGCCTGCACGAACTCGGCCCCGACGTGCTCTCCGGGCTCGTCGTCCATCCCTTTGCCGAAGCCGAAAGCGTGCTGCAGCAATACAGGCAGGCCCTCGAAAATGCGCCGGACGAACTCACCTGCTGGGTGGTGATGCGCCAGGCGCCGCCGCTGCCCTTCATACCGGCCGAATGGCACGGCAAGGAGGTCGTCGTGCTCGCCATGTGCTATTGCGGCGATCTCGAGGCGGGCGAGAAGGCGGTGGCGGAGCTGCGGGCGATCGGCAATCCGATCGCCGACGTGGTATCGCCGCATCCCTTCGTCGGCTGGCAGCAGGCTTTCGACCCCTTACTGGCTCCGGGTGCCCGCAACTACTGGAAGAGCCACGACTTCATGGAGCTTTCCGATCAGGCGATCGGCATTCTCACCGAATCGATCCGGCAGTTGCCGGGCCCGGAATGCGAGGTATTCATCGCCCATGTCGGCGGCGCCGCCGGCCGCGTTGCGGCCGAGGAAACCGCTTTCCCGCAGCGCAACTCGCACTTCGTCATGAACGTGCACGGCCGATGGCGGGACGCGGCGATGGACCAGGCCTGCATCGACTGGGCGCGGCATCTCTTCGAGGCAGCAAAGCCCTATGCCGCCGGCACGGCCTACGTCAATTTCATGCCTGAAGACGAGATGGACCGGGTCGAGGCGGCCTACGGCGCGAACTATGGGCGCCTCGTCGAAGTCAAGCGGCATTACGACCCGCTCAACCTCTTCCGGATGAACCAGAACGTTCGGCCGATAGAGGAACGCGGGGCGGCCTGAAGCGGGTGGCCTCGTTCGTAAGGCAACGCCTGGAGGCAGTTCATGAAGGAGCAAACGACCCTCGAAATTCTTCAACGCGCGGCGGAGCACGCCGCGCGTTTCCGCGAGAAAATTACGGAGCTGCCGCAGCGGCCGGAGCAATCGTATCCGGCCGCATTGAAGATGTTTCGGGAAGCTCTGCCGGAACGGGGAAGCGCCGGTACCGTAGTGATCGACGAGCTTGCCGCGAAAGCGGAGCCGGGGCTTCACGCGATGACGGGGCCACGCTTCTTCGGCTGGGTCATCGGCGGTTCGCATCCGGTCGGGGTTGCGGCCGACTGGATGACGAGCGCCTGGGGACAGAATGCCGGCAACCATCACGCGGCGCCGGCCGCAGCCGCCGCCGAGGCAATCGCGGCCAACTGGCTGCTCGATCTTCTCGATCTCCCGCGGGAGAGTTCCGTCGGCTTTGCGACCGGGGCGACGCTTGCCAATTTCATCTGCCTCGCCGCAGCGCGCGGAGAGGTGCTGCGGCAGGCCGGATGGGATGTCGAGGCGCAGGGCCTCTTCGGCGCGCCGCCGGTCGCGGTGCTGATCGGCGACGACGCGCATGCGACGGTCTTTTCGGCGCTGCAGTTCCTGGGCTTCGGGCACGACCGCGTGCTGCGCGTCCGGACCGACGACATGGGTCGCATCACCGGACCGGCTTTCGCCGAGGCAGCGGCGCAGGTCGCCGGACCCTGCATTGCGATACTGCAGGCAGGACAGATCAATACCGGTGCCTTCGACGACTTCGCCGGCATCATGCCGATTGCCCGGCGCCTGGGCGCCTGGGTTCATGTCGACGGCGCCTTCGGCCTCTGGGCGCGCGCCGCTCCCGGAAAGCGCGGGCTCACCGACGGGATCGAAGAAGCACATTCCTGGGCGACCGATGGCCACAAATGGCTGCAGACGCCCTATGACTGCGGATATGCCATCATCCGCGATCAGGAAGCGCATCGCCGGGCGATGACGATCGCCGCGAGCTACCTGCCGCCGACCACCGAGGGCGAGCGGGACCCGAGCCATTTCGTGCCCGAACTGTCGCGCCGAGCCCGCGGTTTTGCCACCTGGGCGATGATCAAGCATCTGGGACGCGAAGGCATCGCCGCCATGGTCGACCGGCATTGCCGCGTCGCCCGCGCCATCGCCGAGCGGCTGAGCGGCGAAGAGCGCATAAACGTCCTGAACGAGGTGGTCCTCAATCAGATCCTGGTACGTTTCGAAGCGGCGAGGCCGGGCGATGAAGGCGACCGGATGACCCAGGCGACGATCGCCAGGCTGCAGGCCGACGGCATCCTGTTCGCCGGCGGCGCGGTCTGGCGCGGCCGCAAGGTGATGCGGCTCTCGGTCATCTCCTGGCTGACGGACGACCGCGCCGGCGAGAGGACCGCCGGGGCGATCATCGCTGCCTGGCGCGCCGTTCGTGATGGCACTGAGGTGTAAGGCGCTTTTGCCCGGCTCCGAAAGAAGGGCGGCCCGTATCGGAACCTCTCCACGCCCTTGCGGTTAGCAGGCGATGGGGCGGCTGTTTTATGACCGCGGCGAAGCCGCCGCGCCGTCTGAGGACAATGCAGCCGCTACCGCACACCGACGTGCAACTCGAGGAGGAGCTCACATGTCACTGATGAAATTTCCGACCGTGACGGCCCTTGCCGCCATCATGGCCATCAGCGCCGCAACGGCCACTGCCGCCCAGGCACCCGCTCCAATTCCGCCCGCAGGAGAAATGCCGGCCCAGGACCAGGGCATTGAACCCGACATGCAACCCGGCGATCAGGGGGGCGGTGGAAGCGTCACCCAAGGCGATCAACCAGACATGATGCGCGAGGACATGATACGTGGCGACGGGAAGCGCGGCGACCGGATGCGGCACCGCGACCGGATGCGGGGCATGATGATGCACCGGCAGACGATGCACCGTCAGATGATGAAAATCATGTTCGCCATCACCGATGCGGACAATGACGGCGCCCTTTCCTTCGAGGAGATCAGCACCATCCACAAGCGGGTTTTCGACAAGGTCGATATCAACCGCGACGGCAAGGTCACGCCGGAAGAGATACAGGGCTTCTTCCACGATTAGCAAGGCTCCGCTACGCTGGATGAAAGCAGTTTTCCTCCCCGGGACGGTTGCGGCCGCCCCGGCACGCATCGTGGGGACCCTATGGCATCACTCCAGTTGAAGCGTGTCTACCAGGCGCCCGGCGCGTCCGACGGTACGCGCATCCTCGTCGACCGGCTCTGGCCGCGCGGCGTCGCCAAGGAAAAGGCCGGCATCGACCTCTGGCTCAAGGACATCGCGCCGAGCGACGCGCTGCGCAAGCGGTTTCATGGGAAGCCGCAG
Source organism: Sinorhizobium sp. 22678 (assembly GCF_052044265.1). Taxonomy (NCBI): domain Bacteria; kingdom Pseudomonadati; phylum Pseudomonadota; class Alphaproteobacteria; order Hyphomicrobiales; family Rhizobiaceae; genus Sinorhizobium; species Sinorhizobium sp. 22678. The sequence goes on along the minus strand of NZ_JBQEMS010000006.1, from coordinate 216,369 downwards.
GATTGGGATGCGTTCTGCGTCGCCTATGCGGAGGAGCTCGAGAGCGGGGCCGCGCAGGCGGCGGTAGCGGAGTTGCGCGAACGATGGAAAGAGGGGCCGCTGACGCTGCTTTATGCCGCGCGTGACGAGGCGCACAACAATGCGGTTGCGCTGAAGGCGTGGTTGGAGCGGGGAGGGGCCTCTTAGTCCCTATGATTGCAGGTCGGATCGGCCTAAAATCGTAATCGATTCTGGTAAGCAGGGCGGCATACGGGCGGAAAACCGCACACGGTTCGCCTCGTCCCGCTCCGAAGACGTGGACAATGACCGCCCTCGACATTCCGTCCGCGGTTGCCGGTATCAACCCGGGCATGCGGTAGCCGCATAGTAGCCATTCCTTGCATTCGCCGTGCCTGATACCGATTTATGCAATGAAAGCTTCGACCCGTACTCCAACAATAAACGTGGCATACGTCCGCCCGGCCGACCGGCCGCGCCTGCGGAGGCCGCCTTAACGACCAAAGGAGCCAGCAATGCGGGATTCTGCCAAGACCCTGAATGAGATGACGCCTCGCGAGCGCGCAAACCTGATGACCCTTGTCGCGGACGCACTTGAAGCCACCGCGGACGAGGCACAGGAAATCGGCGATGATCGGTTTGCAGCAAACTCGATCAGTCTCGCCAGAATTATCAGCGGTTGCGCCGAAGACGTCGCGACAATGGATTTGCCGGCCGCGGAACTTCTTTTGCAGCACGGTATCTCGCTGATCGCACTGTTCCGGCGTCAACCGACGCCTGTTCTGCATTAAGGCCTGTTGAGCAGCTCAAAGTGCTACAGCGACCTTTGCGCGTCTCACAAGACGCGCGGCGCTGTGGGTAACGTATCGGAGGACTGCAATCTCCCCTCACCCTCATCCCTGTGCTCGTCACAGGGATGAGGGCAGCGCCGCGTCTGCGGCGCGGGAAGCGTTCTTTCAGCCCAAGGACTTGGTCTGGCTGGATCCTGTGACAAGCACAGGAATGAGGAAATCAAACAAGCCGCCGCGGGTGGCCAGAATCTCAACAGGCCTTAGTTTAGTGCCTATGCTGGCCAGGCGGACCGGCTGAGAATGTCGGTGCACGCGATCGCGAGCGGCTCGATCACGGAACTGTGCCCCGGCAGGCCCAGGCGACGTTCGCAAATGAGCGCGGACCGTCGGGCCGTCCGGCTTCGTAGGCGTCGCGCACGGCGGCACGGGTGCGTGCCCGCTCTTCCGCATCGAGCGTTGCCACATATTTTCCGAGCGGCCCTTCGCCCGCGCCGATCGGCGCCCAGTAATCGTCGAAGTTCCGGTAATCCATGCGGATCATCAGCTCGGTTTCCATGACGTTTGCGAGACCCTGCTCGACAAATGTCCGCTTCATTTCTCCCGGCTGCATCATCGGCTGGGAGCAGTAGCGGGCGCGAAGCGCGCGCCCGCCTTCGCCGAGCGCCGCCACCGTGTCGACCATCATGCGCATGCCGGGCATTCCGCCGAGATGGTCCCACACCGCCGCCGCGACGACGCCGCCGGGACGCACCACGCGGCGCATCTCGGCCACGGCCTTGCCTGCTTCGGGCACGAAGTGGAGCACGAGAAGGGCGAAGGCGCGGTCGAAGGTCCGGTCTTCGAACGGCAGGACGCAGGCATCCGCTTCTCTTATCTTTATGCGCGGATCGGTGTTGCGCCGGATCGCCTCCTCCACGAAGACGGGCGAATAGTCGATCGCGGCGATCTCTTCGAGCCTGGCGGCGTCGGCGAGCGCGAAGGTGAGACTGCCGGTTCCGCAGCCGACATCCAGCACCTTCTCGCCATCGGCGACACCGGCAAAATCTATGAATTTCGGCGCAAGCTTCCGGCTCCAGCGGCCCATGAGCTGCTCATAGCCGGCTGCATCATGCACGTTGAAGCTTGATGTCATCAGGGCCTCCCTCGCCGCGGGCTAATCTAGACCTGTGAGAAGAGGTTGCCAAGGCGGCACACATCACGCGCGCGTCGACAGACCTGCGCAGTGCAGCCGTCATAAACTTCAGATTCTCTCGAGGCCTTAAATGATGACTTGCTCTCCCAGCTCGACCACGCGATTTGCGGGCAGATGGAAGTACTCGGTTGGATCAATCGCCGAGTCGGCCATGGCGATGAAGAGCCTGTCCTGCCACTGCGGCAATCCTGATTGAGAATCCGCTATAAGTTTACGCCGGCCGAGATAGATGGACGTCGACATTATGTCGAACTTGAATCCTTCCTTTCGACAGCGCGCCAGGGCTTTTGAGACATTCTGATCGTCCATGAAGCCGAATCTCAGCTCCAAAAGACTGAACCGGTCAGACAGCTTTGTAATTGTGTAGCGCTCTTTCTCCGGTACGTAGGGGACTTTGGCCGTCCTGATGGTCAGGATGACGTTATGCCTGTGCAGCACGTGATTGTGCTTGATGTTGTGCAGCAAAACAGCCGGTGTCGTCTCCGGTGTGGCTGTCAGGAAGATCGCAGTTCCGGGCACGTCGACAGGAGCATGCTCGGACTTTCGTTCGACCATGGTTATGAACTGGTTGAGCGGAATGTCCTGACGAGCAGTCTTCTCGCGCAGCAGGCCGATACCCTTTCGCCAGGTCCACATCATCGTGATCAAGGCGCCGGCAATGAGGATAGGCACGTATCCGCCGTGATGAACCTTGAACAGGTTGGCGCCAAGAAAGATCAGTTCAAGGCTGAACAAGGGAAGCAGAACCGCTGTAGCCGTCGAGGCGGACCAGCCCCATTGGCGCCGCACGAACTCGAAGGCAAGAATTGTGTCAATCACCATCGCGCCGGTAATGGATACGCCGTAGGCCGGAGCAAGAGCCTCGGAACTGCCGAACACCAGCATGAGGGCCAGCACGCCGATGAGGAGGGTGGTGTTGACCAGAGGTAGATATATCTGACCGGTCTGGGTTTCCGAGGTATAGCAGATCTCGAACCGCGGGAGGAAGCCGAGGTGGATTGCTTGCCGTATGAGAGAAAAGGCTCCGGTGATCACGGACTGGCTGGCGATGATCGTTGCGGCAGTTGCAAGAACCACCATCGGCAACAAGGCCCAGTTCGGGAACATCAGGAAAAACGGGTTCGAGATGGCATTCGGATGGGACAACACCAGCGCGCCTTGTCCGAGATAGTTCAACGCAAGGGCGGGGAACACGACCGTAAACCAGGCCGACTGGATGGGCCGCCGCCCGAAGTGGCCCAGATCGGCATAAAGCGCCTCAGCGCCTGTTACGGTAAGGAAGATGGCGCCGAGCACGATAAAGCCCACGAGACCGGCATCCCATAAGAAACCGACCGCGTTGAGGGGGTTGAAAGCTGAAAGGATCGCCAGATCGTCGCCTATATGCGCAATCCCTGCGGCCGCCATGACGAGAAACCAAATCAGGGTGATTGGACCGAAAAATATCGAGACAGCCCCGGTTCCGCGTGACTGGACGGCAAAAAGCAGCAGGATTATCACAATGGCGATCGGCAGCACGTAGTCGTCGAGTGCCGGCGTCACGAGCTTCAAGCCTTCGACGGCCGAGAGCACCGACAGCGCAGGCGTGATCATCGCGTCGCCGATGAATAAAGCGGCACCGAGAACGCCGGCAAAAAACATCATGACCGGATACCCGCTTCCCTTCTTCAGCAACAGGGCAAGCAAGGACAGAGTGCCGCCCTCACCATCGTTATCGGCACGAAGCAGGAAGAGCACGTATTTGATGGTGACGATGGCTGTAAGCGTCCAGATCACCAACGACACGAGACCGATAACCTCTTCTCGCCCGACGCCACCCGCCCCAAAAGGGCGCAGCGCCTCGCGGAAGGCGTAAAGAGGACTGGTCCCGATATCGCCGTAGACGACGCCGATTGCTCCAATGGTCAGCGCCAGAAACTGCGGCAGATTGTTCGCTCGAGCCGGTGCGTGGTCGAGGGAGTCGGCCATATGGTCTCCCTTGCTGGGTCGACGTGCTGATACATCTGAAGAAGCTCAAAGCCGCCGAGAGTCCAGCAACCGAACTAACTGAAACGCTTTCCGATTTGTTCCTGCTGATGCTGCTTTTCAATTTTCTAGAACGAATGCAGAGAAATTATACAACTACATGCGCGCTCCGTCCCTTTGTAAAGCATGGATCACGGTCCCGCCCCTGAAGAATTCGGGTCGGCCGAAACGAGTTAACAGCAGGAGATCTACGATGAGCATCACCGCCACCACGACGCCCGGCAAGACGTTGCTGTCCCCGACCGATCATGCGCTCGTCCTTATCGACTTCCAGTCGCAGATGGCGTTTGCGACCAAGTCCATCGCGCCGGAACTGCTCCGTAACAATGCGGCCCTCATTTCACGCGCGGCAGCCGGCTTCGAGGTGCCCACCATCCTCACGACCGTCGCCGAAAAGAGCTTCTCGGGCCCGATGTTTGCGGAAGTCACGGACGCCTTTCCCGGCCAGCGGCTTCTTGACCGTACCTCGATGAACACCTGGGAGGATGCGGCCGTCATCGAGGAGGTGAACCGTATCGGCAAGGATCGGATCGTGTTCGCCGGCCTGTGGACGTCTGTTTGCATCGTCGGTCCGACGCTATCGGCGCTCGACCAAGGCTTTGAAGTCTATGTGATCACCGATGCCTGCGGCGATGTCTCGGCCGAGGCCCACGAGCGTGCGGTGGAGCGCATGGTCCAGGCCGGGGCCCGCCCGGTGACCTCGGTGCAATACCTTCTCGAATTGCAGCGCGACTGGGCCCGGGCCGACACCTACGAGCTCACGACCGGCATCGCGAAGAAGTGGGGCGGCGCCTATGGCATCGGGATCACCTATGCCAAGGCCATGTTCGGTGCCTCCGAGGGCGGTCACGGCTAGAGCGGAATGAGGAAAGGCGATCCTCGGCGCCGCAATCCGGCGACTGGCCGACCGTGGTCCTCGGAAAGCGCGCGCAGCCTTCCGGGGGCGGGCGGAGCCATCCCGGAATCGATCCAAACGCAGGGAAGGAGAGACCGCATGAAGATCTACCTGCTCTCGCTCGGCGCCGGCCTGCTGGTGGGCGTAGTCTATAGTCTGCTCGGCGTCCGCTCGCCGGCGCCGCCCGTCGTCGCCCTCGTCGGTTTGTTCGGCATGCTGCTCGGCGAGCAGATGCTACCGATCGCCAAGCGTGCCTTCGCCGGACAGGACGTGACTTCCTTCGTCAAGACCGGGTGCGCCGAGCACGTGCTCGGACCGATGCCTCACAATCGGGAGAAGGACTCATGAGCTTCACCCGTCGCCAGACCATGGCCGGCGTCGCCGCGGCGGCGCTCTCCTCGCCATTCCGCGCCTATGCCAAGGAGACTCCCATGCCCAATAATGACCTGGTCCTCGTCAACGCCAAGGTGACCACGCTCGATCGTCAAAACCCGTCCGCCATGGCCATAGCAATCCGCAACGGGCGTTTCCTGGCGGTCGGTTCCGAAGCCGAGGCGCGGGCTGCGGCACCCGATGCAATCGTCGTCGACGTGAAAGGGCGCCGCGTCATTCCGGGGTTGATCGACAGCCACACGCACGTCATCCGTGGTGGGTTGAACTACAATATGGAGCTGCGCTGGGATGGCGTGCCCAGCCTCGCTGAGGCGATGGCGATGCTCAAGGAGCAGGTCGACCGGACGCCTGCACCGCAATGGGTGCGTGTCGTGGGAGGTTTTACCGAACACCAATTCGCGGAGAAGCGTCTGCCGACCATCGGCGAATTGAACGCAGCCGCGCCGGATACGCCGGTTTTCATCCTCCACCTCTACGACCGGGCGCTGTTGAATGCGGCAGCGCTGCGCGTTGTCGGCTACACGAAGGATACGCCCAATCCACCCGGCGGCGAGATCCTGCGCGATACGGCCGGCAATCCGACCGGCCTTCTGCTCGCTCAGCCGAACGCGACGATCCTCTATTCGACGCTCGCCAAGGGGCCGAAGCTGCCGCCCGAATACCAGCTCAACTCGACCCGCCACTTCATGCGCGAGATCAATGCGCTTGGCGTCACCAGCGTAATCGACGCCGGCGGGGGCTTCCAGAACTACCCCGATGACTATGAGATCGTTGAGAGGCTGCACCGCGACGGCCAGCTTACTGTCCGCATCAGCTACAATCTCTTCACGCAGAAGCCCAAGCAGGAACTCGCCGATTTCTCCTCATGGGTGAAGCAAGTCTCACCGGGTAAGGGAGATGACAGTTACCGGCATAACGGTGCCGGCGAGATGCTGGTTTACTCAGCGGCCGACTTCGAGGATTTCCGCGTCGAGCGGCCGGAGATGTCACCGAATATGGAGGCTGACCTCGAGCCGGTCATTCGCCTGCTGGCGGAGAACCGCTGGCCGTGGAGGCTCCATGCCACCTATGACGAGACGATCGGCCGCGCGCTCGATGTCTTCGAGAAGGTGAATCGGGACATCCCGTTCACCGGCATCAACTGGTTCTTCGATCATGCCGAGACGATCAGCGATCGCAATATCGACCGCATCGCCGCGCTTGGCGGTGGCATCGCCGTGCAGCATCGCATGGCCTATCAGGGCGAGTATTTCGTCGAGCGCTATGGCGCGAAGGCGGCCGAACGCACGCCGCCGATCCGGAGAATGATGCAGGCAGGGATTCCCGTGGGCGCCGGAACCGACGCGACGCGGGTTGCGAGCTACAATCCCTGGGTGTCGCTCTCCTGGCTGGTGACGTCAAAGACCGTCGGCGGTCTGCGTCTTTATCCGCAAGCCAATCGCCTCGACCGCGAGACCGCGCTTCGGCTCTGGACCGAGGCCAACACCTGGTTCTCCGGCGAGCAAGGCAAGAAAGGCCAGATAAAGGTCGGGCAACTTGCCGATTTGGCTGTACTCTCCGACGACTATTTCGCTGTGCCGGATGACGACATCGTGCATCTGCGGTCAGTGCTCACTCTTCTCGGCGGTAAGGTTGTGCATGGCGACGGCGAATACACCCCGCTTGCGCCGGAGCTTCCTAAACCGATGCCCGACTGGTCGCCGGTCAGCACCTTCGGCGGCTACCATAAGACGCCGGAGGCGCGCGCCAAGTTGTCGCTGCGCTGCGGATGCGCGAACGGCTGTGCCGTGCATGGCCACGACCACGCCGCCGCGCTGGGCGCCAGTGTTCCCACGGCCGATTCCAGAACGTTCTGGGGTGCATTGGGCTGCGGCTGTTGGGCAGTGTGACGGTGACAGGTCAATACGCTCCTCGAGCATGTTGGTTGATCGGGGAACTCATATCGATTGCCATTTCCAGCCATCGGACGGAGCTGACATGACTGCACACCAATCTGCCGCGGCAAGTAAGGCCGGGCCGCTGAGCTTTCCGGTTTTCCGGGCGCTGTGGATCGCAACCATCGTTTCCAACATCGGCACCTGGATGCACGATGTCGGCGCCGGCTGGCTGATGACCTCGCTGTCGCCGAGTCCTCTGCTGGTTGCGCTCGTGCAGGCAGCGACCACCTTGCCGATGTTCCTGCTCGCGCTGCCGGCGGGCGCGCTGGCCGATACTGTCGACCGACGTCGCATGCTGCTGGCGAGCCAGACGCTCGGCCTGGTTGCCGCGGCAGTCCTGGCCGGGCTGACCTGGCAGGACCTGACGACCCCCTATGTGTTGCTGGCCGCCACATTGGTGCTAGGGATATCCGCCGCCCTTACCGCGCCTGTCTTCCAGGCGATTGTACCGGAACTGGTTGATCAGCCCACGCTGCCGGATGCTGTCGCACTCAACAGCCTTGGGATCAATATCGCCCGCGCGATCGGCCCGGCGCTCGGTGGTGTGATCGTTGCCGTGGCCGGAACCGCCGCTGTCTTTGCGCTCAATGCCCTATCGGTCATTGCGGTGCTCGTCGTGCTCGTCAGATGGAAGCGTCCGGCCGACTCGCGCTCCCTGCCGCCGGAGCACTTCGTCGGCGCGCTGAAGGCCGGATATCGCTATGCCCGGCATGCGCCGGCACTTCGTCTGGTGCTCGTCCGCGCCGTCGGCTTCTTTGTCTTCAGCAGCGCGCTGTGGGCCATGCTGCCGCTGGTCGCGCGGCGCGGTCTGGGGCTCGACGCAGCCGGATATGGCGCCCTGCTCGGCTGCATGGGTGCCGGAGCGGTTGTCGGGGCGTTGCTGCTCAAGAAGCTGCGCCGGCATGTTCCTGCCAACACGCTCTCCATCGGCGCGACGCTGCTCTTCGCTCTCGCCACCCTGTTGCTGGCCATCACGTCGAACGCCTGGGCGGCGGGCGCCGTCATGGCGATTGCCGGCCTTGCATGGATCGCCATGCTGACTTCGCTCAACGTCGCCGCGCAGATGGCCTCGCCCGGCTGGGTGAAAGCGCGCGCGCTTGCTGTCTATCTTCTCGTCTTCCAGGGAGCCATGACGGGCGGCAGTGTCCTGTGGGGCTCGGTCGCCGCACGAACCGATGTCACGACGGCGCTCACCATCGCGGCCATCGGCCAGGCGGCGGCACTCGTTCTCGCGGCGATCTGGCGTCTTCCCAGGGATGCGGGCGCCGACTTGGCGCCCTCGCACCACTGGGCTGAACCCGTGGTCTCGGTTCAGCCCGCCGGCGATCGCGGGCCAGTTCTGGTCGAGATCGAGTATCGGATTGCACCCGAGAGGACGGCCGAGTTCGTCGCGGCCCTGCGTCGCTTCCGATCGGTACGGCAACGCGACGGAGCGATCCGCTGGGATGTGTGGGAAGACGTTGCCGAGCCCGGGCGGGTTGTCGAGAGCTTCGTGGTCGAAAGCTGGCTGGAGCATCAGCGCCAGCACGCCCGCGTCACCCATGCCGATCAGATCGACCAGCAGACGCTCAACGCCTTTCATATCGGTGATCACCCGCCGATCGTGCGTCATCTGCTGAGACCGTTGTAATCTTCACCCGAGACCACACCGGACGGGAACACTTCTCCCGGAAGTGCTCTAAATGTCGGAAAGTCCGGCTTCCTCGATGTCAGCGGCTCCGAGTATCACGAACTGGTTCAGCAGCCACGCCGCGGCCGGTCCCGGCGGGGTATCCCGGCGCCAGATGCCGCCGAACCGGTAGATGCCACCCCTGTGATCCGGCATGGAAAGCCGGAGCAACGCGCCGCTTGCCAGATCGGGTCGTATGAGTGGAAGAGGCATGTTTCCCCAGCCGATTCCCTCGCGCAGCAGCGCATGCTTCACGCCAAGATCCGCCAGCCGCCATGTACGCGGGCTGTGCACGAAAAAGTCCCGGCCTGCGGTAAAAGGGGAACGGTCCGTCAGCACAAGTTGGACATGATCGCGGGCATCGCCCGGTGCTATCCGCTCCATGCGCCCGAGCGGGTGATGGGGTGCCGCGACCGGGACCATTGATACGGAGCCTGCCGCGATGCACTCCACGCCTCGAACGCCGGTCGCCAAGGGACCGGAAATGCCGATCATCGCCTTGTGGTCCAGTACTGCCGCAGTCACCCCTCCGAGCGCCTCGACATGCAGTCGCAGCGATACCGTCGGAAAGGCTTCGGCGAAGGCTCGCAGCACCTTTCCCAGCCGCTCCGTCGGCAGCATCACGTCGACGGCCATATCCACTTCTGCTTCCAGGCCGTCATGCAGCGCCTTGACCTTGGCGCGCAGGCCCTCGATGCCCTCGGCGAGGCCGCGCGCTTCGGCGAGCACTGCGCGCCCCGCGGCCGTGAGTTGCGGTTTGCGCGTGCCCTTGCGCTCGAACAGCTCAAGGCCAAGCTGCGCTTCGAGATTGGCCACCCCGTAGGTTATGACCGAGACTGCACGGTTGAGCTTGCGCGCGGCCCCGGCAAAGCTTCCGCTATCGACTACCGCCAGAAAGACGCGGAGCTGCTCGAAGGTCGGAGTTCCTGGATTCGACACTTTCCAACTTTCTGGAACAATACGAAGAAAACCGTTCAATTATACCCACCATATCGGCAAGGCTACACTTGCGATAGCCGCCGCACGGATGGCTGCGACCGCCGTGATAACCGCGCCACAGAGCGCAGGCCAAACTGGTTGACGACCCGGCGATATTGGATGAACCGTTGTTGCCACCTCCGGGGTACCCGGATCGCTCCGGCAACGCAGGCCGCTCGCCTGTTAAGACTTCTTGCCCCCGGGTTTCTTTTTCTCGAGGCTTCCCTTGAGCGCCGCCATGAGGTCGATGACGTTCCCGGCATGGACCGGCTCTCCCTCCTTGCCTTTCGGCTTGGCTACCTTCTTGGCCGACTTCCGCTTGCTTTCTATGATTTCGAGCAGCTTTTCCTGAACGGGATCGCTGACCATATCCGGGTTCCATGGCTTGCTGCGTTCTTCGATCAGCGAGGTGACGAGGCTCATCAGCTTCGGATCGTCATCCCCATCGCCAATATCGGCGAAATAAGTCTCCGGCTTTCGCACCTCGTCGCCATAGCGAAGGGTCCACACGACGATGCCTTTGCCGCACGGTTCCACCATCACGGCGCGTTCGCGGCGGCCGATCACGAGCCGTGAAATGCCGGCGACCTTCTCGGCTACCATGGCGTCGCGGATGACGCTGAAAGCTTCGTGGCCGACCTCGTCCGAGGGCGTAAGGTAGTGAGGCTTCTCCAGCCAGATCCATTCTATCGCCTCGCGCGGAACGAACTTCTCGATGTCGATCGTCCTGGCGCTTTCGAGCGCGACGCTCTCAAGTTCTTCGTCCTCGATCACCAGGAAGTCGTTTTCGCCGCGCTCGTAACCTTTCACCTCGTCGTCTTCGTCGACCTCTTTGCCGGTCACCGCATCGACGTACCGGGAGACGACACGGTTGTTGGACTTGCGGTTGAGCGTGTGGAAGCGGACCTTTTCGGACTCGCTGGTCGCCGGCATCATCGAAACGGGGCAGGTGACGAGCGAGAGTTTCAGGTAGCCTTTCCAATATGGACGTGGCGGCGCCATCGTTCACCTCCCTGGATCATGATGTTTTTAGGCCGGTTCGACCTGAAAACATGTACGTGACCGGTTCCAACAGTAGAGCGGGATGCGGGCGGAAAATCGCGCACACTTTCCTCATTCTGCTCTAGCTCGCGCGGCGGCGCTGGGCGGGCGCGCTCTTTGCAGCCGGTTTCGCCTTGGCCTTTGCCGCGCTTTCCTTGCTCGCGCGCTTCTTCGATGCCGCCGGCGGCTTTTTCATCCCGGCGCTCTGGCGGAGCGCCTCAAGCAGATCATTGGCTTTCGAGACCTTCGGCGGTGCGCGTTTCGGCAGCGACTTGCCCTCGAGCTTGGCTTTGATCAGTTCGGCGAGCGCAGCCTCGTAGCGATCGTCAAATTCTTCGGCCGAGAAGGTGCCCTTCTTCATGCCGATGATGTGCTTGGCAAGGTTGAGCATCTCACCCTCGATCTTGATGTCCGGAATCTCCTTGAACGCCTCCTTGGCGCTCCGGACCTCGTAGTCGAAGTTCAGGGTCGTAGCGATCAGTCCCTTGTCATGCGGTCGAAGCAGAACGGTGCGCATGCGGCGGAAAAGGACCGTTTGGGCGATTGCGGCGACCTTCTTCTTGCGCATGCCTTCGCGAAGCAAGGCAAATGCGTCGGTGCCCATCTTGTCGGGTGTCAGATAATAGGGCTTGTCGAAATAGACCTTGTCGACGTCGTCGCAGGTAATGAACGCCTGGACCCGCAACGTCTTGTCGCTCTCCGGAACGGCGGAGGCGACTTCCTCCGGCTCGAGCACCACATATCGCTCGTCGCCGATCTCGTAGCCCTTGACCTGATCTTCCTTTTCCACCGGCTTGCCGGAGACACTGTCGACGAACTCGCGCCGTACCCGGTTTCCGGTTTCGCGGTTGACCGTGTGGAAGGCGATCCGGTCGGAGGTCGACGTGGCGGTGTACAGCGCCACCGGCGCAGTGACTTCACCAAATCGGAGATAGCCCTTCCATTGGGCTCGTGCCGAGACTGCCATGGCTAACTCCCTGTATATCCGGGGAGTCAACCGAATCGCATTCCGCTTTGTTCCGGTACGGGGCAAATCTCTCTGAAGATTTACGCAGCCCAGCAGAATGGGGATGACGAGGCTCGACAAACGATCGGCTCACAAAGCGCCGGTCAAGATTCTCGTCATCCCCGCTCGGATCAGCCCGCGTCCCGTGGTACCGGCGTGTTGAGCAGTTGCTGCTCCCACAGGAAGGCGATGCCGCTGCCGGCGGCATGCTGCACGAGCACCTCCGAAAGCTCGGCGGCATGCTCCGTGCGGGCCCAGTCGCGCTGCCATTCCGCAGCCACCGACAGCCACGTCATCATGTTCGCGCCAGCCATGATCATGCGCTGGATGGCGACCTCATGGGCCTCGACCGAAGTGCCGCCGGACGCATCGGTGACGACCGTCACGTCCCAACCTTCGCCGAGCGCCTGGATCGTCGGCATCGCAACGCATATTTCGGTCCACAGGCCCGCGATGATGAGCTGCTTGCGTCCGGTGGCCTTGACCGCGTCCACGACCTTCTCATCCTCCCAGGTGTTGATGAACGTCCGATCGATCACTTCTTGGCCGGGAAACACGTCAGTGATCTGGGGGAAGATGCGGCCGCCCCGATCAGCGATCACGCTCGTCAGAATCGTGGGCACGGCGAAGGCCTTGGCGGCCTTCGCCAGAGCCGCCGCATTGTTGACCACCATCTGCGGTTCGTGGCTGTTCACGTTTGTGAGCTGATAGGGCTGGTGGTCGATCAGAACGAGGACCGAGTCTTCGGGACGAAGAAGCGAATCAAGGCCGTTACGAGGGGTCATCAAGACTTCCTTTCTCTGCCGCTATGGACGGCAACGGGTTTCACGGGAGACATGCGCCAGCGGGCGACGTTGCCTGGACTCAATTTGCTGTTCCTTTTGGTGGTGCGATAGTGCCATAGTCAGACAAGCTGTGTCGCGAAACGAGGAACGCCGGATTGGATATCGAGGATCTGCAGACATTCGTCGCAGTGGCCGATGCCGGGGGCGTATCGGCTGCCGCGCGCCGGCTCGGCGTCTCCAAATCGATCGTCAGTCGGCGGCTCATTCGGATTGAAGCGGAGCTTGGGGTCCAGCTTCTTGCACGAACGACCCGCGGCGCCGCGCTTACAGAAGCGGGAGTGACGTTCAGAGACCATGCGGCCCAAACCAGCGCCGAGATCGATGCGGCCAGGGAAACGATCCTCCCTACCGGTGAGTTGCGTGGCCGCCTGAGGGTTGCCATGCCGCTTTCTTTCGGCCCGACCCACTTCGCCCCCGTGCTTGCGGAAATGGCGCAACAACACCCGCAGCTGCACATCCATACCTCCTACAGCGATCGCTTCGTCGATCTCATCTCCGAAGGTTTCGATTGCGCGATCCGGGTTGGTTACCTTCAGGACTCCAACCTCATCGCGAAGCGCGTCGGACCGATCTATGGAAAGCTTGTCGCAAGCCCGGCCTATATCGAAGCGCACGGTTCACCTGAGACGCCTGAGCAACTGGTCAACCATCAGGCCCTCATGCAGGGAACGGAAACCTGGCAGTTCATGGATGGCAGCAGGGTTGTCACGGTTCAGCCGCAGGGCAGGTTCAAGGCCGACAACGCTACGGCGCTTGCCGCTGCCGCGGCGGCAGGACTCGGCATCGCCTGGCTCCCCGATTGCATCACACACCAGTATGTGGCCTCCGGCGCGCTCGTCCCGGTCATGAGGCGCTACCCCCCACCTTCGGCAGGCGCGTATGTCGTCCGGCCCCCGGGTCAGCACCCCGCCCGGAAAGTCCGTGTCCTCGTAGAAATGCTGATCGAGTACTTCGCACGAAATCCGGACGTTTGGGGCCTCGACCGTTAGAACACGAACGGGGCGAGGCCCTCCGTGGATGGTTCCCAGTTATTTCTGGCGTCGATAGACCTCAGCTGACTGCCCTTAGTGGCGAGATCCACCGCGTTTCTTCCAAGTACAACCGCCCCCCATCGTGCCGCGATCACGGATGGTTCAAGGCTGAGTCGGCGGACGGTCTGCTTCGTCGATTTGTCGGAGCGGGTAGCGCGGAAGGCTGCCGCTCATTTTCGGGGCGTGCCCAGAGCAAGTTTAGAGGTCACTATCCCAGTTCTCCAAACCGTCTGGCGCCAGTCCGTCGATCGTCGACGAGACAAGAGATCACATAGGCATCATCCACAACGTTGGACGTCGTCGCTTGCCAAACGCCATCGTTGCCACGAACAAGGACCGCCGCTCGCTGTGGTCTTGCATAGGTAACTGCCGGAATAGTCCGCACCGACTTTTGCTTGTGCATTCGCCGCGGTAGCGAGCGCAATCCATAGCCAAACCACGAGACGGTTCATTCTTTCCCCAACCCGGTTTGTAGGATTCGACAATTTCAAACCTCGAGGATTGGACTATACCTGCGCGGGTGATTCTTGAAAGGGAGTATCCCAAAGATGGAAACAGCCACTCTGTACGCGTACCAGATTTCTCCGGGCAATGACGATTTACTCTATTTCACAGAGACGCTTGAACAATGCCAAGCTGCCGCTTTGGAGCAACGTCGCGACTTCATTGAGAATGATCCCGACGAAGGCGAACTTGCTGCGATGGCAGTATATCGGTGCGAGATGAAAATGCCCGATCAGCAAACGCTACTTCGTGTTCTTAATGACGAAACCACTCTCGTCGAAGCTTGCGTCGTGGAACGGAAGCTGGTCGCGCTAGTCACGGACTAGACAAAAACCCCGGTCGTCGGGTGCCGGGGTTTCGTCTTAAGCGGGTTCAAGCGCCTCATGGCTGCCCTTCAAGAGCTTCGCCAAGGGACTTCAATCAGCCAACAGTGCCAAATCATCGTTTAGCTGGTCTTGCAGCTGCTTTCGCTTTCTCCCGTGGATCAACGCTGCTTCGACGAATCCCTTGCTTTTGAGCAGCTTAATAAGCCGCTTCTGCTGCGCCAGAAATTCGGTTCGCGCCTTCTTATTCGTGGGTAATGTTTTGTAGTTGTATCCTTGCAATTCTGCATATTCCTCAATGGGAATATGCCGTTCTTTCATGATGTAGGGTAGGGCGACATTAAGCCGCTTTATTTCGCTTCGGGCATATTTGGTTGTCGGTTAGGGGTTTGATTCTTCACGTGCTTCTGTTTCTTCTCTGCAAGGGCAAGCGCCTTCTTCAATGCCTTGTGCTTGTTAGGCATGTCGAATCCGTCGCCGTATCGCATGCTCTTCCCGGTGAATGGTGGCCCAGCAGAGAATTCTTCATCGTGTCCACGCATCCGGAGTTGCGCAGAAGGTCCGCCATGCGGTGGCGGAATGAGTAGGTGGTTGCCCCCGGTGCCACAGGCTTGATTAGCTTGTTTGCCGCCGCTGAAAGAGCTTCAGCACCACCGGGACGGGCATACCGGGGAAAGCCTTGGCGTATTTCTTGGCGGCTTCAAGCGCCTTTCCGAGCAACGGCAAATCTCGGTGTCTGGATTTTCCGGTCTTCACAAATTTACGGTGTTTGTTTGGTCCGATAGTGATGAACGGATGGTCCACACCATCTATGTGGAAGTCGGATTCCGTGAGCAAGCAAATTTCTTCATGCTTGCCCCGGTGCATTCGGAAATCGCAAGGATCGCGACCAACTGGTCATTGGCGTCCGACTCTGCCAGCTTGTCATTGAACGCGAGGACTTCAGCTTCGGTGAACGAGCGGCGCTTACCGGTCTCGACAGCACCATTGCTTTCAATCTTCGCATCTTCGACGGATTGGTTTTGGTGGGGTAGTGCGAGCGAAAAACCTTGCGGACGAACATGTTGATGAACTGAAGCTTCTTCTGTGCCGTCTCAAGCTCGATTTCTTCGTTTGCAACGCGGTTTGTGAGATTTGCGGCGAACTCGAATGCTTGCTTGGGAACCATCTGGACGACATCGATTTCACCCATGATGGCGACGAAATCGGTAGCCGCTGCCTTGTATCGGTTCACTCTCTTGTCGCGTGCCCGCTTGTCCAAGCCAAGGAACTTGTCCCCGGACAGATCAACGTAGATGTCAAACAGTTGGAGCATGTCGAGCGCGGGGCGGTTCGATGGCACCGCCGATAGCTGCAATTTCGGCAATGTCGGGTTTCTTGATCGTCTCCAAGATCTCAATGCCCCGGCTCATCATTGCAGGGTAATCCCGCACCGATGCCGCTTCGATAGTGATGCTGATGAAATGAGATGCGTATGCCGACTACGCACCCGCGGAGTGAGGTATTTTGAAAAGCGGAGATATACTTGGAATTTGAAACTGAAATCAAATTCTCTATTCTTGCAGAAACGCAATGGTGGAATGTTTTTCCAAGGCGCTGCCGTTTCGCCGCTTTTGAAGGGGCAAAAACGTAGCAAACGACAGGCGGAAAAGGTAGCAAAATGCCAGTTAAAGGGCGAAACGCATTGATTTTATTGGATTTTTCCTATGGAAATGGCGCACCCGACAGGATTCGAACCTGTGACCTTTGGAATCGGAATCCAACACTCTATCCAGCTGAGCTACGGGTGCATCCGTTTGGCGGCAGGGCCGCCGAAGCAGGCTGTGAGCGGTTCTTAGCCTAGCTTGCGCGCCGCTTCAATGGTGATTGACGGGGTTTGCAGCGGAAATTTGCGTTTGGTGCCTGGGGGAGGCGGCTTTTGCGAAGAAAATGCCGCGCCCGTCGACGCGGCATTGGCGGGTTTGTACCGCCTCACGCCATCTGCATGGCGCCGGGGCCGGGGGTGGCCTTGGGGGGTACCTTGCCCATGATGATCATGCCGAGCACCTCGTCCTTGGTCACGTCCTCGGTGCGGGCGTGGCCGACGACCTGGCCGTTCTTCATGACGGAGACGCGATCGGCGAGGTCGAAGACGTCGTGGATGTCGTGGCTGATCAGGAAGATGCCGATGCCCTCGCGCTTCAATTGCTTGATGAGGTCGCCGACCTGCGCGGTTTCCTGCGGCCCGAGTGCCGCGGTCGGCTCGTCCATGATCAGGATGCGGGCGTCGAAGAGGATGGCGCGGGCGATCGCCACCGATTGCCGCTGGCCGCCGGAGAGCGCCTTCACCGGTTCCTTGAAGCGCTGGAAGTTGGGGTTGAGCCGGCCCATCACTTCGCGGGCCTTGGCTTCCATCGCCACGTCGTCGAGCGTGCCCCAGGGGGTGCGCAGTTCGCGGCCGAGATAGAGATTGGCGGCAGCGTCGACGTTGTCGGCGACGGCGAGCGTCTGGTAGATCGTCTCGATGCCGTATTTCTTGGCGTCGCGCGGATTGTTGATCTCGGCCGGTTCGCCGTTGATCAGGATCTCGCCGGCATCGCGCTTGTAGGCGCCGGAGAGAATCTTGATGAGCGTCGACTTGCCGGCGCCGTTATGGCCGAGGAGGGCGACCACTTCGCCCGGATAGAGGTCGACGGAGGCATCGTCCACCGCATGGATGCCGCCGAAGGAGATGGAAATGTTCTTCATTTCCACGAGCGGAGTGCGTTGTTCAGTCATGTTCGAACTCCTGATTATTTTGCGCGGGCGCGGTAGACGGTGTCGAGCCAGACGGCGGTGACGAGCACGACGCCGACGACGATGCGCTGGAAGGGCGTATCGATTCCCAGAAGGACCATGCCCGACTGCAGGGATTGCATGACGAGCGCGCCGATCATCGCGCCGGCAATGGTGCCGACGCCGCCGGCGAGCGAGGTCCCGCCGATGACGGCGGCAGCGATCGTATAGAGCTCGTCGAGTTCGCCCTGGGCATTGGTCGCGGCGTTGAGGCGCGCCGTCGAGATGGCCGCCGCAATGGCGCAGAGCACGCCCATCAGCGTGAAGATCTTGACGGTGACCCAGCGCGTCTTGATGCCGGCGAGCTCGGCCGCTTCGGGGTTGCCGCCGAGCGCGAAGACGTAGCGGCCGAAACGCAGGCGGGTGGCGATGAAGGTCATGACGATACCGACGACGATCGCCACCAAAACGGGAATGGCGATGCCGTGCGAGATCTGCAGGCCGCCGTCCGGCCAGGCGATGCCGTTCGCATCGGCATATCTGCGGGCGATATTCACCGGCCAGTAATAATGGTTGGCCACGGCAACGGCGCCAAGCACCAGAGCGCAGCCGAGGATTGCCAGGAAATACTCGGCCCAGACGGGGCGCAGCGGGAAGCCGAAGCGCTTGCGCTGCTTGCGCGAATTCAAAATGGCGCCGACGATGGCGATACAGGCGAGAAAGCCGACGATCCAGCTGGCCGTCGCGCCAATGGAGCCCTCGGTGCCGCCACCCATGAGACGGAAGGTGGCGTCCATCGGGGCAACCGTCTGGCCGCTTGTCACGAACCAGGTGGCGCCGCGCCAGACCAGCAGGCCGCCGAGCGTCACGATGAAGGCGGGAACGTTGAGGAAGGCGACGATCGATCCGTGAAGCGCGCCGATGGCGCCGCCGACCGCGATGCCGCAGGCAAGGGTGATCGCCCAGATGGCGGGATGGCCGAGCCCGAGATATTGCGGCAGGACCTGCGCCTGCAGGACGCCCATGATCATGCCGCAGAAGCCGAGCACGGAGCCGACCGAGAGGTCGATGTTGCGGGTGACGATGACCAGCACCATGCCGGTCGCCATGACGGCGACGGACGAGGTCTGGACGGTCAGGTTCCACAGGTTGCGCGGCTTGAGGAACAGGCCGTCGAACAGTCCGCCGGTCATCACCTGGAAACCGAGCCATATGATGACCAACGCGCCGACCATGCCGAGCAGCCGGGTATCGATTTCGGTGGCACGGAAGAAGCGTTTCACCGGGTTTTCGTCCGTTGTGCGGGCGCGGCCGGCTTGCGTGCCCGGTATCTGATCGGCCCCTGTCTGGTTGGCTTTTGTGATGTCGGCCATGGCCATGCCATCCCCCACTTATCTGTCGATGTCGTTCGGTCCGCTTCGCACCTTGCAAGAGCGCCGCAACGGTGTGCGTTGCGGCGCTCTTGAAGACCAGAGATCGGCCATGTCGTTGCGGTTATTTGCAGGCAGCAACGTCGCTCTTGGCGCCCTGGCAGGCTTCTTCCTTGGAAATCCAGCCGGCGTCGATGACGACGTTCAGATTGTCCTTGGTGATCGCCAGCGGCGCGAGAAAGACGGACTTCATGGCGACGCCCTTCGGCCCGCCGTTGAAGGTCTGTACGCCTTCGACTTCGTCCATGGTTTTGCCGCCGGCAAGCGCCACGGCGATTTCGGCTGCCTTCTTGCCGAGCTCGCGGGAGTCCTTCCAGACCGAAACCGTCTGCGTGCCGAGCGCCACGCGGTTCAGCGCTGCCTTGTCGGCATCCTGGCCGGAAACCGGAACCGAGCCGGCAAGGCCCTGGGCGTCGAGTGCCGCGATCGCGCCGCCGGCAGTGCCGTCGTTGGAGGCCACGACCGCGTCGACCTTGTTGTCGTTGGCGGTCAGGAACTGCTCCATGTTCTTCTGGGCGTTCTCCGGCTTCCAGCCGTCGGTATAGGCTTCGCCGACGTTTTTGATCTTGCCCGCGTCGATCGCCTCCTTCAGGACTTCCAGCTGCCCGGAGAAGAGGAAATCGGCATTCGGATCGGCGGAGGAGCCTTTGATGAAGACGAAGTTGCCTTCCGGCTTCTGCTTGAATACCTCGCGCGCCTGAAGGCGGCCGACTTCCTTGTTGTCGAAGGTGATGTAGAAGGCGTCGGGATTTTCGATCAGGCGATCATAGCCGACGACCGGAATTCCCTCGGCGGCTGCCTTCTCGATCGCCGGGCCGATAGCGTCGGAGTCCTGCGCAAGCACGATGAGCGCGTTGGCGCCCTGGGCGATCAGCGACTCGATGTCGGTGAGCTGCTTGGCGGCGGAAGACTGCGCGTCGGCCGAGATATATTTGTCGCCGGAAGCTTCGAGCGCGGCCTTGATGGCTGCCTCGTCGGTTTTCCAGCGCTCTTCCTGGAAATTGGACCAGGAAACGCCGATGACCAGATCCTTGGCGATCGCCGCGGAATGCATGGACGTTATGATGGCAGCCCCCGCCAACAGCTTCAAAATGGATTTCATCCTATCCTCCCAAATGGCCCGGCCGCGCGCACGAACCTCCCGCACGCATCCCCGACGAGCCTCCAGATGCTGTCGCTATCGCGTCGCCGCGTTTTTTCTCGACAGTCGAGAAAATAAATGTCAGAGTTTCCGCAAGCTGTCAACAAGGCCGCCGCAGCGTGTGAATCATTGCCGCAGCACGTTGAAATGGCTGCGTAATCATGGAAATGCGCCTTGTCTTGTAGGCCGCCGGATGTTTTGGGAAGGGCATGTCTTCGAGGGACCCGCTACCGCTGATGCATGTTTCAATTGATCGCGCAGGTTCAGGGATTGAACATGCGGCACCCTGAAGAGCGACAGCGCCCTTTGAGCGCCTCATCCGGCGCGCGGCGCTGCAAGGGTAAACGATGCTGACCAAATCCAGCACCGAGCTTGTGCGTCAGCAGAACAGCGCCCTCGTTCTCTCGGCGCTCCGCCGTAAAGGATCACTCTCCCACACGGAGATTGCGGCACAGACGGGTCTTGCCTCGGCGACGATCTCCGTCATCACCGCTGAGTTGGAGCGGTCCGGGATCATCGCCAAGACCGAGCAGCACGTCCAGGTCGGCCGCGGCCGCCCGCGGGTTCTCTTCGAGCCGAGACGCGGCTGCGGTTACGTGATCGTCGTGCGCATTTCCTCCGACGTCGTGCAATATTCGCTTGCGGACTATGGCGGCATCCTGCTCGACCGTTTCGAGGATCCGCGCAGCCACGACCTTCGCGGCACCGCCGTTTTCGGGGAGGTTCTGGCAGCAGCGCTCGAACGCCTGCTCGTCCGCTCGAATATCTCGAAGGACGAGGTGCTTGCCATTTCGATCAGCAGCAAGGGGCTCGTGGCCGGCGACGGCGCGCGGCTCATCTGGTCGCCGGTTTTCGGCAGCGAGCAACTCGACTTCGTGGAACTGCTCCGGCCCGCCTGGCGCGCGAGGATCATGCTCAGCAACGAGTCGCTGCTGGTGGCGCACGCCCTCGCGGTAAGAGAAGAGGAAAGCGAGAGCGGCTTCCATGCGCTAGCGGCCGTTTCGCTCGGCCACAGCATCGGCCTCGGGCTTGCCAGAAGGGGCAGGTCCGGCGAGCTCGATGTCTCGGCGCCGAATTTCGGTCATATGCTGCATCAGCCGTCCGCGGGGCTTTGCCGCTGCGGCAGCTATGGCTGCATCGAGGCGGCAGCGGGCTTCTACGGGATACTGCGCACGGCTTTCGAGGTGCCCTCCGACACCATACCGGCGAAGTTCGTTCCGCCTTCGGAGATGGACAAGATCGCCGCGAGCGCGCGCCAGGGAAACCGGATGGCCGGCTATGCCTTCCGCCAGGCCGGCTTGGCGCTCGGCAACGGCATTTCGCGGATGCTCAGTCTCTATGAGCCGATGCCGATCTTCGTGACGGGGCCGGGCACGCGCTATTTCGATCTTCTGGAGAAGGGACTGGAGGAGGGCCTCGCGCAATCACTGCAGGTCCGCCTGCAGGGCATGCCGCAGATAAGGGTGGTCCCGGACGAGCAGCGGCTCGTTTTCGACGGTCATATCGATCGGGCGCTCGGCGCGATCGACGGCGACATTGCAGCAGCAGGACATCCGTGAGGCGGCGGGTCTGCCGGCTCGGCGTCGCAGAATTCCGGCTGACGCGAGTGCTGCGCAGTCTTCAATTTACGGTTATTTAGAGTCTCGTTGCCAAGCTGTCTTCGGCGTGGGGGACGGCGATGTTTTCAGTGATTGCATGCATACGCGATGATCATGACTGGCGCCTGATCGTGGTGGCGACGGTCGTCTGTCTGGCCGGCAGCGTTGCGACGATGCTGCTTCTCGAGCGCGCCCGGCGCAGCGCAGGCAGTCAGCGGCGCCTCTGGATTGCAGTCTGCGCCTTTGCCTGCGGCATCGGCGTATGGTCGACGCATTTCATCGCGATGCTCGCCTATGACGGGGCAATCCCCATCGCCTATGAGGCCGGAGGCACGAGCTTTTCCATTGCGGTCGCGATCGCGACGTCCTGGGTTGCCTTCTCGGTCGGCCTGGCCGGAGGCTCACGCCATGCTCCGGCCGTCGGCGGTTTGCTGCTCGGGCTCGGAATCGCCGCCATGCACGTGACCGGCATGCGTGCCATCGAGGTCCAGGGACGGGTCGCATTCGATCCGGAAACGAGTTTCGCCGCCGTTCTTCTCGGCACGTCGATCGCCGCGCTCGCCTTCCATTCGTTTCAGGCGCTGCGCGGCGTGCGCGGGCTTGCCGCATCCATCCTGCTCCTGGTGGTGGCGATATGCGTCCTGCACTTCACGTCGATGAGCGGCGTCGTCCTGATCCCCGACCCGAGCGTCGCGGCAACGGACGTCTTCGATCCGCTCTGGCTCGCGGGGGGCGTCATCGCCGCATCAACCACGCTCATTCTCATGGCCTTCGGCGCTCTCTTCGTCGACAGGCACCTGACGGACCTCAAGGGGCTCGCCAACGCCTCGCTGGAGGGCATGGTGATCCTTCGCGGCGGCGAGGTCATCGAAGTCAACGAACGGTTCGTCACTCTCTGTGGTCGAAAGCCCGCCGAGCTCATCGGCAGGCAGCGGCGGGAGCTGTTCGCCGATGCGCCCGGAAGACGGAGCGCGCAAGACCTTGGGGCCGGAGAGGGGGCAAGCGAGGGAGAGCTCCTTCACGCGGACGGCGGATACGTGCCCGTCGAAAGGGTCTGCCGAACGATCGAATACAAGGGCCGGCAATGCGACGTGATCTTCGTGCGGGATCTGACGGCGCGCAAGGATGCCGAACGGACGATCGAACACCTCGCTCACCACGATGCGCTGACGGATCTTTCCAATCGAAGCTCCTTTGACCACCGCCTGAAACAGGCCCTGGCCGCCGCCGTCCACCACAATGAAGCGCTGGCGGTCCTGTGTCTCGACCTCGATCGCTTCAAGGCCGTGAACGACATTTTCGGCCACGGGGAAGGCGACCGTATCCTCAGGAAGGTGGCCGACATCCTCCGGGCGGCGGCAGGAGAGGCCGACACGATCGCGCGACTGGGCGGCGACGAGTTCGCCATCGTCCAGAGCGGAGCGGCGCAGCCGGAAGCCGCGCGACTCTTGGCGGACCGTATCCTCAAGCTCTTTTCGGAAGAGATGGATACGCGGCGCGATCCGATGGCGGTCGGGGTCAGCATCGGCGTAGCGATCTGTCCGGGCGACGGGACCACTGCGGAGCGGCTCTACGGCAATGCCGATACGGCGCTTTATCGGGCCAAGCAGACCGGCAAGGGTATCGCCTGCTTCTTCGACGCCGAAATGGACGAAGCCGTGCGCACGCGCCGGCAGATCGAGAACGATTTGAGGCATGCGGTCGTCAGGCGGCAGCTCTTCCTCGAATATCAGCCGCTTGTCGATGTGCGGGACGACCGGATCGTCGGTTACGAGGCGCTGTTGCGCTGGCGCCATCCCGATAGCGGTCTCGTCGGCCCGAATGTGTTCATTCCGATTGCCGAAGAGAGCGGCTCGATCATTCAGATCGGCGAATGGGTGCTGGAAGAGGCCTGCATGGAGGCGGTGCGCTGGCGCCAGCCGCTGCCGGTCTCGGTCAATGTCTCACCGGTGCAATTCCTCCTCCCGAACCTTTTCGACCGGATCGAATCCATTCTGCTGCGGACGGGGCTGCAACCGAGGCGGCTCGAACTGGAAATCACCGAAGCCGCGCTGATGCATAACCGCGACGACGTCCTCGCAACTCTCGTCCGGCTGCGCCTCCTTGGCGTCAGGATCGTGATGGACGACTTCGGCACCGGGCACTCCTCGCTCAGCAATCTCCAGACGTTTCCATTCGACAAGCTCAAGATCGACTGCAGCTTCACCGCCTCGCTCGACAAGGACCCGGCGGCCCATGCCATAATCCGCGCGATCATCGCGCTCGGCCACAGCCTCAACCTTCCGGTCGTCACCGAAGGCGTCG
Source organism: Sinorhizobium sp. 22678 (assembly GCF_052044265.1). Classification (NCBI taxonomy): domain Bacteria; kingdom Pseudomonadati; phylum Pseudomonadota; class Alphaproteobacteria; order Hyphomicrobiales; family Rhizobiaceae; genus Sinorhizobium; species Sinorhizobium sp. 22678. The sequence goes on along the minus strand of NZ_JBQEMS010000006.1, from coordinate 192,515 downwards.
AAACGGAGCGGCAGAGACAGATCATCGTCGACGAGGGTTGCCGGCATATCCAGGGTTTTCTGACCGGCCGACCCGGGCTGGCACCGAGCGTGCACGCGGCCTCATCATCCTCCACGGTGCCGCATCGGATGGGAGCCTGAAGCGCGATGAGACGAAAAAAGGCCGGGCACTGCCCGGCCTGTCTTTTCAATAGGGCGGCAGGTCGTCAGGCGATGCTGATCTGGCGCTTTTCCTCAACGGAGCGGACCGCCGCATCGGCGAGCGCCAGCGCGGCAAGGCCGTCCTTGCCCGACGGGGCGATCTCGGCGCCTTTTTCTATTGCGGCGATGAAGCTTTCGATCTCGTTGGCGTAGGCTTCCGTGTAGCGCGTCATGAAGAAATCGTGCAGCGGCGGGCGCGTGTAGCCTTCGCCGGTCGCGATCTCGATCGAAACGGGGCGCTGGTTTTCAGCAGCGACGGCGCCCTTGGAGCCGTGAACCTCGATACGCTGGTCGTAACCATAGGTGGCGCGGCGCGAGTTCGAGATGATCGCCTGCTTGCCGGATGCCGTCTGCAGGATGACCGAGACGCTGTCATAGTCGCCGGCTTCGCCGATCGCCTTGTCGACGAGCACGGCCGCAGTCGCGGTGACGGAAACGGGCTCCTCGCCCAGCAGGAAACGCGCCATGTCGAAATCATGGATCGTCATGTCCCGGAAGATCCCGCCCGAACGCTTGATGTAGTCGACCGGCGGCGCACCGGGATCGCGCGAGGTGATCGTCACCATTTCGACCTCGCCGATGCGCCCGTCGTCGATCGCCTTGCGTACGGCCATGAAATGCGGGTCGAAACGACGGTTGAAGCCGACCATCAGCTTGGCCTTGGTCTCGGATACGACCTTCAGGCAGCCCTTGACGCGCTGGACGTCGAGATCGATCGGCTTCTCGCAGAAGATTGCCTTGCCGGCGCGGGCGAAGCGCTCGATCAGATCGGCATGGGTATCCGTCGGCGTGCAGATCACCACGGCGTCGATGTCGCCGGCGGCTTCGATCGCATCGATCGTCCGGACTTCGCAGCCATAGGCGCCGGCGATCGCGTCCGCGGCGGCCGGAAAGGCATCCGCCACCGCGACGAGGCGGGCATCGGCATTGCCGCTGACGGCTTTCGCATGAACCTTGCCGATACGCCCGGCGCCCAGAAGACCAAATCTCACTGTCATCACTGTCGTCCTTGAATTCCGGTGCGCGACCGGGTTGGCACACGATGATTGACGCTCATCGCGCAAAGGCGTCGCGGGCCATCCGCGGAGGAACTGGAATGAAACGGCTAATTATTGCCTATGCGGAATATTTATTCCAATCGGCTTGGCGCCGTCAAGTGTCAACCGCGGTCGGTTCACCGGTCCGGCCCCAAGTCCTCACCCCGGGCCTGATCGAGCGAAAGAGGCGCGGCCGGGAGAAACCGGCTTCTGACGGTTGCGGGCGGCCCCGAGCCGCTCACGCCGGTGTCTCCCAAGGATTGATCACTGACGCGCCCGTGTCTTCAAAATCCCTGACGTTGCGCGTGACGAGGATCAGATCGTGGACGATCGCGGTCGCGGCGAGGAGCCCGTCAATATCGCCACGCGACCGAATCGCGGCGATGCGGCCCCATTCGACGGCGATCTGGTCGGTCACCGGAAGGATGCGGTCGCCATGGTCGTGGCGCAGCTTGCGCAGCCATTCGGTGAGGTGAGCGGCAGCCTTCGGATCCGACTTCTGTTTCAGTGCGATGCCGCGCATGATCTCGCCGAGGGTCAGTGCACTCAGTTGGATGCTGAGCGGATCGACGGAACGCAACCAGGACAGCGCCTGAGGCGTGCCGCGTCGCGCCTCCGAAACGATGTTGGTGTCAACCAGATACATCAGAAGGCCACGCCGCGACTCGGCGTTTTGGCGCGCGCTTCGATGGCTTCGGCGAGCTCATCGTCCCAAGGGGGACCGCCAAGCAGATCGTCGACCAGGGTCGGCCGGCCGGCGCGCAGAGCGTCATAGTCGCGGGCGGACAGCACCACGGCCGTGCGCTCGCCACGCAGCGTGACGATCTGCGGCCCTTCGTTGCGCGCCTTCTGCACCACTTTCGAGAAGTGGTTCTTCGCGTCCTGCAGCTGCCAATCCATTATTTTGCTCCAACCTAGCTAGCCTGTCTAGCTTATAGGCCTGTTTGCCAACGATTTGAAGTGCCGCTCTGTTACGAGCAGCGGAAATGCGGAAATCGTCCGCTTCGTTCTGCGCCGCGAACGGCAGATCTCTGCGCGCTTTTGCTGCATTTGCTCTCATTGCGGAAATGTGCAGTAGATGAATTCGATATCAAGTCTCCCAGAGGAACCAGGATGATCAAATTCATCGATCCGGATCACCCCTTCTATCGTCCCTTGTGGATCCGGCTGCTGATCATCGTGTTCTGCGCCGTGTGGACGGCGGTGGAATTCTACGGCGGGCAGGTGATGTGGGGGACGATCTTTATGGTCGTGACCGCCTATGCGGGCGCGTCCCTTCTCCTCTTTTACCGGCCGAAGGAGGAGAGCCAGAGCAAAGGCGAAGCCGCCGGCGACACCACCGACGGAACGAACTGACGCTTATCCAGTCACCTTCCGTCCTTCGATCCGCCTCAAAGCCTCGTCGATGAGCATGTTAGCAAGCTTCATGCGCAAGGTCGCATTGAGCCGCGCTTCCACCGGCAGCCTGTCGGGATGATTCGCTGCGGCGAAACGCCTCCGCTTGGCGGCGAGCGTCAGCGCCGTTTCCGTTTCGCCCAGCGAGAGCTCGGAGGCGACCTCCGCAAGGCCTGTGCGCTTCAGATGATCGGGCATGGAGAACGGTTCGGATCGTTCCTCCGCCGCCACTGCGCGATAGGCCTGCTCCACCGCGCTGCGGGATGCCCAGGTGTGGGCCGCGTTTTCGGCAACGAAGCCCGGCGCCGCGCCGATGGCGGTGCCCCGCCATCCGTCGCTGGCCTCGTCCGACAGCCCGTCGTCCTGCTCGGCCTTGAGGCGCTCGAGCACCGAGTGGAATACCGACATGCCGAAGATCAAGTCTCTCCGGGCAGGCACTGAGTTGGCCGGAGCTTGCGATATCAAGATTATGCGGACCTGATCACGCCCTGCTCTGCTTCAGGATCAGATCGTAAAGCAGCTTTGCGCTCGGGGGGAGGGCCCGACCTTCGGCGGTGATCAGCCCATAGGGTTTGATGCGGATCGCAAATTCGGTCGGCAAAATCCGGATCTCGCCGGCTTCCGTGCCGTTGCCCGCGACCAGCCTGGCGACGTCGAGCGCAACGGGAGCGATCGCATTGGTGTTCCGAACGATCGACAGCGTCAGGATGGTCGATGAAGTATTGATGACCGTCGCCGGAAGCCGGACGCCGGCGGAAGCGAAACTGTCTTCGACCGCGCGTCGAAGCAGTGTACCGGGCGGCTGGAACACCCAGTCGTAGCCCGGGAGGTCGTGGGCGCCGGCCGACGCCTTGTCCAACAGCGGGTGGCCCTCCCGGACGATGAGGCAGACCTCCTCGAAACCGATTTCGACCAGGTTGAACAGCCGCGGATTGAGGTCGTCGGGGATCCGCCCGACGATGAAATCGTGCCGCGCCGCCAGAAGCTCCCGCGTCAGCACGTTGCTGTTGTCGATCTGAACGTTGATCTCGATGCCGGGATAGGCCGTCGACACCTGGCGGATCGCCGGCACTGCGAGATTGAGCCCCGGGCCGGTGACCGATCCGAGCGAAACCGACCCGCCGCTGCCGGTCTTCAGCTCGTTGATCTCGCGCGCAGCCTCGCGCAACTCGAGGAAGATGGTGCGGGCCCGGCGTGCCAGGGCCTCGCCGTAGCGGGTCAGTTCGACGCCGCGCGCCACGCGCTCGCATATCGGCGCCTTCACGATCGCTTCGATCTCCGCGAGCATGCGTGAGGCCGCCGGCTGCGAAATCCCAAGCGAGTCGGCCGCGGCGCTGATGCGCCGATGGTCGTCGATCGCCAGGATGAGCCGCAAGTGGTTGATCTTCAAGCCGGAGCGGAAAAGCCCCGTCTCCAGCAGTTCTCCCGTAAGCCCGGCTGCATTCTGCCTGCCATCGAGCATCGCATTGGGTTCCGTTTTCAAGAGTTTCAAAAATCACACTCTTTTAGAGCGATATATCAATTTTGGTATGCATGCAAAGCGATATTGTATTTGACAGTTATGGCAATTGATTCCAGTTTCCCAGCATATGCGCCAGCGCATGCGGGAGTATGATAAGACGGGGAGGGCTTCCTTTATCTTGAACCACCGCCGGGGGTCACGCTCGCGACGGTGGTCGCTGCGCATAGACGGAGGCCCCGTGCCTGCCGGTTCAACACTCAGGGAGAGATCTGATGAAATTCTTTACTTCGCTTCTCGCGGCTGCGGCGATCACGGTCGCCGGCTTCGCCGCGCCGGCAGTCGCCCAGGAAAAGGGCATGGTCGGCATCTCCATGCCGACCAAGACGTCGACGCGCTGGATCTCCGACGGCGAGACCATGGAGAAGCTGTTCAAGGAAGCCGGCTATACGCCGGACCTGCAGTTCGCCGACGATGACATTCCGAACCAGTTGGCGCAAATCGAGAACATGGTGACCAAGGGCGCGAAGGTTCTCGTCATTGGCGCCATCGACGGCACGACGCTCTCCGACATCCTGCAGAAGGCGGCCGATGCCGGCGTCAAGGTCATCGCCTATGACCGCCTGATCCGCGATTCCGGCAATGTCGACTATTACGCCACCTTCGACAACTTCCAGGTCGGCGTGCTGCAGGCGACCTCGCTCGTCGAAGGCCTGAAACTCGACAGTGCCACCGAGCCGAAGAACATCGAACTTTTCGGCGGCTCGCCGGACGACAACAACGCCTTCTTCTTCTACGACGGCGCGATGTCCGTTCTGCAGCCTCTGATCGACAGCGGCAAGATCGTCGTCAAGTCCGGTCAGATGGGCATGGACCAGGTCGGCACGCTGCGCTGGGATGGCGCCGTGGCCCAGGCCCGCATGGAAAATCTTCTGTCGTCCGCCTATACGGACGCGAAGGTCGATGGCGTTCTGTCGCCCTATGACGGTCTGTCGATCGGCATCATCTCGGCTCTGAAGGGCGTCGGTTACGGCTCCGGCGACATGCCGATGCCGATCGTCACCGGTCAGGACGCCGAACTGCCGTCGGTCAAGTCGATCCTCGCCGGCGAACAGTATTCCACGGTCTTCAAGGACACCCGTGAACTCGCCAAGGTCACCGTCAACATGGTCAACGCGATCATGGATGGCAAGGAGCCGGAGGTCAACGACACGAAGACCTATGAAAACGGCGTCAAGGTCGTTCCGTCCTATCTCCTGAAGCCCGTTTCCGTCGACAAGTCCAATGCCAAGGAGGTTCTCGTCGGTTCCGGCTACTACACGGAAGATCAGCTCAACAACTGATGCGGCGAACCGGGAGGGTGCGCGACACGCTCGCGCACCCTCTTAATCCAGGCGGCATGCGTCTCGTCGCAATGTCGCTGTAGCACTTTGGCCCGCCGCGTGGTTTTATTTCGTATCGGAGCCGGTCGAAAGAACCGCGCAGCACGGGAGAGCGCCTGCAGTCTCTCCGACTGCAGCTGGAATGGCTGAGTATGGACAATATCATTCTTGAAATGCGGGGCATCACGAAGACGTTTCCGGGCGTCAAGGCCCTGGACAATGTCTCGTTCAAGGTCCGCGAAGGCGAGATCCACGCGCTTGTCGGGGAAAACGGCGCCGGCAAGTCGACCTTGATGAAGGTGCTGAGCGGCGTCTATCCGGCCGGTACCTATGAGGGCGAGATCCATTACGACGGCGAGCTTCGCCGGTTCAGCACGATCTCGGACAGCGAAGAGCTCGGCATCATCATCATCCATCAGGAACTGGCACTCGTTCCGCTGCTTTCGATCGCCGAGAACATCTTTCTCGGCAACGAGGTGGCCGAAAAGGGCGTCATTCACTGGCCGCAGACCTTTGCCCGCACCCAGGAACTCTTGAAGAAAGTGGGCCTGAACGAGTCTCCCGCAACGCTGATCACCGACATCGGCGTCGGCAAGCAGCAGCTGGTGGAGATTGCCAAGGCGCTTTCGAAGAAAGTTCGCCTGCTGATCCTCGACGAGCCGACCGCATCCCTCAACGAAAACGACTCCGACGCGCTTTTGAAGCTGCTTATGGAGTTCCGCAGCCAGGGCATGACGTCGATCATCATCTCTCACAAGCTCAACGAGATTAAGAAGGTTGCCGATCAGATCACCATCCTGCGGGACGGCGGAACGGTAGAGACGCTCGACTGTCATAAGGAAGACATCAGCGAGGACCGGATCATCAACGGCATGGTCGGCCGGGCCATGGAAGACCGCTATCCGCCCCGCGAACCGAAGATCGGCGACACGCTGCTCGAGGTGAAGAACTGGAACGTCTATCATCAGCATCACCGCGACCGGCAGTTTCTGCACGACGTCAGCTTCAAGGTCCGCGCCGGCGAGGTCGTCGGCATCGCCGGACTGATGGGCGCCGGACGCACCGAGACGGCGATGAGCCTCTTCGGCAAGTCCTGGGGCCACAAGATCACCGGCGAGGTGACGATGCATGGCCGGCCGGTGGACGTGAGCACGATTCCCAAGGCCATCAAGGCCGGTCTTGCCTATGTAACGGAGGACCGCAAGCAGCTCGGCCTCGTGCTGATCAACAACATCATGCACAACACCACGCTCGCCAACCTGCACGCGGTCGCATCGAACGGCGTCATCGACGAGCGCAAGGAACGCAAGGTCGCCGCCGAGTATCGCTCGAAGCTCCGCATCCGTTCCCATTCGATCTATCAGGAGACGGTCAACCTCTCCGGCGGGAACCAGCAGAAGGTCGTCCTGTCCAAGTGGCTGTTCACCAACCCCGAAGTCCTCATACTCGATGAGCCGACGCGCGGTATCGATATCGGCGCGAAGTATGAGATCTACACCATCATCAACCAGCTCGCGGCCGAGGGCAAAGGCATCCTGATGATCTCGTCGGAGATGCCGGAGCTGCTCGGGACCTGCGATCGCATCTATGTCATGAACGAGGGGCGCATGGTGGCCGAGCTTTCAAAGGAGGAAGCAAGCCAGGAATCGATCATGCGCGCCATCATGCGTTCAGGGGAGAAACACTAATGGTCGCCGATACGAGCACCGAAACCACCAAACCGTCGATCGGTGACTACCTCAGGAACAACATTCGCGAATACGGCCTGCTGGTCGCGCTCGTCATCATCATGCTGTTCTTCCAGTTCGTCACCAACGGCGTCCTCTTCAGGCCCGTCAACATCACGAACCTGGTGCTGCAGAACTCGTTCATCGTCATCATGGCGCTGGGCATGCTGTTGATCATCGTTGCCGGGCACATCGATCTGTCGGTCGGCTCCATCGTGGCCTTCATCGGCGCGATTTCGGCGATCATGCTCGTCAAATGGGGCTTGCCTGCCTTCGTGGTCATTCCCGCCTGCCTGATCGTCGGCGGCATCATGGGCGCGGCGCAGGGCTACTGGGTCGCCTATCAGAAGATCCCGTCCTTCATCGTCACGCTCGCCGGCATGCTGGTGTTCCGGGGAATGACCTATGTGGTCCTCGGCGGCCGCCCGATCGGACCATTTCCGAAGGATTTCCAGATTCTCTCGACCGGATTCGTTCCCGACTTCCTTTATTTCCTCAACCCGAGCCCGGAGACGATCAAGAACATGGTCGCGCTGGTCGCCGTGCTGTTGCTCGTCGGCTATGCGGTCTTTGCCGGGATTCGCAACCGCCGGATCAACGACCAGCACGGCACGGAGAACGAGCCGTTCGCCTTCTTCGCGATCCAGATGGCGGTCATCAGCCTGGTGGCCCTGTTCCTCGGCTTCCAGCTTTCGACCTATCGGGGCCTGCCCAACGTCCTGGTCGTCATGGGCGTGCTGATCGCCGTCTACACCTTCGTCACCACGCGCTCGACGATCGGCCGGCGGATATACGCGATGGGTGGCAACGAGAAGGCGACCAAGCTCTCCGGCATCAATACCGAGCGGCTGACCTTCTACGCCTTCGTGAACATGGGCGCGCTCGCGGCGCTTGCCGGCATGATCATCACCGCGCGTCTGAATTCGGCGACCCCGAAAGCCGGCGTCGGCTTCGAACTCGACGTGATCGCGGCCTGCTTCATCGGCGGGGCGTCCGCCTCGGGTGGCGTCGGCAAGATCACCGGTGCGGTGATCGGCGCTTTCATCATGGGCGTGATGAACAACGGCATGTCCATCATGGGCATCGGCATCGACTACCAGCAATTGATCAAGGGCCTCGTGCTGCTCGCAGCCGTGTTCTTCGACGTTTACAACAAGAACAAGGGCAAGGGCTGACCGGCTTCCGCTCGGCCCCGATGATCGCAACAGAAAAACGCGGCATGTTTGCCGTAACCGGGTGGCGTAAGCCACTCTCGGGCGAAGCGTTGCTTTTCCGCAAGGGAAGGCATTGTGGGAGCCAATTCATCAGGAAGGACAGAACGTGCTGATTTCTCAGGTCAGGAAAGAAGACGGTTCGGTTATCGTCGCCGTGCGGGCCCCGGGCGAGACGGCGCGTGCCGTCAGGGGAGCGGAGAGCGTCTATGCTCTGGCGATGGAAGCGGCCAATAGCGGCAGGAGCCTCAGGGACGTCGTCGACGCCAAGGGCCTTGGCGAAACGATCGATCTCGAGGAAGCCTATTCCCAGGGGCGGCTGCTTTCCCCGATCACGCATCCCGATCCCGCCCATCTGCATCTGACGGGGACCGGGCTCACGCATCTTGGCTCCGCTGCAACTCGCGACGCGATGCACAAGAAGGCGACGGAAGCCGCCGAGGAAACGCTGACCGACTCGATGAAGATGTTCCGCATGGGGCTCGAAGGCGGCAAGCCGAAGTCCGGTGAGAAGGGCGTGCAGCCGGAATGGTTCTACAAGGGCAACGGGACAACGGCTGTGGCGCCCGGCGAGCCGCTCGTGTCTCCGTCCTTTGCCGAGGATGGCGGCGAAGAGCCCGAAATGGCCGGCATCTATGTGATCTCCGACAAGGGCGTCCCCTTCCGGCTCGGCTTTGCGGTTGCCAACGAGTTCTCAGATCACAAGACCGAGCGGGTCAATTATCTGTGGCTCGCACATTCGAAGCTCAGGCAGGCGAGCTTCGGGCCGGAAATCCGCGTCGGCGCGGCTCCAGAGGATGTTCGCGGGGCATCGCGCATTCTCCGGGGCGGCAAGGTGCTGTGGGAGAAGCCTTTCCTTTCCGGTGAGGCGAACATGTCGCACAGCTTCGCCAATCTCGAATATCACCATTTCAAGTACGGCCTCTTCCGTGCACCGGGAGACATCCACGTCCACATGTTCGGCACGGCGACTCTTTCTTTCGGCGACGGCATCCGCACGGAGGAGGGAGACGTATTCGAGATCGAAGCCAAGGAATTCGGCCTGCCACTGCGCAATCCGCTGGCAATCGCGGCGGAGGAAGAGGTCGCTGTCCACCAGCTCTGACATATCTCCAATGGCAAGCGCGAGGCAGTGACCGCGGCCGCTTGCGGCAAGAAGACAAGGAGGCTGAAGCCCATGACACTTCACCAGAACCTGATCGCCGGCGAATGGGTCGGCGGAGACGGCGTTGCGAACATCAATCCGTCGAACACCGATGATGTCGTCGGCGAATATGCCCGCGCCAGCGCCGAAGACGCGAAAGCCGCGATCGCCGCGGCCAAGGCCGCCTTTCCCGCCTGGTCGCACTCCGGCATTCTCGAACGCCATGCGATCCTGAAGAAGACCGCCGACGAGATCCTGGCGCGCAAGGACGAGCTCGGGCGCCTCCTCTCGCGAGAAGAGGGCAAGACGCTCGCAGAAGGTATCGGAGAGACCGTGCGCGCCGGCCAGATCTTCGAGTTCTTCGCCGGGGAAACCCTGCGTCTTGCGGGTGAGGTCGTCCCGTCGGTCCGGCCGGGGATCGGCGTCGAGATCACCCGCGACCCGGTCGGCGTCGTCGGCATCATCACGCCCTGGAACTTCCCGATCGCCATTCCCGCCTGGAAGATCGCCCCGGCGCTGGCTTACGGCAACACCGTCGTCTTCAAGCCGGCAGAGCTGGTACCGGGCTGTTCGTGGGCGATCGTCGATATCCTCCATCGCGCGGGTCTGCCGAAGGGCGTCCTGAACCTCGTCATGGGCAAGGGCTCCGTCGTCGGCCAGGCAATGCTCGACAGCCCCGACGTCAACGCCATCACCTTCACCGGCTCGACCGCGACCGGGAAGCGGGTGGCCGTCGCCTCGGTCGAACATAACCGCAAGTACCAGCTGGAGATGGGCGGCAAGAACCCGTTCGTCGTACTCGACGATGCCGATCTGTCCGTCGCCGTAGAAGCGGCGGTCAACTCCGCCTTCTTCTCGACCGGCCAGCGCTGCACCGCCTCCTCGCGGATCATCGTCACCGAGGGGATCCATGACCGGTTCGTCGCCGCCATGGGCGAGCGGATCAAGGGTCTCGTCGTCGACGACGCGCTGAAGGCCGGCACCCATATCGGTCCCGTGGTCGATCAGAGCCAGCTCAACCAGGACACCGACTATATCGCGATCGGCAAGCAGGAGGGCGCCAAGCTCGCCTTCGGCGGCGAGGTGATCTCGCGCGACACGCCCGGCTTCTATCTGCAGCCGGCGCTGTTCACCGAGGCGACCAACCAGATGCGCATCTCGCGCGAGGAAATCTTCGGGCCGGTCGCGGCCGTCATCCGCGTCAAGGATTACGACGAGGCGCTCACTGTTGCCAACGACACGCCGTTCGGCCTGTCTTCGGGCATCGCCACCACCAGCCTGAAGCATGCGACGCACTTCAAGCGCAATGCCGAGGCCGGCATGGTGATGGTCAACCTGCCGACGGCGGGCGTCGATTTCCACGTGCCGTTCGGCGGCCGCAAGGCTTCCTCCTACGGCCCGCGCGAGCAGGGCAAATACGCCGCAGAGTTCTACACCAACGTCAAGACAGCCTACACGCTTGCCTGAAGAAACCGGGCGTAAAGCCGGCATGTCCAGCCCGCGCAGGGCGCAAGGAAGGAAGAAATGAAGAAGAAAGCTGAGTGGCCGCGCAAGCTCCGTTCGCAGGAGTGGTTCGGCGGTACTGGCAAGAATGCCATCATGCATCGCTCCTGGATGAAGAACCAGGGGCTTCCCGCCGACACCTTCGACGGGCGGCCGATCATCGGCATCTGCAACACCTGGTCCGAGCTCACGCCGTGCAACGCGCATCTGCGCGACCTCGCCGAGCGTGTGAAGCGCGGGGTTTACGAGGCGGGGGGCTTCCCGGTGGAATTCCCGGTCTTCTCGACCGGTGAAAGCACGTTGCGCCCGACGGCGATGATGTTCCGCAACCTGGCGGCGATGGACGTCGAGGAATCGATCCGCGGCAATCCGGTCGATGGCGTCGTCCTGCTCGGCGGCTGCGACAAGACCACGCCCAGCCTGTTGATGGGTGCGGCCAGCGTCGACATTCCGGCGATCGTCGTATCCGGCGGTCCCATGCTCAATGGAAAGTGGCGCGGCAAGGACGTCGGGTCCGGCACGGCGATCTGGCAGTTTTCCGAAATGGTGAAGTCCGGCGAGATGTCGCTGGAGGAGTTCATGGACGCCGAGCAGGGCATGGCCCGTTCCGCGGGAAGCTGTATGACCATGGGCACGGCCTCGACCATGGCGTCGATGGCCGAAGCGCTCGGCATGACGCTTTCGGGCAATGCGGCCATTCCCGCGGTCGATGCGCGCCGCCGGGTGATTTCGCAGCTTACCGGCCGCCGCATCGTCGAGATGGTCAAGGAGGACCTGAAGCCCTCCGACATCCTGACCAAGGAGGCCTTCGAGAACGCCATCCGCGTCAACGGCGCCGTCGGCGGCTCGACCAATGCGGTGCTGCATCTGCTCGCGCTTGCGGGCCGTGTCGGCGTCGATCTTTCGCTGGACGATTGGGACAGGCTCGGCCGCGATGTGCCGACCATCGTTAACCTGCAGCCCTCCGGCAAATATCTGATGGAGGAGTTCTATTATGCCGGCGGTCTGCCGGTCGTGATCAAGGCGGTCGCAGAGATGGGCCTCCTGCACAACGATGCCATCACCGTCAGCGGCGACACGATCTGGAACGACGTCAAGGCCGTCGTGAACTACAACGAGGACGTGATCCTGCCGCGGGAAAAGGCGCTGACGAAATCGGGCGGCATCGCCGTGCTGCGCGGCAATCTGGCGCCGCGCGGTGCTGTTCTGAAACCTTCGGCCGCCTCGCCGCACCTTATGCAGCACAAGGGCCGTGCGGTCGTATTCGAAAGCATCGAGGATTATCACGCACGCATCAACCGTGAGGATCTCGACATCGACGAGACCTGCATCATGGTGCTGAAATATTGCGGTCCCAAGGGCTATCCGGGCATGGCCGAGGTCGGCAATATGGGCCTGCCGCCGAAGGTATTGAAGAAGGGGATCACCGACATGATCCGCATTTCGGATGCGCGCATGTCGGGTACGGCCTACGGCACCGTCATCCTTCATACCGCGCCGGAGGCTGCGGAAGGCGGACCCCTGGCGCTCGTCGAGAATGGCGACATGATCGAGGTCGACATCCCGAACCGCACGCTGCATCTCCATGTTTCCGACGAGGAACTTGCACGACGCCGTGCGGCCTGGGTATCGCCGGTAAAACCGCTCACGGGCGGCTATGGCGGCCTCTATCTCAAGACCGTGATGCAGGCGGATTCCGGCGCCGATCTGGACTTCCTTGTCGGCGCGCGTGGATCGGTGGTCGAGCGCGACAGCCACTGATGCGATGAACCGCGGCGGAGCGTTCGGGTACGAATCTCCGCCGCGACCTCATCACCGGACGGGGCGGTTGCACACTGCGCCGCCTCGACAAGTTGTGCGCCTCCGCCTGTTCGTGAAACTTATTCGCGTGTTCGGAATTATCCTCAATCGGGCAATCGCTTTCCGTTGCAAGAGGAAGTGAACATGCGGAAGAAAGCCTTCGTTCTCTCTGTCGGTCTCATGACGAGTCTGACCTTTATTCCCAGTACTCCCGGCTTTGCCCAAAGCGTCGGAGGCAATGGTGGCCTGAACGTCGGAGTGTCTCTCGGAGGTTCGCGGGGCGTCAACGCCAATGTCGGCGCATCGCTTGGCGGATCCAGAGGTGTCAGCGCCGACGTCGATGCGTCCGTCGGAGGATCGCGCGGGGTCAATACTTCGGCCACGGCATCCGTCGGCGGCAGCCGCGGCATCAGCGCCAATGCCAATGCAAATGCGGGCGGCAGCCGCGGCCTCAACAGCACTGTCAGCGCGAATGTCGGCGGCGGCAACGGCATCGACGCCGATGCGGACGTTTCGCTCGGAGGCAGCCGCGGTCTCAACGCCAATGTGAGTGCGAATGCCGGCGGCGGAAGCGGAGCCGGATTGGATGTTGGCCTCGGTCTTGGCGGCGGCAGCGCGGGCGGCGGAGGTGGACCCGGCAACGGCGGCAGCGGTGGCGGACCGGGCGCCGGTGGGGGCGCGGGCGGGATAGGCACCCCCGGCCAGACCCCGATCGCAGCTTTCAACGCCATGTCCCCCAACGAGCGGCGCACGGTACTGAAGCGCTGCCGTGATGTCGTCAGTGGCGGCTATGACCGGGGACTGGTCGCTCTTTGCCGGATCCTGCAGTCGACTGCATCGCGGTAAGTGGAGCTGAAGGGCTACCTAGATCCTTTCACGCTTTCAATGAAACGGGAAATGATCCAGGTACTTCCACAACAGAGCATTTCAATGGAAACACTGAAATGCTCTACCCATTTTAATCGACGCACTTGCGGACGGAAAACCCGTTACACACTTCTCCCGGAAGTGCTCTAAGGGCCGCTTCAATTCTGAGCTTGGCTCTGTCCTTGCTGCTCGACGGTCACGGCCACCTTCAGGGTCTCGGTGCCTGTACCGTGCACCAGTCCCGACACCGGCGAAGCATCGCGGTAACATAGTCCCGAGGCGATGCGGACATAGCGGTCGTCCGGGCAGACCTTGTTGGCGGGATCGAACCCGACCCAGCCAAGGCCGGCAATGTGCACGTCGGCCCAGGCGTGGCTTGCGGTCTGCTGCGGATGATCCTCCATCATGAGATAGCCGGAGACGTAGCGTGCGGGCAGGCCAAGGGTGCGCGCGGCGGAGATCAGGATATGGGCATGATCCTGGCATACGCCCTTGCCGCGCTCCAGCGCCTCCTCGGCGGAGGTCCCGACCTGGGTCTCGCCCGGTTCGTAGCGTACGGTCTCGTGAATGATCGCCATAAGCGCGTGCAGGCGCTCGAGTTCAGTGGCGCCTCCGGCGGCTTTCGCGAGCTCGCGGATCCGCTTGCCCGGCTTGGTCAGCGGGGTTTCGCGGGCGTAGAGCCACAGCGGTACATAGGACTGGTGAGCGCCGAATACGCCGGCCCGGTCTTCCGTTTCGACCTCGCCTCTCGCCTCTACGCAAAGGGTCGTTCGATCGGCGTCGACGCTGACGAGATGCGTGCGGTTGCCGAACTGGTCGTCATAGCTCACCTCGATGGCGGCCCCGTCCACAAGCGTCTCCCAGTTCCGCACCGTCTGGCCCGGCAGATTCACCGGCGTGAGGCGCAGTCGCTGCAATGCGTATTGTACCGGTTGGTCGTAATGATACTCGGTCGTGTGGCTGATTTTCAGATACATCTACGCCCCCTGAAGCTCATTGATAGAACCGGTAACCATCTGAGATTTCCCGGCCGAGGCGATTGTTCTGGCTGATGAACTCCTTGAGATATTGGTGTAGCCCCTGATCCATGATTTCCGCGATCGACTGGCTGCGCAGCAAGCCGAGCGTCTGTTCGGCGGTCTCGTGGGCCGCGTGACGCTCGCCGTATTCGCGCGCGAGATAACCGAGATTGGAGACGAGCTTGTCGTAGCAATAGGCCAGCGAGCGCGGCATGCGGCCGTTTGCGATCAGGAAGTCGGCAATATTTGCGGGCCTGAGTTCGGCGTCATAGACCCAGCCATAGGAGCGGTGTGCGGAGACCGAGCGCAGGATCGATTCCCATTGGACGTTGTCCATGGACGATCCGACCGCGGAGACCGCCGGCAGAAGCACGTAATATTTGACGTCGAGGATGCGTGCGGTGTTGTCGGCCCTCTCGATGAAGGTGCCGATGCGAGAGAAGTTGAAGATCTCGTTCCTGAGCATCGTGCCGTGGAAGGCGCCCCGGATAAGCCCGGCCCGCCGCTTGATCGTGTCGATGATCTCCGGCATGTCGGTGGTCTTCGCCCTCCTGGCGAGGATCCCCTTCATTTCGATCCAGCATTCGTTGATCGCTTCCCATGTCTCGCGCGTGAGCGCCGTGCGGACCATGCGGGCGTTGTTGCGCCCGGCCTCGATGCACGACATCACGCTTGACGGGTTGGCGCGGTCACGCAGGAGGAAGTCGATCGCGTCGCCGCTGGTCAATCCTTCGTGGATCTGGTCATAGAGGTCTCGCACGTCCGCGCTTTGCAACACCCCGTCCCAGTCGTCCTCGGCCGCTTCGCTGCGCGTGAGCGACATGCGCAATCCGGCATCGATGAGGCGGGCGCTGTTTTCCGCGCGCTCGATATAGCGGAACATCCAGTAGAGGCCGTTCGCAGTTCTTCCCAGCATGCCTCAGTCCTCCAGCACCCAGGTATCCTTGGTCCCACCGCCCTGGCTGGAATTCACCACCAGGGAGCCTTCTTTCAGGGCCACGCGGGTCAGGCCGCCCGGAATGATCTGAACCTTGTCGGAGACGAGCACATAGGGACGCAGATCGACGTGGCGCGGCGCAATGCCCTTTTTGACCATGATGGGCACCGTCGAGAGCGACAATGTCGGCTGGGCGATGTAGTTGCCGGGGCGGGATTTGAGCTTCTCGGCAAAGGCTGCACATTCCTTTTTTGTCGCGGTCGGGCCGACGAGCATGCCATAGCCGCCGGAGCCGTGAACCTCCTTGACGACGAGCTCGGCGAGATGCTCGAGTACGTATTTGAGGCTCTCCGGTTCCGAGCAGCGCCAGGTGGGCACGTTCTCGAGCAGGGGTTTGCGGCCGGTATAGAACTCGACGATTTCCGGCATGTAGGAATAGATCGCCTTGTCGTCGGAAATGCCGGTGCCGGGGGCATTGGCGATGGTGATGTTGCCGGCGCGATAGACATCCATGATCCCCGGTATCCCGAGGGCGGAATCCGGGCGGAAGGTGAGGGGGTCCAGGAAATCGTCGTCGACGCGCCGGTAAAGTACGTCGATCGCCTCGTAGCCGCGCGTCGTGCGCATCTTTACCCTGCCGTCGATGACGCGCAGGTCCGAGCCCTCCACCAGTTCGACGCCCATCATATCCGCCAGGAACGCGTGCTCGTAGAAGGCCGAGTTGTAGATGCCGGGCGTGAGGACGGCAACGCGCGGCTTGCCCTCGCAGCCGGCCGGGGCGAGCGAGGAAAGGCTCTGGCGAAGCAGATTGGGATAGTTCTCCACCGGCCGCACGCGGTTCTGGTGAAACAGCTCCGGAAACATCTGCATCATGGTTTCGCGGTTTTCCAGCATGTAGCTGACACCGGAGGGCGTGCGGGCATTGTCCTCCAGAACATAGTACTGGTCTTCGCCGGTGCGTACGATGTCGGTACCGACGATATGGGTGTAGACGCCGCCCGGCGGCCGGAAGCCGATCATCTGCGGGAGGAAGGTGTCGTTCTTCTCGATCAGTTCGCGCGGGATGCGACCGGCGCGGATGATCTCCTGCTTGTGATAGATGTCGTCGAGAAAAGCGTTGAGCGCGATGACGCGCTGTTCGATGCCTTGGGCGAGCCGGCGCCATTCGCGCCCGGAGATGATGCGGGGTATGAGATCGAAGGGGATCAGTTTCTCGGAGGAGTCCGCGTGTCCGTAGACTGCGAAGGTGATGCCCGTCTTACGAAAAATCTTTTCGGCTTCCTTCGATTTCGCGATGAGCCGGTTTCTGTCCTGACTGGCATACCATTGATGATAGGTCGAATATGGCTGGCGCGGACTGCTGTCCGCATTGATCATTTCGTCAAATACCAAAGGCGTGATCCCCTTATTTTCGACCATTTGAATACAACGCAGAGTGCAATGCAAGAAGCGTGCACATTTGCGATCGAAGAATTTGGCGGGTGGCGGCGCGGCCGTTTTCAGCGTTTCCGGGCGAAAACCGGGGCGGCGGCACGCACAGCCCGGACTTCGGGCTGCGCAGAAAAAACAGGCTGATGCCCGGATTTTAGGCCCATGGTATTCGCGAAAACGCGTTCAGCAGGTTGTGGAGCGGCCATTCCGATTCGCTGATAGTATCGATCAGAAAAATTCCTTTGACCGGGCGCTGTTGCCGCTCTATCGCGGCAGCGGCGATCCTGCCCGGATCGTCCCCTATCCATTTGCTCAGGAACGATTTCATGCTCGCCCGCCTGGCCCCGGCCATCTTCGTGCTGCTCTGGTCGACAGGCTGGGTCGTTGCAAAATATGCGGCCATCTTCGCCGATCCGCTGACCTTCCTGGCGCTGCGCTATAGCTTCGCCATTCTGCTCTTCATCGGCTTCTGTCTTCTGAGCGGCGCGCGCTGGCCGCGCTCGGCGACGGCGATCGGCCATGCCGTCGTGTCCGGCGTCTTCCTCCACGGCCTCTATCTCGGTGCCGTCTGGTGGGCGATCGGGCAGGGTGTGCCCGCGGCGATCTCTGGCATCATTGCCGGCTTGCAACCCCTGATGACGGCTGCGGTCGCGCCTTGGCTGATCGGCGAGAAGCTGGCGGGCCAGCAGAAGCTGGGCCTTATCCTCGGCTTTTGCGGCATCGCGCTTGCGGTTGCGCCGAAAATGCTGGCGATCGACTCGGCCGCAACGCCGATCCACCTGCTGCCGCTGGCCGTCAACGTTCTCGGCATGGCCGCCGTCACCTACGGGACGCTCTATCAGAAACGGTACCTGCAGACTGGCGACATCCGATCGATTGCAGCGTTGCAATACGTGGGAGCGCTCCTCGTGACCATCCCTCTGGCGCTCATGCTCGAGGACCTGCGGGTCACCTGGAATATCGAACTTGTCGCGGCGCTCGCCTGGTCGGTGCTGGGCCTCTCGATGGGAGCGATCGCACTCCTGCTCTATCTCATTCGGCGCGGGCAGGTATCGCGCGCGGCATCGCTCATTTATCTGGTGCCGCCGCTCGCCGCCGGCGAGGCGGCTCTGTTCTTCGGAGAAGCGCTGACCTGGCCGATGATCATCGGCACGGTAATTGCTGTCACAGGGGTCTATCTCACCAACCGCAAGCCGGCCAACGGAACAGCCGCGAGCGACAGCGCAAAGGAAGCGCAGGCGGTTTGACGAACTCGATGACGGGGTGCACTCGAAGCCCTGTCGATCGCACCGCCCGGTATCGTCGGCCGCAACTCATGGTCGGGGCGGTCGAACGGGTCCGGCCGGGTCCCGGGTCGGAGGTCATGCAGCGGATCGCTGTCCCGATGATCGGCGGAATGGTATCCTCGACGATCCTCACCTTGGTGGTCATTCCGGCCGTTTATGGCGTCGTGAAGGGCCGGCGGCTGCCCTCACCGGGTGCATCGACGAAAGCGGACCATTTCAATGCCGCACAACACGCGTACAATGGAGAGCAGCGATGAGAAGAAGAGCGTTTCTGATTTCCGCGGCCGCGACCGCGTCGGTTTGGATGATCGGACCGGCCTTGGCAGCCGGGCGTGAAATGGTCGTCTACAAGGACCCCAATTGCGGCTGCTGCCATGAGTGGGCCGCGGCGATGAAGGGAGCCGGCTTCCAGGTAAAGATCGAGGACGTCGAAGACCTGTCTGCGATCAAGCAGCGCCATGCGATCCCCGATGAGATGCAGGGTTGCCATACGGCCGTGGTCGGCGGTTATTACGTGGAGGGCCACGTGCCGCTCGATGCCGTCGAAAGGCTTCTCGCCGAGCGTCCGGACATTGCCGGCATCGCGGTCCCGGGCATGCCCGTCGGATCGCTGGGCATGGGAGACGACCCGCGCGCATCCTATGACGTGTTCGCAGTGAGCAGGGACGGCACCAGCGCGATCTACCAGTCCGTCAGGCCCAAGGGCTGACCGGCGCAGGTGATGCAGGGTGTCGAAACGGCGGGGATCTACCCGCCGTTTCGACGACGCTTGGCGCCTAAGAGCGTTCAATGCATTGAAGCACCAAACATTCTAAGTCTTTGACGCTACGCACTTATCCTCGAAGTGCTCTAGCGCTGATGGCCGCGACCGTCGGCACGCTGCGGTCGATTGCCGCCGCCATTGCGTTCGCCGGACTGTTCGCTTCCGCGGCGGCCGGCCTGCTGTGGTCCGGGCCGCCCATGGTGCTTCTGCGCCTTGTGATTGCGGTGGCCTTCCGGCCTTCCGTCCGCCGGTCCATGCCCGGCAGCGCGCTGGTCGCGGCGCTCGTGCGAGCGCTCGTCGCGCAGCAGGTCGTCGCCGGCGAATCCGCCCGCTGCCGCCTGGCGCTGCGGCCGATCGCGGCGAGGTCCGCCCTGGCGCTGTCCTGCGCCATTGCCGCGAGGCTGACCGTTGCCGCGGCCGCCACGGCCCTTGGAGGGGCGGGCCTGGTCGGCGGGCGCTTCGCCGCTGGCGACAGCGATCTGGATGCCCATCAGCTTTTCGATGTCACGGAGCAGGCGGATTTCGTCCGGCGCGCAGAAGGCGATCGCGATGCCGTCGCGGCCGTTGCGGGCCGTACGGCCGATACGGTGCACATAGGCGTCGGGCACTTCCGGCAGGTCGTAGTTGTAGACGTGGGTGACGCCCGGAATGTCGATCCCGCGGGCGGCCACGTCCGTCGCCACGAGCACGCGGATCTCACCGTCGCGGAATGCCTTCAGCGCACGCTCCCGCTGACCCTGGCTCTTGTTGCCATGGATCGAGGCGGCCTTGAAGCCGACATGGTCGAGATGCTTCATCAGCTTCTCGGCGCCATGCTTGGTGCGGCTGAAAATCAGCGACAGCCCATCGGGATTGGCAGTCAGCGTCTGCTTCAGGATCGTCGTCTTCAGGTCCTTGCCGGGGACGAAATGCACATATTGTTCGACCTTGTCGGCGGCTTTGCCCGGAGGCGAGACTTCGACCTTGACCGGGTCGGTCAGGTATTCGCCGGCAAGCTCGGCAATCAGCTTGGGCATGGTTGCGGAGAAGAGCAGCGTCTGACGGTTCTTCGGCACCAGCTTGGAAATCTTGCGCAGGTCATGGATGAAGCCGAGGTCAAGCATCTGGTCGGCCTCGTCGAGAACGAGATAGCGAGCCTGGGTCAGCGTCACCGCCTTGCGCGAAACGAGGTCGAGCAGGCGGCCAGGGGTCGCGACGAGAATGTCGACGCCACGGGCGAGCTGTTCGGTCTGCTTGTTGATCGAAACGCCGCCGACGACGAGGCCGATCTTGAGCGGGCTCTTCTTCACGAAAAGCTTCAGGTTGGTCGCGATCTGATTCACCAGTTCGCGCGTGGGGGCAAGCACGAGCGCGCGGATGTTGCGCGGATCGGGACGTCTGCCGTCGGCGACGAGCTTTTCGATCATCGGCAGGCCGAATGCAGCGGTCTTGCCGGTGCCCGTCTGCGCAAGGCCGATGAGGTCATGGTCTTTCAGGACCAGCGGAATGGCTTGAGCCTGGATGGGCGTCGGCTTTTCGAAACCATTGGCGGAGAGTGTCGCCACAATGTGCTCGGAGAGGCCAAGCTCTTTGAAAGTGGTCAATGCATATACCTTTCGGGGCGCCAAACGCTCTCGCCGGAACAGCAGGATGCGGTTCCGGTGTCATCTGGCGTCAAGAACCCCGCGTGAATTGGGAACTTGTGGGTTAATAGAAAATCGTCAGGCGCCTGTGCTGCCGCGGAGGGCGGCGATGTTTCGCGCTTTTCCTTCTTCACGGCTTCGAAGTGATGCCGAGGGCGCGCTCACGCGGCGGCCGGAAGGTGACGCAGGCCTTAGATCGTTGTTTTGCGCCGGAAAGTCAAGCTGCATCTTTTCGCAGCTGCGAAAGCATGCCGTCTCGTCGCGCCGGCAGGCGAAACGTCGCCCCCGGCGAAAGGGCATGGACCACACGCCGGCATCCGCGGCGACAGCCGGCAAAGAAGCAGCACGTCACCTATGTTCCCCTTGCAGAAGAAGGGCCTGAGCGTACAATCTAGCCGCTTGACCTCGCCGATTGTCGGCTGCTGACGGGCTGGTGATGCGAGCGGGCCGCGCGACACGGCATGCGCAGATATTCGGCGGCAAGGAACCTGACGCGGCCTCAGCCGTTCTGTCCGTGAACCTCGCCAACCTATCTGCCATCTACACGGGGAGACAATAGTGCGGAACCGGATCTGGATTTTGACAGCCGATGGAAACACGGCGCGCATCGTGAAGGACGTCAACCTGCTGAAGGATGGCAGGCAGCAGCCGGAGGAGGAGACATTTCAAATCGAGACCAAGCGTCGCCAGGACATCATGGCCGACAAACCCGGACGCAGCCATTCGTCCGTCGGTCACGGCCGTTCGGCGATGGAGTATAGCAGCGACCCCGTACGTGAGGAGCAACATCGCTTCGCCGTGGAGATCGCCGGGAAGCTCGAACACTATGCCCACGACCAGGCCTTCGAAAATCTCGTGATCTGCGCGGCACCCAGGACGCTCGGCGACCTGAGGAAGCTGCTCTCGCACCAGGTCAAGGAAAAGACCCTTGCCGAAATCGACCGCAATTGCGTCGCGGTTCCGACCGATCAGTTGATCGCGACAGTCAAGTCCGTAGTCTTCCCCGGATAAGCACGTCCGGATTCGGGCAATCAGGCTTTGTCGCCGCGCAGCATCTCCCGCTTGCCGGCAAAGCCGGGACGACGTTCGACGGTGAAACCCGCCGCCGCCAGGTTGCGGCGGACGAAGCCGGCTGCGGCATAGGTCGCGAAGCTGCCGCCTGAGACGGTCCTGTCGAACACCAGCCGCATGAGTTCTTCCGACCACATGTCCGGATTGCGAGAGGGTGCGAAACCGTCGAGATACCAGGCGTCGAAGTCCGGAGGGGAGGCTGACACGCCGTCGAACGCCGTGCCGATCACCACCGTAAGCCGAACCTCTTCGCTGAATGCGATGTCGATCTGGCCGGCCGGGTTCGTGGGCCAATTGGCAACGAGCGCCTGCCGCTCTTCGTCGATTTCCGGCCAATGCGCCAGCGCCCGGTCGATCTCCACCGCTTGCATGGGAAAGCGCTCGAAGGAAACGAAATGGAGGCTCCTGGCCGCGGCCGGCGATTGTTTCCAGCGGCGCCAGGTTTCGCAGAAATTGAGCCCCGTGCCGAAGCCGAGTTCGCCGATCGTGAACGGGCCGCCCGCCTGCCAGCGTTCCGGCAGCCGGTTGCCGGCAAGAAAGACGTGGCCGCATTCGAGCCGTCCGTCGGTGCGGCAATAAAAGTGATCGCCAAATTCCTTCGAATAGGGCATATCGCCCTCGTGCCATTCGAGGTTTTGCCGCGAGGGTGAAGGGCTCTGGCCGGGATCGGTTCCTGTCATGGTGAACCCGATAATTCTCCGGCCCGGGAAGGTCAATCGATGTGCGAAGTTTTGATCGTGGGCGGCGGCGTCATGGGGCTCTGGGCCGCCGTGATGGCCGCCCGCGCCGGGTTCGCGACGCGGCTCCTCGAGCGCAGGCTGATAGGTTCCGGCGCGAGTGGCGGTCTCCTCGGCGCGCTCATGCCGCATATGCCCGACCGGTGGAACGACAAGAAGCAGTTCCAGTTCGATGCCCTGGTGTCGCTCGAAGGCGAGATTGCCGAGCTTGAAACAGCCACGGGCCTCTCGGCAGGCTATCGTCGCTGCGGCCGTGTCATGCCCCTCGGTAAGCCGCATCTGCGGGAGATCGCCCTTGGTCGCGAGCGGGATGCGGCGCAGAACTGGCATACTCCGGCACGCCCGTTCCATTGGCAAGTCCGCGATGCCGACGCAGTCGGTTGGCCGGCCGCCGATGCGGCGCCCTTCGGTGTCGTCAATGACACGCTGGCCGCCCGGTTGGCGCCGCGCAGCCTGCTTGCGATGCTGCGGGCTGCCTTGGACCAGTTTCCGCATGTCCGATGCGAGGAAGGGGCGGAAGTCGTCTCGCTCGACCCGGCGGTCGGCCGGCTTGCGCTAGCCGACGGGCGCGATTTGACCTTTGAGCGCCTGATCCTCGCCGCGGGCGTCGAAAGCTTCTCCTTCATCGACCGTTTGACCCAGCCGCGGCGGGCGCCGAGCGGCGGTGCGGTCAAAGGACAGGCCGCGCTGCTTCGCGCCGACATCGATCCGGCCCTGCCCATCATCTTTGCCGACAGTCTCTATGTCGTCCCGCATGAAAGCGGCCACGTGGCGGTCGGCAGCACGAGCGAGAACCGGTTCGAGGAACCCTTTTCCACCGATGGCCAGCTCGATGCACTGCTTGCCCGCGCAACGGCTCTTGCACCCGCATTGCGCGGCGCCCCGGTGGTCGAGCGCTGGGCGGGCCTGCGCCCCAGATCTACGGGGCGCGAACCCATGGTCGGCCGTCACCCCGATCACGAAAGGGTCTTCGTGCTGACGGGCGGCTTCAAGGTGAGCTTCGGATTGGCGCATGCTCTGGCGCGATCCGTGGTCGACGAGATTGCCGGCCGTCCAGCCGTCGCGCTTCCTGAAACGTTCCACTGTGCGCACCATATCGCGGCATTGCGATAGGCGAGGCAGGCTTCACGACCCCGTTACGGCCGGCCAAATTCGTCAATCTGTCACGCAAATCACTTAACACGCCGCCATTGGACCTCGAACGGGATGCGGGCCATTCCGCCTTCACGGACTTCCGGAGCTTGCGCCATGCGCTATGCGATCTGTTTCACCCCGCCGATGGGAGACCCGCTTTCTGCGGCGGCTGCCAGCTGGCTCGGCCGCAGCGTCTATTCCGGGGAGGCCGTGGAACTGCCGTCGATTGCCGGCCTCGCCGTTTCGGAGATGGCCTTCTACACGGCCGTTCCACGCCGCTTCGGCTTTCATGCGATGATCATGGCGCCCTTCCGCCTGAAGCCGGATATGGACGAAGCGCAATTGCTCAAGGCGATGATGCTCTTCACGAGCGGGGAGACGCCGTTTCAAATCGAGCGGCTGGAGGTTGCACGCCTCAGCCAGTGCTGGGGGTTGATGCCGGAGGTGCCCAGCCAGTCGATGCATCTGCTCGCCGCTCGCGTCCTGCAGGCGCTGGACCGGTTCCGCGCTCCGCTGAGTGAGGACGATATCGAGCGGGCGGACCCGGACAGGCTCACGGCTCCGCAATTCACCAATCTGCATCGCTGGGGCGATCCCCATGTGATGGACGAATATCGTTTCCACATGCCGCTGACCGGCCCCCTCAACGCCGATGTGGGGCGGCGGGTTGAGGCACCCTTGCGCGGATTGTTCGAACCGCTGCTGACCGAACCGCTCCTGATCGGCAGCCTCGCTCTGTTCATCGAGCACGAGCCCGGAGCGCCGATGCGCGTGCATTCGCAGCATCCGCTTGGAAAGATTTCCGCGCGCCCGCGCGCCAAGGCAGGACTGTCGATCGGGCAGCGCCCCGGCCCCGACACTCGGGCCACGCCGCCGGTCGCGCTGACCGCCTCGCTTCCCGGCAGGCCGTAACTTCGGAATCGCCATTTTTCCCATCTCGACAATCCGGTGCGGGATGCTACCGTTCCGGAAAAGTCGAAGGGTGAAATCATGTCCGAGAATTCCTATCCGCGCGACCTCGTCGGCTATGGACGCAGGCCGCCTGAGGTGCGTTGGCCGGGCGACGCCAATATCGCCGTGCAGTTCGTGCTGAACTATGAGGAGGGCGGCGAAAGCTGCATCCTCGACGGCGATCCGGCGTCCGAATGTCTGCTGTCGGAGATCGTCGGCGCTCAGCCATGGGCTGGACAGCGAAACCTCAATATGGAGTCGATCTACGAATATGGCGCCCGCGCCGGCTTCTGGCGGTTGTGGAGGATGTTCACGAGCCGGGGCGTGACGCTGACGGTCTATGGCGTGACGCTTGCCATGGCACGCAATCCGGAAGCCGTCGCCGCCATGAAGGAGGCCGGCTGGGAGATCGCCAGCCACGGCCTGCGCTGGCTCGAATACAAGGACGTTCCCGAAGACATCGAGCGCCAGCACATCCGCGAGGTCGTGCGGCTGCACACCGAACTGACCGGCGAGCGTCCGCTCGGCATCTATCAGGGCAAGCCCTCGGCAAACACGCTCAAGCTCGTACTGGAGGAGGGCGGCTTCCTCTATTCCTGCGACTCCTATGCCGACGAGCTTCCCTATTGGGTCCCCGGACTGACGCCGGGCAATCCGCATCTCATCATTCCCTATACGCTCGACGCCAACGACATGCGTTTCGCGACCAATCAGGGTTTCAACTCCGGCGACCAGTTCTTCACCTATCTCAAGGACACGTTCGACGTGCTCTATGCGGAGGGTAAGGAAGGCAGCCCGAAAATGATGAATATCGGCCTGCACTGCCGCCTGGTCGGGCGTCCCGGTCGCGCTGCGGCGCTCGCGCGCTTCATCGACTATGTGATGTCCCACGACAAGGTCTGGGTGCCGCGCCGCATCGACATCGCGCGCCACTGGTACGAACATCACAAACCCAACGGTACGCGCTGATGTCGGGGCGCGATGATTTCATCCGGCGCTTCGGCGGCATCTTCGAGCACTCGCCCTGGGTGGCGGAACGCGCCTATGATCGTGCGGCTTCCTCCGGCTTGACCGCAGGCAATGTCCATTCGGCGCTCTGCAACGCATTCCGCGCGGCTTCCCCGGCCGAACGACTTCGGGTATTGCGGGCACATCCCGATCTCGCAGGCAAGCTTGCGGTGGCCGGCGAACTCACGGCCGATTCGAAAGCCGAGCAGGCGTCTGCCGGTCTCGACCGGCTCTCCGCCGAAGAGCATGCGCGCTTCACCGGGCTGAACACGACCTACACCAGGAAATTCGGCTTTCCTTTCATCATCGCGGTGAAGGGGCTGACCAAGGAAGACATCCTCGCCGCTTTCGAGAGGCGCATTGACAATTCCAAGGAAGAGGAATTTGAAACGGCCTGTGCCGAGGTGGAGCGGATCGCCCGCCTGCGGCTCCGATCCATGCTTCCGGGAGACGACAATGCCTGACACCATTCCTGATCTGTCCGACCGCGCGACGGGGATGACGCGTTCAGCGTCCGAGCCTTCGGGCGCCAGCGCACAGAGAGCCGGAACGGCAGGCTGATGTCGCATATGCTTTCGATCGAGCCTCTGACCAGGGAGGCTTTCGCGCCGTTCGGCAGCATAATCGAGGCCGACCCGGCCTCGATGCGCTTCATCAACGGCGGCAATACCGAGCGGTTTCACGCGCTCGCACGTGTCGATGCGGCGGGAGAGGGCGCCGGCGTCATCATCAACATCTTTCGCGGGCAGCCCCGGGCATTTCCCTATTCCGTGACGATGATGGAGCGCCACCCGCTCGGCAGCCAGAGCTTTTCGCCTCTCCGGGACCGGCCGTGGCTGGTTGTGGTCGCCGAGGATGAAGGCGACCGTCCCGGCCGGCCGAGAGTCTTCCTCGCGAATGGCAGGCAGGGTGTCAATTACGGCCGCAATGTCTGGCATCATCCGTTGATGTCAGTGGGCGCCGTCAGCGAGTTCATCGTCGTCGACCGCGAGGGGCCGGGCAACAACCTGGAAGAGTTCCATTACGACGAGGCTTTCGTCATTCCCGATCCATCCAAAGGGTGAACGTGATGAGCAAGTCAGGCCGCCTGACGACCCATGTTCTCGACACCGCGCTCGGCAGACCCGCCCACGGGCTGAAGATCGATCTCTACCGGCTCGAAGGCGATGCGCGGCACCTGATCCGTACGGTCCATACCAATAGTGACGGCCGCGTCGACGAGCCGCTCATGAAAGGGGACGGATTTGCGACCGGGACCTACGAACTGGTCTTCCATGCCGGTGACTATTTAAGGTCAACCGGCGTGACGCTTCCGGATCCCGCCTTTCTCGAGCTCGTTCCCCTTCGCTTCGGCATTGCAGATGCCGACAGCCATTACCACGTGCCGCTGCTGCTCTCGCCTTACGGCTATTCCACCTATCGCGGCAGTTGATAACGCGTCGGCGGAAAGGTCGCCGGCAGGACATGACGGATGAAGACTACGACGCCCATGCCTTTGCAAGCCGCAAAGCAGCCCACGATGGCTGCTGAGTGGCACAGCACTACGAGAAATGCGGCTGGCCGATGGAGTGGCCAACCCCTCGTGGGCCGCATCTCAAGTCAGGGCCATGCCGCCATCGACATGAAGCTCGACCCCATTGACAAAGCTTCCCGCATCGGAGGCTAGGAAAAGAGCGGCGCGCGCCAACTCCTCCGGTCGACCAAGCCGGCCGGCGGGGATCAAGGAAGCCATGCTTTCTTCGAAAGCCGGCCGCTCGGCCTCCGATACGCCCAGTTTGGCGAGGATTTCGGTTTCGACCGGTCCCGGGCTCAGGATGTTTACGCGAATCCTGCGCGACCTGAATTCGAGCGCCCAGTTCTTAGCAAAGGCGGCGGTTGCTGCCTTTGAACCGGCATAGACGGTGTGATCCGGAAGAATTTTCGTGGCCGCGAGCGAGCTTGTGACGATGATGCTTCCGCCGTCGCGAATCAAAGGGGCCATCGTCTGCACGCCGAAAAATACGCCGCGCGTATTGATTGCGAAATGCCGGTCATAGTCTTCCGGAGTTACGTCCACGGAGGGAGTGAGATTGATGACCGCAGCATTGGCCATGTAGATGTCCAGTCCGCCGAAGCGGCTCTTCACGGTGTCCGCCAGCCTGCGATGATCGGCACGGTCGGCCGCGTCGCCCACGAAGCCGATGGCCGACGGACCGATTTCCTGTACGGCCCGATCTACAACATCCTGGCGCCGTCCGGTAATGATGACCTTCGCCCCTTCTTTCGCGAACAGCTGAGCAGTTGCCTTGCCGATCCCGCTGTTACCGCCGGTGATCACGGCGACCTTGTCTTTGAGGTGGTGCATTGTTTATCTCCTTTCGACGAGAAACCAGATAAACGGTGCCGCCCGAGATAATTAGATCATGGGCGGGCACATGAAATGTGCCGCGGAGGCGCAATTGCCGAACCTTCTCAACGAAATTTCCGGGCTGATGGCTTTTGTGCGGACGGTAGAGGCCGGATCGTTCAGCGCTGCGGCCCGCGACCTGCGAACAACACCGTCGGCGGTGTCGAAAGGGGTTGCACGCCTGGAAAAGAAAATCGGTACCCGGCTCTTCCTGCGCTCCACGCGCGCCCTGATGCTTACCCAGGATGGTCAGTTGTTGTTCGAGCGCGTTGCGCCGCTGTTGCGGGATTTGGGGGCAAGTGAAGAGGCGATCAGATCAGACATCGGACCCTCCGGCCGCTTGCGCATCAGCATGCCGAACGAAATGGCCCCTCTACTGCTGCCTCGTCTCTTCGGAAGTTTCGCAGCCGACTATCCGAACCTGCATATCGAAGTCGGCCTGACAGACCGGTTTGTCGATCTGATCAGGGAGGACTACGATGTTGCGTTGCGCGTCGGGAATTCCGCTCCGGGGGATTATATGGTTCGTCACCTGGCTGACCTGCCGATGACGATTGTCGGGTCTCCGACCTTCCTTGAAACCTGGGGAAATCCTGCGAGCGCCGAAGCGCTGGCAGCTCTGCCCTTCGCCCGCTATGTTCTGGGCGGTATCACTCAGCCAATGCGTCTGCCGGATGGGACGAGCTTCATACCCTCGGGGCGCGTCGATTGCGACTCAGGAACCGCACTCATTCAGGCTGCGCTTAGTGGGCTCGGAGCGGCCTATCTTTTGCGGTGTCTCGTAGCGAAAGACCTGGAAGGAGGCAGGCTTGTTGCACTCGCGACAGGTTTTTCGTTCCCCAGCGCTCCGTTTAGTGCCCTGCACGCCTTTGGAGGCACGGTGCCGTCGCGGGTAAAACTAGTCTGCGATTTTATCGCCCGGGAGGCAAAAGCCATCGCCGTCATCTGAGCAGCGGTGTCGGGTGGTCAAGCCCCTGCTTCCGCCCTCTCGCGCACCGTCGGGGGCAAGGTTTCCCATACCCTGATCAGTTCGGCAATGGAACGGACCTCCATCTTACGCATTACGTTGGCACGATGCAGCTTGACCGTGGCCTCGCTGATGCCAAGGTCGAAAGCAATTTGCTTGTTGAGGCGTCCGCGCGTCACCACCTCGCGTAGGACTTCCCGCTCGCGTCGCGTCAGTGTGTTCAAACGTTCAACATTGCGCTTGACCACGACCGCTACCGCTCGCTGGCTCTGATCCAACGCGATAGCGGCTATGACCGCATCGAGCAACGTCCGGTCCGACACGGGCTTGGTGAGGAAATCCACTGCGCCATCCTTCATCGCTCGAACCGTAGTCGGAATGTCGCCGCGACCGGTGAGGAAAATGATGGGCTTGGCAATGCCGCGCTCGGCCAGGTGGTGCTGGAGATCGAGCCCGCTTTCTCCTGGCATGTGGACGTCGAGAATCAGGCAGCCCGGGCCATCCAATATGTCGACGGCGTTCAGCAGTTCCTGAGTCGAGGCGAAACTGGCGGGCTGAAAGCCCGCCGAGAGGATCAACTCGGACAAACCCTCTCGCACGGCTGCATCGTCATCGACGACGACGACAGTTGATTCGGCTGAACTTTCTTTGCCTTGTGGCAACAGGAGGGCTGATGTTCCAGCCGACTGGCCAAGTCTCATGTCACCCTCTATCTCTCGATTTTTGCAACGCCTTGCTGACAGCGACCAGCAGGTCAGGAGCGTCGAAGGGCTTACGGAAAAAGCCGTTAACGCCCTGGACGCGATCCTGGTCAGCGATTTCGTGGCGACCTGTAGTCAGGAATACCGGCAACTCCGGATAGGCACTCTTCACCCGGTCACGAAGTTCGAAGCCATTCATGCGGGGCATCCCGATGTCGGTTATGAGCAGGTCCAGACTCGAAAGTCCGTGATCGAGCAGGCCGCTCGCCGAATCAAAGCAACGGGCGGTATATCCAGCGGATTCCAGAAGCTCCTCCAGTGAGTCAAGCAGCCTTGGATCGTCGTCGACAACCGCGATCATCGGTCTTGTTTTGTGCATGTTTAGAATGCCTTCCGCATCGTACGCTCCAGGAGCTCGCCGAGCGCCCATTGATGCTGCCGCGTCGTAGACAAGGAAAGCACATACTCCCTCGTCATGTCGCCCCCTTCGCTACAACTGGTAAGGTGAAAACGAACCTTGCGCCGCGCGGCTCGTTTTTTTCCGTCCATAGACGTCCGCCGTGTGCTTCGACGATCGAGCGACTGATGGCGAGACCCATGCCCATTCCATTTTCCTTCGTCGTGAAGAATGGCTCGAAAATGCGCTCGGGAAACGCGATCCCGTTTCCGTTGTCGCCTATTTCGATCCGCACCTCGTCGTCCATTTCATGCATGCGCACATAAACAGTTTTGTTGTCCTCAATGGGATCCATTGCTTCCATGCCGTTGCGAATGAGATTGACGAGCACCTGCTGTACCTGGATCCGGTCGACTGTAACCGGCGAAAGGTTGGGTTCCACGTCGATGTTGAGCCGGATGCGACGGCGCAAGGCTTCGGCGGCGACCAGACTAGACGCTTCCGAGATAACGTCCGAAAGAACCAGAATGCTTCTATTCTCCACCGACTGCTTGAAGAGGGCTCGAATCCGGCTGACGACGTCCGCCGCTGACTTGGCGTCGCGGATCACACGTTCGGTCGTGATCTTGGCGCGTTCGATGTTGACGGGGTCTGCCGAAAGCCATCGGTAGCATGCGTGCGAATTGGCGACGATCGCCGCCAAGGGTTGGTTTACTTCATGTGCGATGGAAGCCGACAGCTCGGCAAGGCTCGCTGCCTGGCCGGCGCGCGCAAGCCGTTCTTGTGCCAGTCGCAATTCTTCCTGCATCCGAACCTCTCGCTCGACATCCAGACAAATAACATTCCATTGCACGATGGCGCCTTTATCGTCGCGCATCGGCGCCGCGCGCATCTCGATCCAGCGATATTCGCCATCGAAACGCCGCAGACGATGTTTTCTGCGATAAGGTTCTCCGCTTTCCAACGAAAGCGCATACTGCTCCTTGACGCCCGCAAGGTCATCCGGATGAACGCCGGCATCGAACGTTGCATCCAGTCGGGATTTCGCCCTTCCGTCGAGTTCTTCAAGCTCGTAACCAAGGAAATCACGGAGTTGCTGGTTTCGATAGACCGGCTCGCCGTTTGGCGCAGCGCAATCGATCATGGCCGGCAGGGTTTCCACCAGTTGCCAGAGGAAACGTTCCCTCTCGCGCAATGCCTCCTGTGCGCGCATCTCCTCTTCGATGTCGATTGAAGCAAAGTACCACTGTACGATTGCGCCGTGCGCATTGCGCAAAGGCTGAGCGCGCGCCTCAATCCAGCGATAGTTGCCGTCCTTCAGGCGCCGACGAAACCGATTGACGAAGGGTTGGCCGGTCGCAAAGCCGTTCCTTGCGCGTGCAAACATTGTTGGAAAGTCATCGGGGTGAGCCACTTCCCGGGCCAGTGCATCGAAGTCCTTGATCTGCGCCCCCGGCGCGCCAGCCTGATCCTGATATCGCTTGCTGACATAGGTCAGTTCGCCCGTTGGCGCGAAGCTCAAGGTGCTGAAGGGCATGGCCTCGATCATCTGCTCCAGCTGCTGCTTGCTGTTCCGCAGCGCTTCTTCTACCTGCATAATATCGTCTATATCGTGCGAGAGGCCGTACCACTGGAGGATACGTCCCTCCTCATCGCGCATCGGCTCAGCGCTCCCCTCCACCCAACGATAGACGCCATCGGCGCGTCGCAGTCGATACTTCATGGAGAATCGTTCGCCGGTCGCAACGCTGTGAAACAGCGCCTTTCTCATGCGCGTTTCGTCGTCTGGATGCACGACAGCCCCAATGATGGCAGCCAGAGGATGAACGCCTTCAACATTCGCGTTAACGACGTCCGGGCCCAGAAAGTCGATCAGTCGCTGGTTTAGAAAGTTCGGGACACCGTCGGGCGTCAACCGCCAGAGATAGCTGGGAACCATGTTCACAAGCAGCGAGAATTCCCGCTCGCGCGTGCGCAGAGCCTCTTCGGCCCTCTTGCGCTCTGTGATGTCGATAAAGCCGACGAGGCTCTTGTCGGCAATGGCGCCGGGCCGAGCGGTGGCGAAAACGACGTCCATGACGCTGCCGTCCATTCGCGCCACTCTGGTTTCTTCCTGGAAGACCTCTTCGCCGCGATAGCGTGCTTCGATGGAGCGGCGGATGGTGGCAAGGGACGGCTGCCAGTAGCGAGTGATCGAGCCGCCCATTTCTTCCGCGCTTTTTGCGCGGAACATGTCGACGACATGCTGGTTGGCCTCTTCGACCTCCAGCGCTTCCAGCGCGTGGCTGAGGAATTCGGGGTTCTCGTCGATGTAAGTTTCGAGACTGACGACGCCCTGTGCCCGCAATTCCTTGAACATCGGGATAAGCTTGCCTGCATCTATCTGGGCAAGACCGATGGGCATATAGTGGAAGAGTTCGCGGTAGCGACGCTCGCTCTGCTTGAGCGCCTCTTGCATTCGGACCTCATCATCGATGTCGATAGAGATTGCAAACCATTGCAAGACGGTTCCGCTTTCATCCCGCAAAGGTTCGGCCCTGCCATCGACCCACCGATAGGCGCCGTCCGCGCGCCGCATGCGATATTTTATGGAGTACGGTTCGCCCGTAGCCATGGACCGGCGAACGGCTTGCAGCAACCTATCGGCATCATCGGGATGGACGAGGGTTTGCACGGCCGTCACCAGCCCGCTTGCATTCGGCTTTTGCAACTGTTGCAGGTCAAGGCCGAAAAAATCGGTAAGACGCTTATTGAAGAACGTTGGCTCGCCTTCGGGGGTCAGCCGCCGGATATGAACTGGGACCATGTTCACGATCTGAGAGAGTTCCCGCTCTCTCTCCCGCAAAGCAGCCACGCTTTGTTGCAGATTCGACAATGCCAGTTGATGCTGGCGGGATATGGCGGCGACGATAAGCGCTGAAACGGCCGAAACTGCCAAGAAAAGCTGTAGCATGAACTGCTTGTGGCGCTGGGTCTCGTCGTCGCCGGCAAACGGACTGGTTCCGGATATCGTGAATATCGCCGTGATCAGTGTGAGGAGGACCAGGGCGACGACCGCACCCTCGAGTTCGAAGCGCACCGCGGCCCAAAGAAGCGGCGGCATGATGATGTATGCAAAGGGTAAGTAGCCACCGAGCGAGAGGGCGGCGACTCCAAGAAAAATCAGCGCAAGAACGCAGGCTTCCGCCAAACGCGCGGCCGAAAGCTCGGTCTTGTCGCGCCGGTTCTGGATTACGATGAATGTCAGCGGTGCAACGATCAAGACGCCGGTGGCGTCTCCAATCCACCAGAGCGGCCAAGCGCCGGTGAAGGTTTGCGACAATATGCCGAACCAGGCGAGTGTCGCACTTCCGACGGTGGCGCTCACCACCGGTGCAATTCCAGCACCCAGCACGATGAAAGCGAGAACCTCCCGCAAGGTTTCCAACCGCATCGATTTCTTTAAGGCCCAATTGACCAGCGAGGCACCGATGACTGCCTCCAGGGCATTGCCGACATATATCAGCGTGGCGGCAGGGAACGGGCTGTGGAACCACAGGACATTGCTTAGCATCTCGGCGAAACATCCCGCTAGAAGCCACCACGGCCAGCTCTGCCGTTGGACAAGAGCGAGCGTGGCAATGAAGAGCCCGCTAGGAGCCCAAAAGGAGATCCCGGTTCCAGGGACGATTGCCAGGGCGTGCGCAAAGCCGCAGCCCAGGACGTAGGCTACGACAAAGAGACCCAGATGCCGGGGGTGGGGACGATACGGCCAGATGAGCATCATCGGCTGCTCCGACAAACAAATGAAACATAAGATCACCAGCGTCAGGGCGAGTCAGCTTCGAGTTTGGTGCTGGCGGTTGCGCGCACCCTAGTCTGGCAGCCGTGCGGCCGCAACTTGCGGAAATCCATGGTTGGGCGCTCCTTGGGAAATAGCGCCGAGCCTCAACGAGCTCCGCGACGTTGATCACGAAGGCTATGGGAAAGGCCCAGGCACCAGGTCGCCAGACGAGTGATGCCTTGTCATGTGCCGGCAAAGCAGCCGAGCGCTACGCGAATGACGATCCCAATGATCATCGCCGGACATTTATCGCGCACAGGAATTCGACCGAGCGCGACACCGGGCGATCGCCGCATGCGGATGCGACAGCAGCAATAGCTCTACAGCGGCAGCAATCGTTCTGGCGCAGCCGTAGCTCGCTTTCGATAGATCAAAGAGGACACGCCGGCATTGAGTGTGTCGCGATCGACTTTCACTCCGCTTCCCACCCACGAGGCGGAAGCCATCCACGACATAGAACAGAGGAGCGTTCAAAGATGAACCAGATGAGCAGCAATACTCAGGAGGCAAGCGTGAAACTGGAGAGCGCCTCACATATCGGTAGGTCCGCATCCGAGGAACTGGTGCCGTCACGCTACGCCGTACAAATCGGCGAGATTGAAGTCCTGGTGATCAGCGATGGTGTGCTACCTCTTCCAACCGCGATGCTGGGCCATAACGCCGAGCCGGCCGCCCGTGCCGCCTGGTTGGGCGACATGTTTCTGCCGCAGGACGCGTTCGACTGGGCGCTGAACGTCGTCGTGGTCCGTAGCGGCGAGCAGACCATTCTCATCGATGCTGGCCTGGGACTCGACCCCGATTTGAACTTGCCGCGTGCTGGGCAGTTGATGAAGCGGCTGGCGGCCGCCGGCATCGACCTCGCATCCGTAACCGACGTGGTACTGACCCACATGCACATGGATCATGTTGGCGGACTGCTGGTCGACGGGGTGAAGGAGCAGCTGAATCCGGATCTGCGGATCCACGTTGCCGCTGCCGAGGTTAAGTTCTGGGAGTCGCCCGATTTCACACACGCGGTGATGCCGGAGGGGTTCCCGGACGCGCTTCGGGCGGCCGCCAAGCGGTTCGTCAAAGATTATCAGAGTCACCTGCGGCTGTTCGAGGATGAGCATGAGGTGGCGCCGGGCGTGGTCGTGTCTCGCACCGGCGGGCATACCCCCGGACACAGCGTGGTCCGCGTGGCATCGGGCAAGGACCGTCTCATGTTTGCCGGCGACGCCGTGTTCGCGGTCGGATTCGACCACCCCGACTGGCACAACGGTTTCGAACACGACCCCGAGGAGGCGGCTCGCGTTCGCGTCCGGCTTTTGCAGGAGCTGGCGGCCACCGGCGAACTGCTGGTGGCAACACATATGCCGTTTCCTTCCGTTGGCCATGTCGCGGTCGATGGCGAGGCCTTTCGTTGGGTGCCGGTCTTCTGGGACTACTGACCGCTTGTGGAATTGAGGTCGAACCAGACGTGCAACTTTGAAGGCCGTGTTCAGCGCGGCCTTCAAATCCCTGACGCATCGGGCTTTCTCAAATTCCCCTGTCGAACGACGCGCACCGTATAGGCGCTCGCAAATGGAGCCTCTTATGAAAATCGTTATCATCGGCGGAACCGGCCTGATCGGTTCGAAGACTGCAGAGCGCCTGCGCAAGAAAGGGCATGAGGTCATTGCCGCTGCCCCGAAAACCGGCGTCAATACCCTGACCGGCGAGGGCTTGGCGGAGGCACTGAAGCATACAGAGGTGGTTATCGACCTCGCGAACTCCCCATCCTTCGAGGACAACGCCGTGCTCGAATTCTTTCAGAAAGCGGGCAAGAACCTGATGGCGGCGGAATTGGCAGCCGGCGTAAAGCACCATGTCGCGCTCTCCATCGTCGGCGCAGATCGGTTGCCGGAAAGTGGCTATCTTCGAGCCAAGATTGCTCAGGAAAAGATCATTCGGGCAGCCGGCATACCCTATACGATCGTGCGGTCCACACAGTTCATGGAGTTTCTCGGCGGTATCGCCGAGGCGGGCACGGTCAACGGCACTGCTCGCCTGTCGACGGGTTCGTTGCAGCCGATAGCGTCCGAAGACGTCGCCGATTTCGTGACGGAGGCGGCCGTTGCCGCGCCGGCGAACGGCATCATCGAAATCTGCGGGCCCGAGCACGCTCGTCTTTGCGATTTTGCCGCGCGCTATCTCAAGGCGATCGGAGATTCCCGCACCGTCATCGCAGATCCGGATGCCCGGTATTTTGGGGCAAAGCTGGAAGAGGGTTCACTCGTCTCCGACAAGCACCCTCGCGTCGGCCGCATCGGTTTCGATGAGTGGTTTGCGACGACGCGCAGCAAGTAACGATCGGCGCACTGGCGGTCTATTGAGCAGCCCGGTGCCCCAGTCACGAAAGGATGGAAGACATGATCAAGACATTGCATTTTGCCGTCGCCTTGGCGGCTCTTCTCTCAGGTGCGGCGCTCGCACATGATTCGCCAGGTGGCGATGAGGGCGCGAAGGTTACGCTCGTCTATGAGCATGAATTGCCGAACGTTCCTGGCAAGAGCGTGAAGGGCGTTCTCGTCGAATACGATCCGGGCGGCTTTTCGGAGGGCCATACGCATCCAGTATCCGCCTTCATTTACGCTACCGTTCTCGAGGGCGCGATCCGCAGTCAGGTCAATGACGGTCCCGTCACTGTCTATAGCGCGGGTGAAAGTTTTTCGGAATTGCCAGGCGATCGCCACGGAATCAGCGAAAACGTCAGCAAGACCAAGCCGGCAAAGCTGCTCGCCGTCTTTGTGGTCGATACCGCTGAAACGGAACTGACCTTCCCGATCAAGGAATAGACCATCAGGCCGGGCCTCCACTGTTGGCGCCCGGCCTGATCTTTGATCCAACCACAATCGGTGATCTGTGCCATGTTTGGTGATGACAACGCCGTACCGCTTGTCCTGGTCAACTTTCTGGGAGTTGCCGGGATTGTCGTCTGGCACATCCAGGGCGTCACCCGACCGACGGACCGTCTGATCGTCCAGATTCTATTCTTCAGCGCCATGAGCGCGGCGCTTTACCTTGGGGGTATCGCTCCGTATCGGCCTGATGGCGTCTATTTGCAGGGCATTGAAGCGCTGCTTTCAAAATCGGCCAGAATCCTGTGGTGGACCCATCTCGCCTGGGCCGTCATCGGTTTCATCCAGATCTACGTCAGATTGAACCGCAGGCCGCGGGAAGCACACCTCATCCAGGATATGGCCATTGCCACCATCTATCTTGGTGTGGCGCTTTCCGTTGTAGGCTTCGTCTTCGGCATGCCGGTCGGCACCTTGGTCACGACCTCCGGCGTCATCGCCGTTATCTTCGGCCTTGCGTTACAAAATACGCTCAGCGATGTCTTCTCCGGCATCGCGCTGACACTCGGCAGAGCCTATGCGATAGGGGACTGGATTGAGTTGACCGACGGAACCGAAGGACGCGTCATCGAAACCAACTGGCGCTCCACCAACCTGTTGACCGCTACCCACAATGTCGTCGTGCTACCGAACAGCGTCTTGGCAAAGCAGGGCATGACAAATCTCAGCCGCCCCGACGAGACCCACCTGATCACGCTCCGTGTGCGCGTCGCTGCAACGCAAAGACCGCGCGTCGTCGAGGAAATCATGCGGTCTGTGCTGCAATCCAGTGTCCTCATCAACAAGAGCCCGCCGCCGGTCGCTGCCCTGAAAGCAATCGATGCCATCGCCATCGAAATAGAACTTCAATTCCGCGTGGACAACGTGGCAATCCGAACTCCTGCCAAGAATGAGATCATCGACCTCCTTCATGACCGATGCGGAGCGAACGGGCTTTCGCTCGCTATACCGGCTGAAAGCCTTGCCTTCATGCCTTCACCGATCGACGATCAATCATCCCGGCCGGTCCGGGTCACCGGCTCATAAGATCGTAGCCAGTTGTAGCGATCTCGCTTGCCCTGGTACAGGAAGTCTAACCGAATTACGCGGGTCACTGATGTTCGGAGGCCGTCGCGGCAAATGCGCCCTGCGGATGGCCCGTTTGGTGAGCATCGGTGCGACCTGCAAAAAGCGGTCGGGGGATTGTGGGCTGTCAAACGCGTCAATATGGCCAGTTTGAGCGGAGTGAAGGTCTCGCCGCGAACCCTGGCCTGCCTGCGATGTCGATGGTTGTAGGTGCAGCCACGGATAGAGATGCCGGTGATGCACGCAAAGCTGGAATCGCATCCACGAGATGCTCCCCGATCGGCCACAGAAGCTTATCCATGAACCGACGGGGTGCCTCACGAGCAGGGCCGAATGTGGAAAGCTGCGCTCTTGCTCAGAGCGCAGCTCGCAATCAGAGGTTCGTCACACGCTCCGGATCGGCAGAAGCCAGTGCAGCGGCACGCTCGGGCTTCGGCGGATAGATCCAGACGGTGTTGATCTCCTGCTTTGTCGCCTTCGCTTTCTCGCCGACCATCTCCACCTTTCGATCCCAACCCCGGGTAAAGAGGGCCCCGGCATCGCCGAGGTCAAGGCAGGTGACATAGGCTTTCTGATGGTATTGCCGTGCCGGTACGCCTAACAGTTCGGCAGCGGCATTGTTGCCCGCGAAGGCGCCCATGCGTGTGGCGTGCTGGCACGACATCAGTGCGTAGTTGCCGCAGTCGTCGCAAGCAGCGCGCGCGGCATCCCCGGTGGCGAAGACGCCTGGCACGGACGGTACACGCAAGCAGCCGTCGACCAGTAGCCGGTCGAACTTGTCACGTTCGCCGGGAATTTTAGTGGTAATCGGATTGGCCCGCATGCCTGCCGCCCAAATCACGGTCATGGTTTCGATATGCTCGCCAGTACTCAGCGTCACGCCGGACTTGTCGAGCGACGAAACTCCAGCGTTGAGCCGCGTCTCCACGCCGAGGCTGCGCAGCGCTTCCTCAATGATCGGGCGAGGGCCTTCACCCATGTCGGGGGCGACCGCGCTGCTGCGGTCGATGATGATGACGCGCGGATTGGCGGTTTTGTCGAATAGGGTCCGCAGCCGCGAAGGCATCTCGGTCGCCGCCTCGATACCTGTGAACCCGGCGCCGGCAACGACGATGGTGTCACGCGCGGCCGAGGCCGGCAGCTTAGCAAGCTCGTGGAGATGGCGATCGAGGGCAATGGCGTCATCGACATTGTCGATGCTGAAGGCGTATTCGGCGAGGCCCGGAATATTCGGGCGGAACAGCCGGCTGCCGGTTGCGAGCACAAGGCGATGATACTGAAGGGACTTTCGTTCTCCCGCGGCGTTGACGACCTCTACGGTGCAGGCCTTCGTATCAACCGCTTCGACACTACCCTGCACGTAGGCGATATCGACGGCGTCAAATACATTCTGCAAAGGCGCCGTCAGGGTCTCGGGATTCGGCTCGTAAAGCCGTGGGCGGATGACAAGCGTCGGTTCCGGGGATACCAGCGCGATTTCAAGCTCTTCGGCCGAGACGCCTTCGATATCGCGCAGACGGGCTGCGGAAAGTGCAGCGTACATGCCGGCGAAACCGGCGCCTACAATCACAAGTCTCATAATGTCTACTCCGTGTCCTGGGGTTTGCGCGCCACCGTTGCCGCTCCGAATGGGAGACGGTTGACGCAGCGCGGGTTGTTGAAGTGACGTTGCTCAGGCCGTGACGAAGGCCAGTATGTCGGCGTTGACGATATCTGCATGGGTCGTGCACACCCCATGCGGCAGCTTCTCGTAAATCTTCAGTGTCGCGGCCTTGATCAGCTTCGCCGACAATAGAGAGGAGGTGCCGATCGGAACGATCTGGTCGTCATCGCCATGCAACACCAATGTCGGTACGGAGATGCTCTTCAGGTCTTCGGTGAAATCCGTCTCCGAGAATGCCTTGATACCTTCGTAATGCGCTTTGGCGCCGCCCATCATGCCCTGACGCCACCAATTTGCGATGACCGCCTGCGAAGGCTCGGCACCCGGGCGGTTGTAGCCGTAGAATGGGCCACTCGGAAAATCTCGATAGAACTGTGAACGATTGGCGGCCAGTTGGCTGCGTAGTCCGTCGAATACTTCGAGCGGTAAACCGCCGGGATTGGCGGCGGTCTTCAGCATCAGGGGCGGCACTGCCGCAATCATAACGAGTTTGGCAACGCGGTTCTTGCCATAGCGCGCGACATACCGCGCGGCTTCACCACCGCCGGTCGAGTGACCGACATGGACCGCGTTACGAAGATCGAGGTGGTCGATCAGTGCGGCGACGTCGGAGACGTAGTGATCCATGTCGTGGCCCTCGCTCGCCTGGCTCGATCGGCCATGACCGCGGCGATCGTGAGCGATCACGCGAAAGCCCTTACCGAGGAAGAAGAGCATTTGATTATCCCAATCGTCAGAGCTGAGGGGCCAGCCATGGTGAAAGACGATGGGTTGCGCGGACTTCGGTCCCCAATCCTTGTAGAAAATCTGAACGCCGTCGCTGGTTGTAATGGAGGCCATTGTATTGATCCTTTGCACATATTTGTTTTACGCCGCCCATCGAAGTGAAGGGGCAGTGGCTAAAATCGGCCATGCTGGCCGCTACAGGTCGCCGCACGCGATCGACCCGCAGTCCGAGCCCAGACCATCCCGTGTCGCCAGGATTATTTGGCTTGGGCGCAATGATGGTTTAGCGAAGCAGGACTGCGGCTGCGCCAGAGGGATTGGCGCCGTTAAAGCGCAATTGCGGTTTAGCGATTGCGCCGACGCACATCGCCCGGTCCCTTATCGGTCAGCTTTCGAAAGAGTGGCCGAAACTGGGCGCGCAGGAAAAACGGGGGCGTGCGGACATAGTAATCACGCGGTCGAGCCGAGTGCATCGAAGAATAACGAACGGTTTCGGAAACGAAGACGAGAGGAACTTAACCGTCAGCGTGGCTGCGCCGCCAATCGGTCGGTGTTTCGCCGGTCAATTTACGGAACGCAGCCGCGAATGCAGTTTGCGAGGCGTAACCGAGGGCGGCCGCGATCGAAGCCACCGAATTTGCTGGATTGCGCAGCATGTTTATGGCCTGCTCAAGCCGATATTGACGCAGCCAGTTGTGCGGGGAGAGCCCGGTGCTTTCCTTGAACGCGCGACAGAAATGAAAACGTGACAGCCCGGAATCAGCTGCGAGGGCTGCGAGGGAGACGTCCGCATCGGCATCGGACCGCAATCGTTCGATGGCCCGGCGCAGCACATTCGGCGCCAGGCCGCCGAGCGCTGGTTGATAGCTCGGCGCCTTGCCGGTATGCGCAGCCAGCAGGCGTGTGGCCAGAAGATCAGTTAGCTGTTGCCTGAAAAGTGTATCCAGTGCCCTATTGCCTTCCAGGACATCGGCTGCGCTCAGGAGCAACCGAGACGTAATGGGGTCCGGATGCGCCGTTCGCTCCAGAAGATCGGTCGGCGTGAAAGTATCGGCTGCCTCGGCAATGCGTGTCAGTGTCGTGTGAGGGAGATAGAGCTGAACGACATCGACCGGCTTTGGAATATCCCAGCGGGAGCTCGACCCGGCCGGGATGATTATCACAACCCCACGACGAAACGTGCCACTCTCGACCGATCTTCCTGACCGTCGTTCCATGCGCTGCACCGTGCCGTTGTAAGCCATGATGACGTGGTCGGTCATGGGCTCGACGACGTCATGCAAGGGGCCATGATTCCAATGGGCAATTGCACCGCCGGAGGAATCCGCCGCAAGATGAATAGGGGCTGTCCGCAGAACGCGCGACATCTCAGTTGCAGGTGCGTGATCGGCAACCCGCATGCCGTCCGCGGTCGCCCGGGTTGGAGCATTCGCTTCGCTCTCGCGGGAATTGCGGGAGTAAGGCGCGCTCATGACTGCGCGCTCGTCGACTGACGGTGCTCACATATGACCCCGCCAACAATTGCAGGATCGATGGGCATCCGCATGTGATGGCCGACACTGCCAGTCCTACTGCCCATGATATCCCCAATGTCGCGAGCAATGTCGCGGTGCTTTGGTTGTTCGCGCGTTGTGTGATGCAGGGGAAAATATAAGAACTCTCGGAGGGGGGAAATCTATCCTCCAGGATAGGTTGCCTTCGCGATCGGACCTCGTTCTCGATCACGCGGGCTTCAGCGTCCCGCGATGCGCCGCCAGCCTGAGGGGCGGATGTAAAGGCATTAGGCGGTTTCACGCCGGGAGCCACCGCTGACGATCGTTTGCTCCATCACGATGGCGCGGCCTTGACGCGATAAGTGAGCGTATTGCGGCAGGGGTGGAGACGTCAGGCGCCTCCCGAGGGACTTTGGCCCAGCCGACAGGGGAGCTCGTTCAGATCAGCGAAATGCTTGCCTCGGTCGTTTGCTGATCGTGCGGTTCCGCCCTAAGTCTTTGAAGCTACGCACTCCCGACGGAAACCGCTACACGCTTCCTGCGCGTGCTACTCGGCGATGATGTCGCGGCCGACCTCCGTGATGCGGCGTTTGCCGCAGAGCGCCATGGTCGTATCCATCTCCTTGCGGATGATGTCGAGCGCGAGCGTGACGCCTTCCTTGCCGAGCGCGCCGAGGCCGTAGAGGAACGGGCGGCCGATATAGGTGCCTTTCGCACCGAGCGCGATCGCCTTCAGGACGTCCTGGCCGGAACGAATGCCGCCGTCGAGGTGTACCTCGATCTGGCCGCCGACGGCGTCGACGATGCGCGGCAACATGCTGATCGAGGAATGCGCGCCGTCGAGCTGACGGCCGCCATGGTTCGAGACAATGATCGCGTCGGCGCCGGTCTTAGCCGCCATTTTCGCGTCTTCCGGATCGAGAATGCCCTTGAGGATCAGCGGACCGCCCCAGCGCTCCTTGATCCACTCGACGTCCTTCCAGGAAAGCTGCGGGTCGAACTGCTCGTTCGTCCAGGCCTGAAGCGAGGAGAGGTCGGTTACGCTCTTGGCGTGGCCGAGAATGTTGCGGAAGGTACGGCGGTTGGTGCCGAGCATCTTCATGCACCAGCCGGGCCGCGTCGCCATCATCCAGAGGTGTTTCGGCGTCAGTCGCGGCGGCGCGGACAGGCCGTTGCGAAGGTCCTTGTGGCGCTGGCCGAGGATCTGCAGGTCGAGCGTCAGGACCAGCGCGGAACACTTCGCGGCCTTGGCCCGGTCGATCAGATTGAGGACGAATTCGCGCTCGCGCATGACATAGAGCTGGAACCAGAACGGCTTCGTCGTCACCGAGGCAACGTCCTCGATCGAGCAGATGCTCATGGTCGACAGCGTGAACGGGACGCCGAAAGCCTCGGCCGCCTGGGCCGCCAGCATCTCGCCGTCGGCATGCTGCATGCCCGTCAGGCCGGTGGGCGCGAGCGCGACCGGCATCGAGACCTTCTGCCCGATCATCGTCGTTTCGAGCGACCGGTCGGACATGTCGACCAGCACCCGCTGACGCAGCTTGATCCCGGCGAAATCCTCCTCGTTGGCGCGGTAGGTTCCCTCCGTCCATGCGCCGCTGTCCGCATAATCGAAGAAAAGCTTCGGCACGCGCCGTCTGGCCAGGGCCTTGAGGTCCCGTATTTCGAGAATCTGCGTCATGGATCGGCCTCATCGAGTGAATGACAGGCGAGCCCTTACCATGATTTCGGAGGACTTGTAATAGATGCAGAAAACAAGAGGTCAAAAATTCTTACCTCTTGTTTTCAGGGCTGCTCAATCTGCGCGAAGGGCCGATTTGCAAGGCCTTCCGGCGACGTAGGTCTCGACCACGGCGCGGTCGTCGCCCATCGTCTGCAGCAGAAAGAGTTCGTCGGCCAGCGAATTGACCACTTCGGCCCTGAGCGCCATTGCGGGCGTCGCCGCCATGTCGAGCACCGTAAGGTCCGCATCGGATCCGGGCTCGAGCGTGCCGATGCGGTTGGCGAGAGACAGTGCCTCGGCATTGCCGCGGGTCATCATGTAGAAGCTGTCGAAGGGGTTCAGCCTTTCGCCCTGCAACTGCAGGATCTTGTAGGCCTCGTCGAGCGTCTTCAGCATCGAGTAGCTGGTACCGCCGCCGATGTCCGAGGCGACGGAAACGCGCACCGGTTTTTGGCGGCGCTTCAGCGCCCGCAGCGGAAACAGGCCGGAACCGAGGAAGAGATTGGAGGTCGGGCAGAAGACGGCCACCGAGCCGGTCTCGCTCATCGCATCCGCCTCGCGCTCGGAGAGGTGGATGCAATGACCGAACAGGCTTTTCGGTCCCAGCAGACCATAGCGGGCGTAGACGTCGGTATAGTCGGTCGCCTCCGGAAAGAGTTGCGAGGTAAAGGCGATTTCGTCGCGGTTCTCCGAGAGATGCGTCTGCACATGCAGGTCGGGAAACTCGCCGACGAGCGATTTTGCGACCTCCATCTGCTCCGGCGTCGAGGTGATGGCGAAACGGGGGGTGATCGCCACATGGTTGCGGCCCTTGCCATGCCAGTCGGCGATGACGGCGCGGGTCTCGTCATAACTCATTTCCGGCGTGTCGAGCAGGCCCTGAGGCGCATTGCGGTCCATCATCACCTTGCCGGCAACCATGCACATGCCGCGCTTCAGGCTCTCGGCGAAGAAGGCGTCGGCGGAGGTCTTGTGCACCGAACAGTAGGCCGTCGCCGTCGTCGTGCCGTGGCGGATCATCTCGTCGAAGAAATGGCGGGCGATCCGCTCCGCATGCGCCGTTTCGACGAAGCGGCATTCCTCGGGAAAGGTGTAGGTGTTCAGCCATTCGAGCAGATCGGCCGCGTAAGAAGCCATTACCTGCATCTGCGGAAAATGCAGATGCGTGTCTATGAGCCCCGGCACGATCAGATGCGGGCGGTGATCGAGCTCGCGGACATCCTCGGGTGCTGCCGCCTTGACCGCTGCATAGGCGCCGGATGCCATGATCACGCCGTTCTCGACGAGAAGGGCGCCGTCGCTTTCGTAAGCATA
This sequence comes from Sinorhizobium sp. 22678, assembly GCF_052044265.1. Taxonomy (NCBI): domain Bacteria; kingdom Pseudomonadati; phylum Pseudomonadota; class Alphaproteobacteria; order Hyphomicrobiales; family Rhizobiaceae; genus Sinorhizobium; species Sinorhizobium sp. 22678. Next base: position 147,691 of record NZ_JBQEMS010000006.1, on the reverse strand, counting down.
GGCAGCACTGTCTTCGATGCCTTGAGGTTCGCGATGGAAGCTCAGCAGGCGGCCGCGAATGAGGGTGGATGTCATCGTGTCTCCCCGACGGCGCTTTCGAACCAGGCCGTCACCAACCTGCGCTCTTCCACCGTCATGTCGCTTATGTTGCCGGGCGGCATGGCATGGCTGCGTCCCGCCTGGATATAGATTTCCCGCGCACGGGCAGCAATTTCGGCGTCGCTTTCGAGCATGACGCCGTTGGGAGCCCGAACGATTCCTTCATAGACCGGATCGGCCGCGTGGCACATGCTGCAGCGGGTCGAGATCGTTTCCCGGACTGCGGGGAAATGCGCGTTTTCCGCAAAGCGCCTGAAGGCCGGTGCCGTCTCGGCTCGCTCTTCTCCCGTCAGTATTTTCGGCGCCGTCGAGAGCCACATGATCAGGATGAACAGGAGTGTGGTGACGAGCCAGGTCCAGGTCGGCTTGCCCTTGCGCGCATGCGTGGTGTTGAACCAATGACGGATCGTCACGCCCATCAGGAAGACGAGCGCCGCGATGATCCAGTTGAAGGCCGTCGCGAAGGCGAGCGGATAGTGGTTCGAGAGCATGAAGAAGATGACGGGGAGCGTCAGGTAGTTGTTGTGCAGCGAGCGCTGCTTCGCCTGCGCGCCGAGCCGTGGATCCGGCATGCGGCCGGCGATCAGGTCGGCGACCACGATCTTCTGGTTGGGGATGATGATCAGGAAGACGTTGGCCGACATGATGGTGGCGGTGAAGGCGCCGAGATGCAGGAAAGCGGCGCGGCCGGTGAAGACCTGGGTATAGCCCCAGGCCATGGCGACCAGGACCAGATAGAGCAGCGCCATCAGTCCCCAGGTGCTCTTCCCGATCGGCGATTTGCAGAGAAGGTCATAGAAGACCCAGCCGAGACCGAGCGAGGCCAGCGAGATCAGGATCGCGGTGGTGGCCGAAATGTCCAGGACATGCCGGTCTATGAGGAAGAGGTCGGCGCCGCCGTAATAGACGATGCAGAGCATGGCGAAGCCCGAGAGCCAGGTCGCGTAAGACTCCCACTTGAACCAGGTGAGGTGCTCCGGCATGGCGGCCGGCGCCACCAGATATTTCTGGATGTGATAGAACCCCCCGCCATGGACCTGCCACTCCTCGCCATAGGCGCCCGGAGGCAGATGATCGCGTTTTACGAGACCGAGATCGAGCGCGATGAAATAGAAGGACGAGCCGATCCAGGCGATGGCGGTGACGACATGCAGCCAGCGGACGGCGAAGGCCAGCCATTCCCAGGCAATGGCGAATTCATACATTCGGGGTCCCTTTTCTCTCCGTTGACGCAGCTTGCGAGAAAAAGCCGAAACGGGAAAGGGGCGTTCTCGGCAATCCACTCTGCAGGTTCAGGCGCCGCAATCCTGATTGAACTCTGAAAGAATCCAGTCGCGAAAATTGCGGATCTTCGGGACATTGCGTCGAGCATGCGGATAGACCAGCCAATAGTCGTGGCCATCGCTGCCGCGCAAATCGAAGGGTTGATAAAGCCGACCGAGCGCGACGTCATCGGTATAGAATTGAGGAGTGAGGATCGCAACGCCTTGCCCGGCGATCGCGGCGCCTGCTTCGAAGGACTGGGCGCCGAGCCGTGTCGGAACCCGACCGTCGAGGTCCGCGTCGTGGACGCCGGCAGCGCGAAACCACTGCGGCCACCAGCGGTCCTGAGGGTCGATGATGCGCAGCTTCAGGAGGTCGCGCGGTTCATTCACGCCGCCGATCGTCGCGGCGAGCGCGGGACTGAGCATCGGCGTAAATTCCACTTTCATCAGCCGATGGCTGACGAGACCCGGCCAAACGCCCAACCCGGACCGGATTGCCACGTCCACTGCCTCCTTGGTGAAGTCGATCATCGCATCATTCGCCGACAGCCGAACGGCCATGTTCGGCTGGGCGAGCTGGAAGGTGCCGATATGGCGGGCGAGCCATTGCGAGGCGAAGGTCGCAGTCGAACTGATGAGCAGGGCCGACGCTGCATCGCCGCGCGCGGAGGCGACCGCCTCCTGCATCAGTTCGAAGGCTTCCGTCACCTTCGGCGCCAGGCGTTGGCCGACTTCGGTCAGTGCGATCTGGCGGGGACGCCTCAAGAACAGCGGCTCGCCGACGCTCTCTTCGATGAGTTTGATCTGGTAGCTGACGGCCGTCTGGGTCATGCCGAGCTCGTTGCCGGCCTTGGTGAAGCTGCCGAGCCGGGCGGCGGCTTCGAAGACCCTCAGCGCATTCAGCGGGAACTGCTTCGACATCTTCATGGATAAGGTCTCTTGATGCATACAGACGGATGTTCGATTGGAATTCGAGCATCTTTCCCGGCATCCTGCAAGTCAACTTCACCGCTTGCAAAGGGTGCTCAGATGTCTTGCGATACATTGGAATATACTGAAAGAAAACCGCTCCTCTCGTTGAACGGGGCGATGCGGCTTGCCGCATCAGCCCTGCGGCGGGTGCGAGGGCGCAGCGCGCGACTCGATCTGGAATCGACATCCGATTACATGAAGAGAGATTTGGGCTTCATGGATGGTCGCGAACCGCGGATAGACGATGAAATCCTGCGATAGGGGGAATATCCTCGAGGCGGTTCAGGTCCCTCTAAGCCGCTCCACCGCCATCAGGACACGCTCGGGCGTTGCCGGCGTATCGAGCCGGGGGCACTCGCGATAGTCGGCGACGCTGGCGACGGCCATCGACAGGGCCTCGACCACCGAGATCGGCAGCATGAGGGGCGGCTCTCCCACGGCCTTCGACCTGCCGATCGTCTTTTCCGCGTTTTCCGACCATTCGGCGAGGCGCACGTTGAAGATCTTCGGCCGATCCGAGGCAAGGGGTATCTTGTAGGTCGAGGGCGCATGCGTCCTCAGCCGTCCCTTCTCGTCCCACCAGAGCTCTTCCGTCGTGAGCCAGCCCATCCCCTGGACGAAGCCGCCCTCGATCTGGCCGAGATCGATCGCCGGATTGAGTGAACGGCCCACGTCATGCAGCACGTCGACGCGATCGACCATGTATTCGCCTGTCAGCGTATCGATTGAGACCTCGGAAACGGCCGCGCCATAGGCAAAGTAGTAGAAGGGTGTGCCGCGGCCGGTGGCCCTGTCCCAGTGGATGCCAGGCGTCGCATAGAAGCCGGCGGCGGAGAGCTGGACACGTGCACCGTAGGCCTCCTGCACGAACTGTGCAAACGGCACGAGCTCGTCACCGATCCTGACATGATTGGCGATGAAGCTGACGTTTTCGGCCGTCGTCTGCCAGCGCTCGGCCGCAAAGGCGACGAGCCGCTCCTTGATCTGACGCGCCGCATCGAAGGCAGCCATGCCGTTGAGGTCGGAGCCGGAGGAGGCGGCGGTCGCAGACGTATTCGGCACCTTGCCGGTCGTCGTCGCGGTTATCTTCACCCGGTCGATGTCTATCTGGAAACTGTCTGCAAGCACCTGCGCCACTTTCGTATAGACGCCCTGGCCCATTTCGGTGCCGCCGTGGTTCAGGTGGACCGAACCGTCCGTGTAGATGTGGACGAGGGCGCCGGCCTGGTTCAGATGGGTGAGGGTGAAGGAGATGCCGAATTTCACCGGCGTCAATGCAATCCCCTTGCGGATCACGCGGCTCGTTCTGTTGAACTCGATGATTGCCGCCCGGCGCGCCTGATAGTCGGCGCTCGCTTCCAGCTCATCGACGATCCGGCCGATGATGTTGTCTTCGATCTTCTGGTGATAGGGCGTGACGTTGCGGCCGGAATGCGCGTCGCCATAGAAGTTCAGTTTGCGGATTTCGAGCGGGTCCTTCCCGAGGGCGTAAGCGATCTCCTCGATTATCCGCTCGCCGCCGAGCATGCCCTGCGGCCCGCCGAAGCCGCGAAAGGCAGTGTTGGAGACCGTGTTGGTCTTAAGCGGTTGCGAGGTGAGCTTCACATGCGGATAGAAGTAGGCGTTGTCCGCATGGAAAAGGGCGCGGTCGGTGACCGGGCCGGAGAGATCGGCGGAGAAGCCGCATCGCGCGGCATAATTCGCCTGGACCGCCTGGATGCGTCCCTCCTCGTCGAAGCCGACATCGTAATCGACCAGAAAATCGTGCCGCTTGCCGGTGGCGGTCATGTCGTCGTCCCGGTCCGGGCGGAACTTGACGGCGCGGCGAAGCTTACGCGCGGCGACGGCAGCGAGTGCCGCAAACTGGTTGCCCTGCGTCTCCTTGCCGCCGAAGCCGCCGCCCATGCGGCGGACATTCACCGTGACGGCGTTGGATGGAACGCCAAGCACTTGCGCGACCATACGCTGGACTTCGCTCGGATGCTGCGTCGACACCCAGACTGTCATTTCGTCATCCTCGCCGGGAATAGCGAGCGCGATATGGCCTTCCAGATAGAAGTGCTCCTGGCCACCGATTCGCATGTGCCCCTGGATGCGGCGGGGCGCGCGCTCCAGCTCGCCTTCGGCGTCGCCGCGCTCGAGTGTCAGCGGGGGGGTCACCAGTTCGCCGCCGGTTGCCACGGCATCGATGACATCGATCGCCGGCAGGAAGTCACGATAGGTGATCCTGGCGAGCCGCGCGGCGCGACGGGCGATGTCGCGCGTTTCGGCGATGACCGCGAAGGCCGGCTGGCCATGGAACTCCACCCGCCCGTCGGCTAGCACCGGCTCGTCGTGCAGATGGGTGGGGCTGATGTCGTTGGAATGCGGCATGTCCCTGGCGGTGATCACGCAAACGACGCCGGGCACCGCCGCGACGTCGGAGAGGTCCATCTCCAGGATTTCCGCATGCGCCCGGTCCGTGAGGCCGAGCGCGCCATGCAGCGTGCCGGCGGGTTCCGGCATGTCGTCGATATAATCGGCGGTGCCCGCCACATGCTTGTGGGCGCTATCGTGACGGAGCGGTGAGTGCATCGGGCCGGTGATGGTGCGGACTTCGAGGGTGGACTTATCCATGCCGCGAGCTCCCATGCATGGAGAGGCCCCTCATCCGGCCTGCCGGCCACCTTCTCACCGTTTTGACGGGGAGAAGGGACGTTGCCGCGCCGCCCTCGTCCGCTCTCCCCGCCAGTGGGGAGAGAATTAGGGTGGGCAGCCATTCCCAACAACCGGTGAGGGGCAATTTCGACTCGCCGATATTGCGACGGGTACTCATGCCACCTCCTCGAACCGCTGAAGCTGCACCGTTTCCCCCATGCTCTCGAGGAAAAAGCGCATCAGCAGGTTTTTCGCCGCCAACATGCGATAGGCGCCGGTGGCGCGCCAATCGGTGATCGGCTGGTAATCGGTCTCGAAGGCGGCTTGCGCCTTGCGGATCGTCTCCTCGTTCCATGGCTGACTGACAAGGGCGGCTTCGACGGTTTTCGCCCGCTTCGGCGTTGCCGCCATGCCACCGAAGGCTATTCGTGCGGCTTTCACCCGCTCGCCGTCGAACGAGATACGGAAGGCGCCGAGTAGGGCGGAAATATCTTCGTCGCGGCGCTTCGAGATCTTGTAGGCGGCAAAACGCTCGTCCGCGGGCAGAGCCGGGACGAAGAGGCTCTCGACGAATTCTCCGGGCCTGCGATCCTGCTTGCCATAGGCGATGAAGAAATCCTCGAGCGGAAGCGTGCGCCGACCGTCCTTCGAGCGCAGGGTAACCGTCGCGCCGAGAACGATCAGGGGCGGCGGGCTGTCGCCGATCGGCGAGCCGTTGGCGATATTGCCGCCGATCGTGCCCATGTTGCGCACCTGGTCGCCGCCGATGCGGTCGAGCAGCCGGCCGAAGGACGGATAGGCTGAGGAAAGGGCCTCGTGCGCCGCCGTATAGCTTACGCCTGCACCGATCGTCAGGCCTGCTTTCGAGCTTTCGACCCGCTGCAGTTCGGCGATGCCGTTGATGAAGACCACCGGATTGAGGGTGCGCATCTGCTTCGTCACCCAGAGCCCGACATCGGTGCAGCCGGCGACGATCGTCGCGCTCGGATGATCCGAGAGAACGCCTGCAAGATCCGCGGCATCCACGGGTACGATCAGACAGTCCGCGCCGCTGCGGACGACGATCCTCTCCGTTTGCCCCAGCGCCTGGAGGCGCGCCGTAACCGCTTCCCGCGTGCGGGTGATCGGGTCGAAGAGAACGGCCGGGCGCTCCGCCGCCGCGGCTTCCGCCGCGCGCACGATCGGTTCGTAGCCGGTACAGCGACAGAGATTGCCCTGCAGCGCCTTTTCTATCGCCCCGCGGCTTGGTTTTTCAGTGGTAAGCCAGAGCCCGTAAAGCGACATCACGATCCCCGGAGTGCAGAAGCCGCATTGGGAACCGTGAAAATCCACCAGTGCCTGCTGCACCGGATGAAGCGTGCCGTCTGCGGCGGCCAGGTGCTCGACCGTCACCACATGCGTGGCATTCAGCGATCCTGTGAAGCGGATGCAGGCGTTGACGCTTTCATAGACGAGGTTTTCGGCTCCGCTGCCATCCCTGGAAAGCCGGCCGATGAGCACCGTACAGGCGCCGCAATCGCCCTCCGCGCAGCCTTCCTTGGTGCCGGTGAGGCGCCGCTCCAGCCTCAGAAAATCGAGCAGCGTCGCTGTCGGCGCCACGTCGGAAAGGGCGATCTCGGTGTCGTTCAGGATGAAGCGGATGCTGTCGGATGCCTGTGCCATGCCACTTCCTTGTCCCTCAGCCGTCGATTACTGCGCCGTCCAGCCGCCATCCATCGAGACATGCGTGCCGGTGATCTGGGCGGCATCGTCGCTTGCAAGATAAAGCGCCAGGGAGGCAACCTGTTCGACGGTGATGAACTTTTTCGTCGGCTGTCCCTTGAGCATCACCTCATTGATCACCTGCTCCTCGGTGATGCCGCGCGTTCTCGCCTGATCCGGTATCTGCTTTTCGACGAGCGGCGTCAGAACGTAGCCGGGGCAGATCGAGTTCACACTGATGCCGTTCTCCGCCACCTCCAGCGCCACGGTCTTCGTCAACCCCATGATACCATGCTTGGCGGCGACATAGGCGGACTTGAAGGGGGAGGCCACGAGCCCGTGTGCGGACGCGATATTGATGATCCGGCCCCAGCCTTTTGTCTTCATCGGCGGAATGGCGGCGCGAATAGTGTGAAAAGAGGAGGAGAGGTTGACGGCGATGATCCGGTCCCATTGCTCGACTGGAAAATCCTCGATCTTTTCGACGAACTGCACGCCGGCATTGTTGACGAGGATATCGGCGCCGCCGAAGCGATCGGCAACAGTCGCCATCATGTCGGCAATTTCGGAGGGCTTGGTCATGTCGGCCGGGTGATGAAGCACCGTACCGGAACTCAGGCTTGCGACTTCGTCCGTGACGGTCCGGATCTCGTCCGGCGCACCGAAGCCGTTCAGGACGATATTGGCGCCGGTCTTTGCCAGGGTCCGGGCGATCGCCAATCCGATGCCGCTCGTGGAACCCGTTATCACCGCAGTTCTGGTCATTCCCGCTCTCTCCGTCCTGATGCCGCACAGGTTATTGCGACGCAACAGCATCAGCCTACGCGCAAATGCGCGGCAGTGACAATTGTGTTTTTCCGCCCCGCAAAGCAGAGTCCCTGTCCCCGGGAGCACTTGGCAAAAGTTGCGTTTTGTTTTCGTTTGACATTCGTTTTTCTATCGTATTGAAGTCTTTCGAATGTCGCCCTCGAGGAAGGGCGAGGGGGCGGTATAAGGAAAGCGTATGCGGGCTTCCGCTCGCATTCCGGTCGGCCTTTTCAATCGCGTGCCGAGGAGGGGCATATGGGCGGATTTATTCTCGCGATCGATCAGGGCACGACGTCGACGCGCGCGATCGTTTTCGACGGCAACCAGAAAATCGCAGGCGTCGGGCAGAAAGAGTTCAAGCAGCACTTTCCGAAATCGGGCTGGGTGGAGCACGACCCGGAGGAGATCTGGCAGACGGTCGTCAGCACGGTCAAGGAAGCGATCCAGAAGGCCGGCATCACCGCGAACGATATTGCCGCGATCGGCATCACCAATCAGCGGGAGACTGTGGTCGTCTGGGATCGCGAGACCGGCAAGCCGATACACAATGCCATCGTGTGGCAGGATCGCCGTACTGCCGCCTTCTGCGACAAGCTCAAGAAGAAGGGACTGGAAAAGACCTTCGTCAAGAAGACCGGCCTGCTGCTCGATCCCTATTTTTCGGGAACGAAGCTCAACTGGCTGCTTTCCAATGTCAAGGGCGCGCAGGCGCGCGCCGCCAGGGGCGAACTCTGCTTCGGCACCATCGACACCTTCCTGATCTGGCGGCTGACGGGCGGCAAGTGCTTCTGCACCGACGCGACGAATGCCTCGCGTACCCTCTTATACAATATCGCCGATAATGCCTGGGACGAGGAGCTCACCGACATTCTGCGCGTGCCGAAGGAGATGCTGCCCGAAGTGAAGGACTGCGCGGCCGACTTCGGCGTCACGGAGCCCTCCCTCTTCGGCGCCGCGATCCCGATCCTCGGCGTTGCCGGCGACCAGCAGGCGGCAACGATCGGTCAGGCCTGTTTCAAGCCGGGCATGCTGAAATCGACTTATGGTACGGGCTGCTTCGCCTTGCTCAACACCGGCAAGGACATGGTCCGCTCGAAGAACCGTCTCCTGACCACCATTGCCTACCGCCTCGACGGCGAAACGACCTACGCGCTCGAAGGCTCGATCTTCGTGGCCGGTGCTGCGGTCCAGTGGCTGCGCGACGGGCTCAAGGTGATCAAGGCGGCCCCCGATACGGGCTCGCTTGCCGAAAGCGCCGATCCCTCGCAGGAGGTCTATCTCGTGCCGGCCTTCACCGGCCTCGGAGCGCCCCATTGGGATCCGGATGCGCGGGGCGCGATCTTCGGCATGACGCGCAATACCGGCCCGGCAGAGTTCGCGCGGGCGGCACTCGAGGCGGTCTGCTACCAGACCCGCGACCTGCTGGAGGCCATGCACAAGGATTGGCGCCGCAACGGCAATGATACGGTCCTGCGCGTCGATGGCGGCATGGTCGCCTCCGACTGGACGATGCAGCGCCTTTCGGATCTGCTCGACGCTCCGGTCGACCGCCCGGTCATTCTCGAAACCACGGCGCTTGGCGTCGCCTGGCTTGCGGGCAGCCGCGCCGGCGTCTGGCCGAACCAGGAAGCGTTCGCCAAGTCCTGGGCCCGCGACCGCCGTTTCGAACCGGATATGGACGAGGCCACGCGCAAGGTGAAGCTCAAGGGCTGGCGCAGCGCGGTCAAGCGGACGTTGATTGCGGCTTGAATAGGCCGCTGTCTGTCTACGATGCGAAGGCGGCACCCCCTCTGCCCGGCAGGGCAGGGGGGTAGGATATCGATAACATTCAACGCATCGCTATCAGGGTATTGCTTCCAGTGCTCCGCGGTAAGCTGGGTAAAGTCTCGAACGAACGCCTTGACTCATCCATAGCTCATTGGCTATAGATTAACCCATAGCCAACCGGGTATATATCCCAGATGTCCGACGCGCACGACATGCTCTTCAAAACGCTTGCCGATCCCACGCGGCGGGCTCTCTTCGAGCGGCTGTGCCGGGAAGGGGAGAGGACGGTCGGGGCTCTGACGGCTCGCGCCGGTGTCTCGCAGCCGGTCGTCTCCAAACACCTCGGCGTCCTGAAGCAGGCTGGATTGGTGCGCGACCGCCACGAAGGCCGCCACACCTTTTATAGCGCGCAACTCGGTGCGCTCGCTCCGCTGGTCGATTGGACGCGTGAGATGGCCGGTTTCTGGCAGAGCCGCTTCGACGATCTCGAAGACCTACTGAAAAGGATGGACCAATGAACGAAACGTCGAGCGAAACACGTTCCGTCGTCGTCGAGCGGGAGATCGCTCATCCGCCGGAGAAGATCTGGCGCGCGCTCACCCAACCACACCTGATGGAGGAGTGGCTGATGAAGAACGACTTCAGTCCTGTCGTCGGGCACCGTTTCAACCTGCGCGGCGAGTGGGGTGGCGTGCTGGACTGCGAGGTCCTCGTCGTGGAGCCGAACAAAAGGCTGAGCTACGCCTGGAATTTCGCCCATGAGGATCCGGCCTACGACTTGAAGAGCGTGGTGACCTTCACCCTCGTCCCGACAAGCACGGGAACCCAGCTGCGCATGGAGCAGGTTGGATTCCGGCCGGATCAGCGACAGGCCTATGGCGGCGCCAGGGCCGGGTGGCAGCAGTTCTTCGAAAATCTGGAGCGCGTTCTCGCGGGTATGAACTGAAACCCGACCGTCGGGCCGATCGGGGCTCGCTCGCTTCATGTCAATGGGAGATCATTCAATGGATTGGAACGCCTGGATACGTCAGATCCACCGGTGGTTGTCTATCGTCTTCACGGTAACCGTCATCGCCAACTTCGCGGCCATGGGATTGGGAGAACCTCCTGCATGGGTGGTCTATTCCCCGTTGCTGCCGCTCTTCCTGCTGCTGTTCACCGGCCTCTATATGTTCGTGCTACCCTATGCCGCGAGGAGGCGCAGCGGCCGGCCCGCGGCGCAATGAGGTGAAGACGATGGTCGGCAAGACGCCCGGGAAGAGCAGGAATGTTGCGAAGAAGGCCGCCGCCGAGCCGGCCTCTGGACGGCCGACCCTGCTTTCGGGCGGCAATCCCCAGATCGCGAAGGGCTATGGCGATGCTCCCGTGCAGGCCTACATCGCGGCGATGCCGGGCTGGAAGAGCGATGTCGGGCGGCGCCTCGATGCTCTGATTGTTGAGGCCGTTCCCGGCGTGCACAAGGCGGTCAAGTGGAACTCGCCTTTCTACGGTGTCGAGGACAATCTCTGGTTTCTCAGCTTCCACTGCTTCACCAAATACATCAAGGTGACGTTCTTCCGCGGCGCGGCGCTCGATCCTGTCCCGCCCGGCAAGTCCAAATATCCGGAAGTCCGCTACCTCGATGTTTACGAGGGGCAACTCGACGAAGCTCAATTCTCCGCTTGGGTAAGGCAAGCCAGCCGATTGCCCGGCGAACGTATGTAAGCCACAACCATCAGGAAAGTGACGGCCATGGAGAACAGGACGAGCGGTTCGAACGAAGCGTCTCCCTCCAAACTGATAGATGCGAAAATCGATGCGCTTGACGATTGGCGCGGCGAGACGCTCGCCAGGATCCGGAAACTCATCCAGCAGGCCGACCCGGAAGTGATCGAGGAAGTGAAGTGGAGAGGGGTCCCCGTGTGGGAACACGCCGGGATAATCTGCACCGGCGAAGTCTACAAGGCGGTCGTGAAGACGACCTTTGCCAAAGGTGCCTCGCTGGAAGACCCTTCGGGCCTTTTCAACTCCAGCCTGGAAGGCAATACGCGGCGTGCCATCGATTTCCGTCAGGGCGAGAAGATCGATGAAGAGGCGTTCATCGCGCTCGTTCGTGCCGCGGTGGCGCTGAACACATCAGCACGCACAAGCGCCCGTTCGCAGAAGAAGCCGAAGAGCGCCTGACTCCAGCGGACCTCAGCGGGAAACAGTGCGTTTCCCAAAGGTGCATTTGCGACCTGGTCCTGCGCCGATTATCTCTAGCCTCACGCTAGATCCAATAAGTTGAGGCGCGGAATGCGGGCGGGGAGCCTCACTCACTTTTCCTCATCGCGCGCAGACCTCGCAGGAAGTCAGTCATGGAACTCGGACTCTATACATTCGCCGATGTCGATCCAAATGCAGCCGACAAGGGAGCCGAGGGGCGCCGGCGTCTGGCGGATCTCCTGGAGGAGATCGAGCTTGCCGATCAGGTGGGCCTCGACGTTTTCGGCCTCGGCGAGCATCACCGGCCCGACTATGCGGCGTCGGCACCGGCGGTGATCCTCGCGGCGGCTGCCGCACGCACCAGCCGCATCCGGCTGACGAGCGCGGTCACGGTGTTGAGCTCCGACGATCCCGTCCGCGTCTTCCAGCAATTCGCCACCCTCGACCTCCTGTCGAACGGACGCGCCGAGATCATGGCCGGACGTGGCTCCTTCATCGAATCATTCCCGCTCTTCGGCCAGTCGCTGGACGATTACGACCAGCTTTTCGCCGAAAAGCTCGATCTCCTTTTGGCGCTGCGCGATCGTGAAAGGGTCACCTGGTCGGGTGCGCTGAGATCTCCGATCAATGATCGGGGCGTTTATCCGCGCCCGCTGCAGGACCCGCTGCCGCTCTGGATTGCGGTCGGCGGAACGCCGCAGTCGGTTGCGCGTGCCGGTGCGCTCGGCGTGCCGATGGCGCTTGCTATCATCGGCGGCGAACCGGCACGGTTTGCGCCGCTCTTCCAGCTTTACCGCGAAGCTGCGCGCCGTTCGGGGCAGGATCCGTCGAAGCTGAAGACGAGCATCAACGTCCACGGCTTCATCGCCGATAGCACGCAAGAAGCTGCAGATCAGTTCTATGGGCCGCAGGCCGAGGTGATGAACCGCATCGGACGCGAACGCGGCTGGGGGCCGACCAGCCGAGCCCATTTCGATCAGGCGATCGGCCCGACGGGCAATCTCTTCCTCGGCGATCCGGAAACCGTTGCCAGGAAGATCGTTGCGCATCGGAAGCTCTTCGGAAACGACCGCTTCCTGCTGCAGATGGCGATCGGCCCGATGCCGCATGATCGGATCCTGCACGGCATCGAACTTTACGGCACCAAGGTCGCGCCTCTGGTACGCGAGATGCTGGCGGAGGAGCGCGCTTCCTAAGCCGGCCGCTTCCGTCGGCACTGGCATATGCGGCGGCGTAGCGCTAAATGTGGCCGCGAAAGCGAGACATCCATGACCCTCAACAACGACGAAGACCTCGAAAGGCTGAAGGAAATCGGCCGGATTTGCGCCAATGCGCTACAGGCGATGGGCGAGGCGCTGGAACCCGGCATTACCACGGCCGAGCTCGACGCGATCGGCCGCAAGGTGCTGGAGGAGGCGGGCGCCCGTTCGGCACCCGAGCTTTGCTACGATTTCCCCGGCGCGACCTGCATCAGCGTCAACGAGGAGATCGCCCACGGCATACCGGGCCCCCGGGTGATCCAGCCGGGCGATCTCGTCAATATCGACGTTTCCGCCGAAAAGGGCGGGCTCTTCGCCGATACGGGGGCGTCCTTTCCCGTGCCGCCGGTCAAGACCGAGATCGACCGGCTCTGCCGCGATGGCAAGCGGGCGATGTGGGTAGGTTTGAAACAGGTCAAGCCAGGCCAGTCGCTTGCCGCGATCGGCAATTCGATCGGCGAGTTCGCGCGCAAGAACCGCTACTCCCTCGTCGCCAATCTGGCGAGCCACGGCATCGGCCGGTCGCTGCACGAGGAACCGAGCGAAATTGCAACCTGGCCGGACCCGTCCGAGCGGCGGCGGATGACCGAGGGCATGGTCTTCACGGTCGAACCCTTCCTGTCGATGGGCGCGCAATGGGCTGAAGGAGGCAACGACGACTGGACCCTCTACAGCGAACCGCGCGCACCGACTGTACAATATGAGCATACGGTGGTCGTCACCCGCAGCGGGCCGCTGGTCGTGACGCTGCCGGGTTAGGCAACTTAGGAAGGCTCACCCCCCCTCTGCCCGGCAGGGCAGAGGGGGGTATCACACCCGCTCCCGGTTTTCTCAGCGCAGATCATTCGATTCCATCAATGAACCGTTCAATTATAATGATTTGCCGCTCTCTTGCTGCGATGCAATAAGGGGGCATGAGCACTCTCCAGAGACGGCAGGACCGTAGCGAACCGGCGCCCAGGCACTCGACAGAGCCGAGCGGCTTCGAGTCCGCCGGCAGCGGCTCGAGCGGAAGTCTCGCAGCGACCGCGATCGCCGGTGCGGTCGCCATGGCGGTGGCCATGGGCTTCGGCCGGTTCTCCTATACGCCCATCCTGCCGGCGATGATGATCGACACCGGCCTTTCTCCTGCTGATGCAGGCCTGGTCGCCTCGGCGAATTTCATCGGATATCTCGCAGGCGCGGTGCTTGCCGGCTATGGCTGGGCGCACGGCCGCGAGCGCGGGGTCGGTCTCGCGGCTCTCGTCGCGACGACCGTGCTGCTTGCCGCCATGGGACTTACATCCTCGGTGCTCGCCTATTCCATCATCCGCTTTCTTGCGGGTCTGGCGAGCGCCTTTGCGATGATCTTCATCTCGGGGATAGTGCTGGGGCAGGGGCTCGCCGCCAGATCCGAGCACGTGCCTTCGGTGCATTTCGGCGGCGTCGGTTTCGGCATCGCGCTTTCCTCCGTCGTGGTCTGGATCGCGCCGCTCGCAGGCGTCGCGGATCTTTCGAAGTCGCAGGCCGACTGGTTCGCTGGCGGTCTGGTCGCGCTGGCGGGTACGGTTCTGGTGGCCGCGATGCTGCCGTCGAGCCGTCACGCCGCCATCGGCGGTCCACCGGAGGCGCGGCTCGTCCGATCTCGGCCGCTCATGACGATGACGCTGACCTACGGCCTTTTCGGGTTCGGCTACGTGATCACTGCCACGTTCCTCGTCGCCATGGCCCGCGACGCGAGCGGCGACCACAGCATCGAGTTTCTTTCCTGGCTGATCACCGGAGTGAGCGCCGCCCTGTCGGTTTATCTCTGGCGCTTCGCCTTGCCGCGTCTCGGATTGGCCGGGGTCTATGCGGCCGGATTGCTGGTCGAGGCGGCAGGCCTCATTCTGACGGTTTCGTTGCCTTCCCCCTTTGCGCCGCTCGTCGGCGGGCTGATGCTGGGCGCCACCTTCATGATGGTCACGGCCTATGGACTTCAGATCGGACGACAACTCGCCCCCGAAAGTCCGCGCCGGGCCCTCGCCTTCATGACCGCTGCCTTCGGGGTCGGCCAGATCGTCGGGCCGCTGGTCGCCGGCTGGCTTGCCGAGCGCACCGGAAGCTACGCTTTGCCGACCCTGGTCGCCGCCGTCGTTCTCATGATCTGCGGGATCGTCGTCCTCGCCGAATTGCGCCGGATAAGTGAAGCCCTGGCACGATGACGGGTCCTCACTAAGCCGGGCAGGCAGCGTCGGCAGCCACATGAAATAACAGTAACATTCGCATTCCGTAATTGTTGCGCAATGTGATTTGCCCTAGTTTCGGCGCATCAGGAGGCAAGTCCTTGACCTCCCCGAAACGAGAGTGCCGTCCCTTGTTCCAATCCTTCTTTCCCAAGCCGAAGCTGTTTTTCATATCTTCCGCCGTCTGGAGCCTTCTTGCCGTTCTCGTATGGTATGGCGGCGGACGGGATATCGGCGCCTATCTCGGTTTGCCGCAGCTGCCGCCCGGCCAGGAGCCTATCATCGGGGTGTCCGTCTTCTGGTCGACGCCCTTTCTTTGGTTCTACATCTATTATGCGGTGGTCGTAGGAATATTCGCCGCGTTCTGGTTCGTCTACAGCCCGCATCGGTGGCAGTATTGGTCCGTTCTCGGCACGGCGCTGATCATCTTCAACACCTACTTTTCGGTTCAGGTCAGTGTCGCCTTCAATGCCTGGTACGGCCCGTTCTATGATATGATCCAGCAGGCGCTCGCGCGAACGGCACCGGTCACTGCCGAACAACTCTACATGGGAATGATCGGCGTCTCAGGCATTGCCTTTCTGGCGGTGACCGTAGGCGTGCTGAACCTCTTCTTCGTCAGCCACTACATCTTTCGCTGGCGTACCGCGATGAACGAATACTATGTCTCGCACTGGCCGAGGCTGCGCCAAGTCGAAGGCGCTTCGCAGCGTGTACAGGAAGACACGATGCGATTTTCCAGCACGATGGAAAGGCTGGGCGTCGGCCTGGTGAGCTCAGTTATGACCTTGATCGCCTTTCTCCCGGTTCTCTTCAGGTTTTCCGAGCAGGTAAACGTGCTGCCGGTCGTCGGCGAAATACCGCATGCGCTCGTCTGGGCCGCCGTCTCCTGGTCGCTGTTTGGAACGGTCTTCCTCGCCGTGGTGGGTATCAAGCTTCCGGGCCTCGAATTTCGCAATCAGCGCGTCGAAGCGGCATACCGGAAGGAACTCGTCTATGGCGAGGATCATGAGGACCGCGCCGACCCGATAACGCTCGCGCAGCTTTTCGACAATGTCAGGCGCAACTATTTCCGCCTCTACTTCCATTATATGTACTTCAATATCGCGCGCATTTTCTACCTGCAGGCCGACAACATATTCGGCACGCTCGTGCTGATACCTGCGATCGTGGCGGGAAAACTCACGCTCGGCGTTATGAATCAGGTGTTGAACGTTTTTGGGCAGGTTCGGGAGTCCTTCCAATACCTGGTCGGCTCCTGGACGACCATCGTCGAGCTCCTGTCGATCTACAAACGTCTTAAAGCCTTCGAGTCGGTGTTGGTCGACGAACCGCTGCCGGAGATCGACCGGCAGTTCATCGACGCTGGCGGTAAGGAAGAGCTGGCTCTGTAACAGCGGGCATCAGAAGGCGGAGCGATCCGCCTTCTTTCTTGCAGCCTCGATAATCGGCAACGCCTCGGCATAGCTGACGCAGGCGACGTCCGGCTTGTTGCAGGTCTCCGAGAGAAAGCGATCGAGCGCCCGCCAATAGGCGCCGCCGTTCATCTCGACGAAGTGGAAGCCGAGCTGAAGAGGGATCCGCTCGCCTTCATATTCCTTCCAGAAGGCATTGCGGAACGCCGCAAGCGTCCGCTCCTCGAAGCGGACGCTGTCCTTTCTGTTCTCGACTCCCATCGAATGGCGGACGAAGAGATTGTAGTCCATGCCGATGACCGGCCGGTGGGAAGGGCCTTCGGGAATGAGCGGCAGGCCGAAGCGCGGCAGACCGTCGGCGAAGCTGGGCCAGCCGGGCCCTTTGGTGACGAGGCTCGCATCATAGCTGAAACCGAACGCTTCGAGTGCAGGCACCAGGCCGTCGCTGAGTGACAGGTAGGGGGCGCGAAAGCCCTTTATGCCGTTCTTCGCGAAATCGGCCCAGCCTTCCGGCTCGGCTTCCGGCTTGCCGGCCCTCTTCCAGGCTTCGGCGAGCGCCGCGCGGAACGCTGAAAACTCCCGCTCCCAATCGGCCTTGCTCCAGCCTTTGCCGTCGAAATGGCCGCAGGCGTGGCTGCCGAGGTCGTGACCATCGCGATGCGCCTGCCAGATATGGCCGACGCGGATCGCGATTTCTTCGCGGCTCTGTGCGAAGCCGACATTCGAACGTCCCTGCTTCTGTCCGGGCGCCCGGTAGATCTGCTTCCCGTCGGCCTTCGTCATCAGGAAGGTGCAGGAGAGGAAATAGGTGAAATGCGCTCCCGTTCGCCTTGCCATGGCAAGGCTTTTCTCCCAAAGCGCATTGTCGTGCGCGCCGTCGAAGGAGATGACGACGAGCTGTTTGCCGTCCGGCGACGGGGGTGCCGGCGGCGGATCGGCGAGGGCGAGAGCGGGAAAAAGAGCGAGTGATAAAGCCAGGAAAATACGAATCATGTTTCAACTGTGACGTTTGGTTTCGTCGCAGTTGTCCGGAAATTGCGGCAATCCTTTGATTGGGCTGGAAAACAGGCGCTATCGAAGGTAGTGCGTAGTCAGGTGGATCGGCAAAGCTCGGCGCTGTAGCGGTCCGACATTCTCGAACAAGCGGTGACCCATGGCCATACTCGTTCTCGGCATCATCATATTTCTCGGCATGCACCTCGTCCGCGTGGTTGCGCCCGGCTTTCGTGCCGGCATTATCGAAAGCCGCGGCAAGGGCACTTGGATGGCGCTCTATACGATCGTCAGCCTCGTCGGCCTCTGTCTGATCATCTACGGTTTTGGTCAGGCGCGTGGCGAAACGGGCATGCTCTACGATCCGCCGATATTCCTGCGCCATATCGCCCTTCTGCTGATGCTCGTCGCCTTCATCGTGCTTGCCGCCGGCTTCCTGCCGGCGGGCCGCATCGCCGTCGCGCTCAAGCATCCGCAGGTCCTCTCGATCAAGATATGGGCGCTGGCGCACCTCCTTGCGAATGGCGAGACGTCCTCGGTCCTGCTTTTCGGTTCCTTTCTCGTCTGGGCGGTGATCCTGCGCATCTCGTTGAAACGGCGCGAGCGCGCCGGTGAGAAGGTGCTTCCCGTGTTTAAATCGACGCGCAACGACGTATTGGCGGTTCTTATCGGCCTCGTCGCCTTTGTGCTCTTCGTCTGGAAGCTGCATGAACTTCTGATAGGCGTTCAGCCGGTCGTTCTCTAAATGTCGATCTCCCCCTTACATCAGGCGTAAAATCGGGTAGAACGCGCCAACTTCTTCACATCAGGGCCGGGCGGCCGGGACGGGACATGGTAAACCAGGACGACAGCTTTATCCGCGAGGTCAATGACGAACTCCGTTCGGACCAGATGAAGGCCGTCTGGACGCGCTTCGGCGGTATCATCATCGGGATTGCCGTTCTGATCGTGCTCGGCACCGTCGGCAAGGTCGGATACGATTATTGGCAGGAGGCCTCCTCGTCGCAATCGGGCGACACCTTCCTCGCGGCGCTCAACCTTGCCCGGGAGAACAAGTCGGACGAGGCGCTCGCCGCTCTGACCGAGCTCGAAAAGGACGGTTACGGATCCTATCCGGTTCTGGCGCAGTTGCGCGTTGCGACGCTGCAGGCGCAAAAGGGTGAAACGGATGCGGCAGTCGCGGCGTTCTCCGAAATCGGCAGGGATACGCGTATTCCGGCCGCGCTTCGCGATGCGGCGCGGCTGCGTGCGGCCTATCTGCTTATCGACGCAGGAACCTACGAGCAGGTGTCCTCTGAGGTCGAGCAACTGGCCGTTCCGCAGAACGCCATGCGTCATTCGGCGCGCGAGGCGCTCGGCCTTTCGGCCTACAAGGCCGGTGACTATACCAAGGCGAAGAGCTGGTTCCAGCAGATCGTCGACGATGCGCAAAGCCCGCGCGGCATCATGAATCGGGCGCAGATGCTGCTGGATGTGATCGCGTCGACAGGCAAGGCCTGACGCAGGCATGTCGCCCAAAAGTGCGCAGCGGTTTTGGGATAACGACATGCACAAGAAAAGCATGTCGCCCAAAAGTGCGCAGCGGTTTTGGGGTGACGACATGCACAAGAAAAGCATGTCGCCCAAAAGTGCGCAGCGGTTTTGGGATAACGACATGCACAAAAACAGAAACTTAAAGCGCGTCGCGTGATCACTGAACGCGAGGCGCTTTAGCACGGATGTCAAGATGACCTTCACCGTCGCCATTATCGGGCGCCCCAATGTCGGCAAGTCCACCTTGTTCAACCGCCTGGTTGGCAAGAAGCTGGCGCTCGTCGACGATACGCCGGGGGTTACCCGCGACCGGCGTCCGGGCGACGCGAAGCTGGTCGACCTCAAGTTCCGCATCATCGATACGGCCGGTCTCGAGGAATCGTCACCAGACAGCCTCCAGGGGCGGATGTGGGCGCAGACGGAGGCGGCCATCGACGAGGCGGATCTCTCGCTCTTCGTCGTCGATGCCAAGGCCGGCCTGACGCCGGCAGATCAAACGCTCGGCGAAATGTTGCGCCGCCGGGGCAAACCCGTCGTCGTCGTCGCCAACAAGTCCGAGGCCCGGGGCTCCGAAGGCGGTTTCTACGACGCCTTCACGCTCGGCCTCGGCGAACCCTGCCCGATCTCGGCCGAACACGGCCAGGGCATGCTCGACCTGCGTGACGCGATCGTCGCCGCACTCGGCGAGGAGAGGGCGTTCCCGCCGGCGGAAGACGTTGCCGAGACGAATGTGGATATCCGCCCCGTTGCCGGTGAAGGTACCGAGGACGAGGAGGTCGAGCCCGCCTATGACGAGACCAAGCCGCTTCGGGTGGCGATCGTGGGCCGGCCGAATGCCGGAAAATCGACTCTGATCAACCGGTTCCTTGGCGAAGACCGGCTGCTGACGGGGCCGGAGGCGGGCATTACCCGCGACTCCATCTCTGTCGAATGGGACTGGCGCGGCCGCACCATAAAGATGTTCGATACGGCCGGCATGCGCCGCAAGGCGAAGGTTCAGGAGAAGCTCGAAAAGCTTTCGGTTGCGGATGCGCTGCGGGCGATCCGCTTCGCCGAGACCGTCGTCATCGTCTTCGACGCCACGATCCCTTTCGAGAAGCAGGACCTGCAGATCGTCGATCTGGTGCTGCGCGAGGGGCGTGCAGCCGTGCTTGCCTTCAACAAATGGGATCTGGTCGAGAACTGGCAGGCACTGCTTGTAGATTTGCGCGAAAAGACCGAGCGGCTGTTGCCGCAGGCGCGCGGCATCCGTGCAGTGCCGATTTCCGGGCACACCGGCTACGGCCTCGACCGGCTGATGCAGGCCATCATCGAAACGGACAAGGTCTGGAACCGGCGCATCTCCACGGCGCGCCTCAACCGGTGGCTGGAAACGCAGCAGGTGCAGCATCCCCCGCCGGCCGTCTCGGGCCGCCGCCTCAAGCTCAAATACATGACGCAGGTCAAGGCGCGGCCACCGGGTTTCATGATTTCCTGTACACGGCCCGAGGCGGTGCCGGAGTCCTACACCCGCTACCTCATCAACGGCTTGCGAAACGACTTCGACCTGCCGGGCGTGCCGATCCGCGTGCATTTCCGCGCGTCGGAGAATCCTTTCGAGTCGAAGGCACGCAAAAGGCGCTGAGAGCTCCGGCGGCAGCAAAAGAACTCACGATTCGTTTCGCACTGCGGCGTTTTTTGATGCCATCTACCGCTCTAATAGAGTAAATCTATGTAGCAGGTGAATTGATTTCCTTGCCGCCAAATTAGGCTTGATCTATAACTAAATCCTAGTATGCCGAAGTTGGCGAGCCGTGGCAGATTGGCTCGGCAGGCTGGGAAACGGCACTTGGCTCTGCGAGAATTGGACGATCCGCGTCGTCGGGATCGATGTGTCTGGGGCGCGGTCGCGGATGAAGATCGCGTTCTTTTCTCGTTTGCCGCGATCCGTCTCGAAAGCGATGTTCTCATGCTGACAAAAAAAGGAAAGTACGGTTTGAAGGCGATGGTCGATCTTGCCCAGCTTCAGCCGGGCGAAACGGCTTTCATCACGGAAATCGCCGTTCGCAACAACTTGCCGAAGAAGTTTCTCGACACGATCATGCTCGAACTCAGGAATGCCGGCTTTCTTCGCTCGAAGAAAGGCCCCGGCGGCGGCTACGCGCTGGCGCGGCCCGCATCCGAGATCCGCGTCGGTCAGGTGATCCGCACGCTTGACGGGCCGCTGGCGCCGATCCGTTGTGCGAGCCGCACCGCCTATGAAGTCTGCGATGACTGTTCGGACCCGGAAACCTGTCACGTGCGCCGTTCGATGATCGTCGTGCGCGATGCCGTGGCCGACATTCTCGACAACATGACGCTCGCGCAATTTGCAGCAAGCGAGAGAGAGGCCGCCGTAGCGCCGCTTCTCAGCGAAGCGGGCTGAGCGCGGAGGGTGCGGTCCCCCCGCGGCAGACTTAGGTGTACGTCCGTTCCTCATCAATGCGAGCGTTCATCCTCACAGTGATCCGCTGCGCGGCTTTACGCCCTTCAGGTGGTAGTTGCCGACAAGGTGATGTTTCCAGCGCACCGGGTCCTGCAGCGTGTGAGCGCGGGCGTTCCGCCAATACCGGTCGAGATTGAGCGCAACTTTCGCAGAGGCGGAGCCGGCGAGATCGAAAAGCGCATTGGCTGCCTCCAGCGCGGCCGCGGCGGCAAGGACCTTGGCGGCGGTAACCGAGAGGCTGGCTTCGACCGCGTGTTCCTCGGTCGGATCGACCTGAGCGGTATCGACCTTGCGACCGGCATGCTCGATGAGCGCGGTGGCGGCCTCGATGCGTATTGCGACTTCGCCGACCCTTGCGATCGTCAAAGCATCCTCCGATGCCCGCTCCAGCACATCGCTCTTGGCTGCTGCCGCGTTTCGGACGAGATCGAGGGTCTCTCGGAACGCCGCCCGCGCGATACCGAGATCGACGCCGGCATGGATGATCTCGCCGACGGAACCGATCGTATTCGGTCGCTCGAAGCCGCGGTGATGCGGCACGACAGAACCGAGATCCACATGAACGTCCTCAAGGACCACGGTGCCGCTGCCGGTGACGCGCTGCCCGAAACTGTCCCAGTCGTCGATGATCCGGACGCCGTCCATCGCGCGCGGAACGAACGACATGGTCATGCGGTCGGCGGGATCGAGCGCGGAGATGGCGAGCCAGTCGGCGAAGAGAGCGCCCGTGGAATTTTGCTTCCGGCCGTTGATCCGGTACCCGGCGCCATTCCCGGTGATCCGGGTTTTGTCGTCGCCGCTTTCCGAAAGTGCGCTGCCGAAGCGGTCGCCTGCCATGGCGCGCCCGAAGAAGAACCGCTTCTGTTCTTCGGTGGCATGCTGACGCAGCGCCTCGAGGACGTAAAAGTGGCCTTGCGGGATCTGACCAATGGAGCTGTCGGCCTCCGCTAGGATCGCGGTTATCTCGGCAAGCACGACGTTGGAGACGTCGATGCCCTCGTATTCCGATGGAATGCTGATCGCCAGCAGTCCCGATTGGGCCAACTGGTCGAGTTCGTCGTGAGGAAGGACGCGCTCCAGGTCGCGCTCGATGGCGCGGTCGGAGAACCGGAGTGCGAGCTCCCTTGCAATCGCCAGGGCCTCTTCCTCGCTCTCGATGCGGTGCGGCGTCGGCTTGGTCTTTCCGGCGAATTGCGAGATGTTCCCCATCCTTGTCCCTCCGTGGAGCATTGCCGCCGCCCTTTAGTATGGAGCAGGCGCTATTTTCTTCCAGTCCCTCCCGGAGGCGGTCGCGCAGGTGGACGCCCGGTAGGGGAATCGCTTTGGAATGAAAATTTCCCAGGTAGAATCAATGGGTTGTCCGTGACGACGGCGCGCTGTTGCGGTTACCTTTAGAAAAATAGCTTGCCGTGGGGTGCATTTGCAATAGAATACAAAAATTATAGACTACTTCCGAAAAGGATGACCGTCAGGCCGAAACGCTGCTGCATGTTTCTTACGTCGGAGCCGATTTGAGGGTACAACATGCAAGAACTGGAAGTCCTGCAGCGGTCATTGCGCGCATTAGGCGGTATTCGACCGGAGTTTTATTTCGCTTGAAGCGGGAGGGAGGCGGCGCAAGGCGTTCTTGGCTGGCGCGTCGTTCCGGAAAATCCCGACGGGCGAGCGGTATACGAGCCCGTGAAATTCACCAGAGCTTTTGTGTGTCTCGAAGTCCTGCTTAAGAGTTGCCCCGACCACGGAGCGACAGCCAGCTCGCGAAAGGAGCTCACATGACCGTTCGTGGATTGTTTGCCGGCAGGTCAGCGGCGGCCGCCTCGTCCTCGCAGCCGGAAATTGCGATCGTCGGCCGTGGATTTTCCGGCATCATGATGGCGATCGCGCTGATGAAGTCGATGCGGGGAACTTTTCACCTCACCATGTACGACCCGCATCCATCGATCAGCGGCGGCCAGGCCTTTTCCGCGGCGCAGCGCTGCGAGATCCTCAACAGCCGGGTGCGCGACCTGTCGGTCGCGGCCGGCCAGCCCGACGATTTCAACGACTGGCTTTGCGCCAATGATGAGTTCCGAACAGCCGTTCCGGCGGCCATTCCCGGCTTTCGGCAGATTTTCGTGCCGAAAGGCATCTTCAGCGACTACGTGCATCAACGCTTTTCCGAGGCGCTTGCCCGACGTTCCGACATCACGGTGAGGTTTTCCCACCAGCAGGTCACAGGCTTGCGCAAACTCGCAAGCGGTCGCTTCAGTCTTGTGCGTGACGGCGGACATGACGCATGCGACATCGTCATTCTTGCAACGGGCTTCGGCGTGCATCCGCGCGACCTCGAGGTTTCTGACGAGGAGCGACCGCTTGTGCGGACGCGCCGCCTCGTCGACCCGCGCCACGCGGTCCTGCTCGGCAGCGGCATTCGCGTGGTCGACCAGCTTTTCCAGATGCGCGATAACGGTTATGCGGGAGAAATCACGCTCGTTTCGCGCCACGGCTTCCTGCCGCAGGCGCATACGCAGCTCGCAGCAGCCCCGAGTTTCCCGGTCGATCCGATGCCGCAGGGCCTGCGCCGGATCGTTCGGTTCGTGCGTCAGGCCTGCGCCGAAGCCGAAGCGAAGGGGCAAAGCTGGCAGTCGGCCATGAACGGCCTGCGCCGGCGGGCGCGCTCGCTCTGGCAATCGCTCTCGGCGCAGGAAAAGCGGCAGTTCAACCGCCACCTGCGGGCCATCTACGACAGCCACAGAAACCGCCTCCCGGCGGCTGTCCACGCGCGGCTGCAGCAGGAACTTGCCGAGGGGCGGACCGTGCTTCGCCGCGGGCGGGCGGGGCGGCGCCTGCCGGAAGGCATCATGGTGCGCTGGGCGGGTCGGCATGCCGAGGAACTGCTCAGGGCAGATCAGGTGATCGAATGCCGCTGTTCCGCCCCGGAGCTTGATACGCCCTTGCTCCGGAGTCTTTTTGCGGGTGGGCTTGCCGAACCCGATGAACTCGAGCTCGGCATCGCGGTCAGTCCGACGGGAGAAGTCTTGAGCCCGTCTGGACGCACGCCGAACCTCTTCGCGATCGGTCCGCTCGGATTGGGAAGCCTGCCCGACATCGACCTGGTACCTGAGATCGTCACCCAAACCTATGCGGCAGCACGGCTTATCGCGACAGGCAAGCGACTGGCGCTGAAGGCCGGATAGACACGACCTCGGCGGCCGGAATGGCGGCCGACGAATGCCGGTGATCCGGCCCGTTGCAGGCAGTAGCGGTCAGGGAAATGCAAACGGTAGACTCAACGACGACAGGGTCGTCGCTGCGCAGCAGGTCTTCGATATGACGGATGCCGTCGGCCATTACCTCACGCGCCCCACCGTCGCAATCATCGGCGGCGGCTTCACCGGTGCCGTGGTCGCGACGCACATGGCGCGGTCTCGCGCCATGGATGGCTGGCAGATTTCCGTCTTCGAGCCGCGGGAGCGGCTGGGATGCGGCCTTGCCTATGATACCGTGGAGCCCGCGCATCGCGTCAATGTCCCGGCCGCACGCATGAGCATCGATCCGGGCGATCCCGACCATTTCATGCGCTGGCTCGAGCTTCGGGGCGAACCGCGCGACGATCCCGAGGCGCTTGCCTGCGACGGCCATCTCTATCCCGCCCGGCAGCTCTTCGGCCGCTATGTCGCCGAGACGATCGCGCCGTTCCTGGAACATGGGCGCATCGCACACCATCGGGAGAGAGTGATCGCCGTCGAGCGTCAGGGAGCGGCCTGGACGGTTCGCGGCGACGGCGGGACGCTAAGCCGCGCCGACGTGCTGGTGGTGGCGACGACGCACCCGGCTCCGGAGGCTCCCGCAGGCGTAGGCGCCATCCTCACGGGGCACCCCCGCTACGTGCCGGATTCGACCGAGCCCGGCACGCTCGACAGAATCCGGGCCGGTGACCGCGTGCTGATCATCGGGACCGGGCTGACTTCGGCCGATGTGATCGCCACCCTGCGCAGAGGCGGGCATAAGGGGCCGATCACCGCCTTTTCCCGGCGCGGTCTGCGTTCTCGTGGACATTCCGACCGGGCGCAGGACCCCTATGGCGACTTCATCTCACGACCTTGGAGATCGGCCGCGGAGTTGCTCTCCCAGGTACGCCGGACGATCCGCGATGCGGAAGCGGAAGGCTTTACATGGCATGCGGTCCTCGATGCGCTCAGAGCACAAGGCGGTGAGATCTGGCGCAATCTGCCGATGAGCGAGCGGCGGCGGCTTGTCCGTCACGTGCGGCCTTTCTGGGATGTGCACCGCTTTCGTGTAGCTCCGCAAATCGATGCGGTCGTGAGCGCGGGGCTGAGGGACGGCGATATACGCGTCCTCGCCGGTTCGGTCGCTCATATGGCGCGCGTCGGCGAGAATGTCGCGGTCACTTTCCGGAGGCGGCGGGCTGGCGGAACGGAAGAAGGGGAATTCGACGCCGTGGTGATCACCACCGGCCCGGCGCACCGGTCGATCCTGCAAAGCCAATCCTGGCTGGATTCGCTCGGAGCCGCAGGTTATCTGCGCCCCGATACGGTTGGGCTGGGCCTCGCCTGCAGCGAAACGAGCAGGGCGCTCGACAGCGAAAACAGGGAGGTGGACGACCTCTTCGTCGCCGGTCCTCTCGCCCGCGGCACCTTTGGCGAACTTATGGGCCTGCCGCAGGTCAACGACCACGCCATTTTCGTGGCGGCGCAGATATCTGCGCTGGCGCAGGCGCGCCGAGTGCACCGGCGCGCGCGTCCGCGCTCGGCCGCGGCACCGGCCCGCTGACCGAGCGGCGACGCCGATGCAACTTCTGCGGCAGCATGCCTGCGGCATCGCTTACGCTTTCCGCGATTCTGCACTATATTAGGATGTGTTGATTTCGACGAAAGGTGGAGCGGGCGAGGTGGTTTGCAGCTATCCGCCTGCGCCCGCAGACGAGAAGCCGTGAGGTATCGACGGCGAATGGCCCGCATCCTCATCCTGTTGTTCAGTCTCCTGTCGGCCTTCGCATTTCCTGTCACGCCGGTGCCCGGAGCCGAGCGCACGGCAATCGTCCTGCACGTCAACGGAGCCATCAGTCCCGCCGCGGCAGAATATGTGACGCGCGGTCTTCAACAGGCCAGGGATCGCGGTGCCGCGCTGGTGGTCCTGCAGATGGACACGCCCGGCGGACTGGATACGTCGATGCGCGACATCATACGCGCCATCCTCGATTCGCCCGTGCCGGTCGCGAGTTTCGTCGCGCCCAGCGGAGCGCGGGCAGCAAGCGCCGGCACCTATATCCTTTATGCGAGCCATATTGCGGCCATGGCCCCGGGGACGAATCTGGGCGCGGCGACGCCGATCGCCATCGGCGGAGGACTGTTTGGCAATGACGAGCAGGAAGGCGAGGAAAAGACGGGCAAGCCCGACGAGCCCGAACCGCGCAAACCGGCCAATGCCGGTGAAGCGAAACTCATCAACGATGCGGTCGCCTATATCCGCGGCCTGGCGGAATTGCGCAACCGAAACGTCGATTGGGCGGAGCGGGCCGTGCGCGAGGCTGCGAGCCTTTCCTCCGCCGCAGCCGCGCGCGAGCAGGTCATCGACTTCACCGCCGTTAGCGTCGACGACCTTTTGAAGCAGGCCCACGGCCGCCCCGTCCGCATCGGCCAATCCGACGTTCGGCTCGATACGTCCGGGCTCGCCATAGAGGATCTTCCGCCGGATTGGCGGACGCGGCTGCTGTCGGTGATCACCAACCCGAACGTCGCCCTCCTCCTGATGATGGTCGGAATCTACGGGCTCATCTTCGAGTTTCTCGCGCCCGGCACAGTGGTGCCGGGTACAATCGGCGGCATCAGCCTCCTGCTCGGTCTCTACGCGCTTGCGGTGCTGCCGGTGAGCTATGCCGGCGTGGGCCTTATCCTCCTTGGGGCGGGACTGCTGGTGGCGGAGGCGCATGCGCCGTCATTCGGCGTGCTCGGCCTCGGCGGCACCGTGGCCCTGGTGCTGGGCGCTGCCATTCTCTTCGACACGGACATGCCCGGACTGCAGGTGTCCTGGCCTGCACTGAGCGGTATTGCGATAGCCAGTCTGGCGTTCAGCCTGCTGGTCGCGCGTCTCGCCCTTGTTTCGCGCCGGCACAGGGTCGCCACCGGCGCGGAAGAGATGATCGGCATTTCCGGCAAGGTCGACAGTTGGGCGGGAGCGGACGGCTACGTGATCGCCCACGGCGAGCGGTGGAGAGCCGTCAGCAGCGAACCGCTTGGACCGGGCGAGGACGTCATGGTCGTCGGCCGGGAGGGCCTCACGCTCAAGGTGGCGCGCAAACCGGCTGGAGCGGGATGATGAAAAGCATGCGCGGTTTTCCGCCCGCGTCCCGCACCAACTCCCCAATCGACCACGGGGGAAAAGGAGACCGCTCATGACCTGGCTTGGAAATCTTGCGCCGTTTGTCGCCGCGCTCCTGTTCCTGCTGATCGTCATCGCCTTTGCGATCAGGATCCTCCGGGAATATGAACGCGGCGTGATCTTCACGCTCGGCCGTTTCACCGGCGTCAAGGGACCGGGGCTGATCCTGCTCCTCCCCTATGTGCAGCAGATGGTGCGCGTCGATCTCAGGACCCGTGTTCTCGACGTGCCCAGCCAGGACGTGATCTCGCGCGACAATGTTTCGGTGCGGGTCAGCGCTGTGATCTATTTCCGCGTCATTGACGCAGAGAAATCGACGATCCAGGTCGAGGATTTCATGGCCGCGACGAGCCAGCTCGCCCAGACGACGCTGAGATCCGTGCTGGGCAAACACGATCTGGACGAGATGCTGGCGGAGCGCGATCGTCTGAACGAGGACATTCAGAAGATCCTCGACGTGCAGACGGACGCATGGGGCATCAAGGTCGCTACCGTCGAGATCAAGCATGTCGACATCAACGAATCGATGATCCGGGCGATCGCCCGCCAGGCCGAGGCCGAACGCGAAAGGCGCGCCAAGGTGATCAATGCCGAGGGCGAGCAGCAGGCCGCTGCGAAACTGCTGGAGGCGGCAGAAATTCTCGCCCGGAAACCCCAGGCCATGCAGCTGCGCTATCTCAGCACCTTGAATGTCATCGCCGGCGAAAAGAACTCGACGATAATCTTCCCGTTCCCGATGGAGATCGCCGACATGCTGGCGACGAAGAAGGAGGGTTCCTCCTAAGGCCGGTTGAGATCAGACCCGCGGCGGCTTGTTTGATTTCCTCATTCCTGTGCTCGTCACAGGAATCCAGCCAGACCAAGTCCTTGGGCTGAAAGAAAGCTTCCCGCGCCGCAGACGCGGCGCTGCTCTCATCCCTGTGACAAGCTCAGAGGATGAGGCGAGGAGAGATTGCAGGTCGCTGTAGCACTTTGAGCTGCTGCATGCTTTTGTCCATTGATCGGCTACAATCAATGGACACATGGATTGGCGCTCGGTGCCGCTTCAGACAGAGGTCGAAAATGCCGAAGAGAAGTGCGGGCGTTCTGCTTTATCGATACGAGGCGAGTGACCTCCTTGTTCTGCTCGTCCATCCGGGCGGGCCATTCTGGATGAACCGGGATCTCGGCGCCTGGTCGATCCCGAAGGGTGAGTATGATGCCGATGAAGAGCCGGAAGCCGCTGCGCGCCGGGAGTTCCTCGAGGAGACCGGCATTGCGATAACGGGCCCCTTGGAGTTTCTCGGCGCGGAGCGCCAGAAGGGCGGCAAGCTCGTCACCGCCTATGCGCATGAGAGCGAATTCGACGTTGCCAGCCTGCGCAGCAACGTGTTCGAGACAGAGTGGCCGCCACGGAGCGGCAGGATGCAGGTCTTCCCGGAGGTCGACCGCGCCGGATGGTTCACGCTCGAAGAGGCGCGCGGCAAGATAAATGTTTCCCAACGCCCGTTCATCGATCGGCTGGAGGCTTCGCGGAACGCCAGCCGCTCCGCGGGTTCCGCCTCCTGAGCGGTTGCGTACGCCCGATCTGCATCAATGGGCAGCGCGCAGGCCCGGCTGCGAGACTTCCCTCCTGCGGAAGGCCACCTGGATTACGTCGGAACGGCAAGGTGCCGCCTCGACACCCGGCACGATCTCGACAGGAATTCCAAGGCTCTCAAGCGCTGCGATCTCCTCGACGGCACCGGCAAGCGCCATCGGGTTCCCGGACCGAAGGCGCACCACGCGTTTCCCTTCCCCGACGAGGGCCGCGATGTCTCTGCTATCCGTGGCGCTCGGCGCGACGGGGACGCGCCTTGCCTCCCGGCGCGCCAGTTCCAGGACGTCGTCAGGGATCCATTCGTCAAAGAGGATCACGTCGGCGGCTTGCAGGGCGCGAACCGCCTTCAAGGTGAGGAGTTCCGCGTCGCCGGGGCCGGCGCCGACGATGGTGACGCGGCCGATGGCGGAGGGGCGCGTGACCAGACGATCCACCTCCGCCATCAGCCGCGTCTCTACACCCTCCTCCGGTGTATCCAGAAAGACCCTGTCGACGAAGCGCTCCCAGAAGGCGCGGCGCGCGGCACCGGGTTTCAGGCGCGCGTTCACACGGTCGCGGATCGCCTGCGCCACCGTCGCCCACCGTTTGAGTGCCGGCGGCAGCAGGGCCTCGATCCGCCGGCGGATCGCCTGTGCCAGGATCGGTGCCGCGCCATCCGTCGAGATAGCAACGACCACGGGCGAGCGGTTCACGATCGATCCGAACTGAAACGCGCAGAAAGCCGGCTTGTCGATGACGTTGACGGGCACGCCGGCGCTCCGACCGGCTCGAAAGAATGCTTCTGCGTCGGCCTCGTCGTCGCAATCGGCAATGGCGATTGCGACATCGCGAAATACACCCTCATGCCACGCCTGGTCGTGGTGAACGAGCAAGCCGTGTTCATGCGCGGGCCCACGGGCGAGGAGTTCGAGGAAGAGATCGCTCAGCGACGTCCGCGGCGCGTAGACATGAACTTCCGCGCCGCAGGCCGCCAGCAGTTCGGCCTTCCAGGCGGCCGCATCGCTGCCGCCGGCGACAACGGCCCGTTTGCCGTTCAGGGGCCAGAAGAGCGGCAGCGTCGCGAGTGCGGTCACGCGCTGAGGCTTTTGGGCCGGATCACTCAGCAGCGAGGGTGAGGCAGCCATTTATGATCCCCCTGATCTCGGCGCGGCAGGAGCCGCAATTGGTGCCGGCGCTGAGCCTCTCGCCCACCGCTTCGACGCTATGGCAACCGTCGCGGACGGCCGCAGTGATCTGGTTGACTCCGACGCTGAAGCACGAGCAGACGGTCGCGCCCGGATCGGGCGTATCGGCGCCCGGGCGGCCGGCGGTGACCGCAAAGCGCTTGGCGAGGTTGTGGTGCGAAGCGCCGAGCTGCGATACCGCCCAGCTGCGCGCCGCGGCGACCGGCCGCGGAGAAAGGAACAGGCTGGCGAGCAGCCGGTCCCCTTCGAAAAAGGCTAGGCGAAGCTCGCCGGAGGTGCGGTCCGTATAGCCGATCGGTTCGATCTCTGCGGCGATCGCAAAAGTCTTCCGGCACCAGTCGAGCCAGTCGACATTCGTTTCGGCGAAGGCGAGTTCCACCCGCCACCCGCGCTCGGCTCTCGCGAGCGCCCAATAGGCGGCGTCGAGTTCCCTTGGTTTACGCGCCGAAACCGCGAAGCCATAGGCGGCAGCCGCAAAGCGGCTCGCGCGGACCGGCATGTTCTTCGACGCCGGCTGGCCGGAGACCGGGTCGGTTACCGGCGCAACCAGCGCATCGATCCGCGCCCTGGAGGCGAACTGGTCGTTCCAATGCATGGGCACGAAGAGATTGCCCTCCGCCTGCCGGTCGGTGACCAGCGCCCGGACGATCGCCGCGCCGTGCGGACTTTCCAGGGTGACGAGGTCGGCGTCGCTGATGCCGAGCGCCTGTGCGTCACGCGGATGAATCTCGACGAAGGGCTCGGCGAGATGACCGGACAGCCTGGCGCTCTTGCCCGTGCGCGTCATGGTATGCCAGTGGTCGCGCACCCGGCCGGTGTTGAGCGTGAAGAGGAAGGCATCGTCGGCGCTTCTTGGCCGTGGCACCTCGACGGCGACGAAGCGCGCGCGGCCATCCGGATGATAGAATTCGCCCTCGGCAAAGAACCGCCTCTCGTGCGGCGCACTGCCCTTGGGCTGCGGCCACTGAAACGGCTTCAGGCCGTCATAGGCAGGGCCTTCGATCTCCGCGTGGGCGCTGATGTCGAAGTCGCGGCGTCCGTCGTTTTCGAATCCCGAAAGCGAGGCATGCTCGGCGAAGATCTCGGCTGGTGAAACATGGGCGAAGGCCTCGGCGAAGCCCATGCGCCTGCCGACTGCGGCGAGTTGCCACCAGTCGGGCCGCGCTTCTCCGGGAGCTGCGAGAAAGGCGCGCTGACGCGAGATGCGGCGCTCGGAATTGGTGACGGTACCGTCCTTCTCGCCCCAGCCGAGCGAGGGCAGGAGCACGTGGGCGTGCCGGGCGGTGTCGGTGTCTCTCATGATGTCGGAGACGACTACGAAGGGACAGGCTTTGATCGCCGCTTCGACGGCATCGGCGTCGGGCATCGAGACGACCGGGTTGGTCGCCATGATCCACAGCGCCTTGATGCGCCCGTCGGCGACGGCGCGGAACATATCGACCGCCTTGAGGCCGGGCCCGTTCGCGACTGCCGGCGCGCCCCAGAAGCGCCGTACCTTGTCCCGGTGGAGTGATTTTTCGATGTCCATATGGGCGGCAAGCATATTTGCCAGCCCCCCGACCTCGCGCCCGCCCATCGCATTGGGCTGCCCGGTCAGCGAGAAGGGCCCCATGCCCGGCCGGCCGATGCGGCCGGTCGCAAGATGGCAGTTGATGATGGCGTTGACCTTGTCGGTACCGGTAGCGGACTGGTTAACCCCCTGGCTATAGCAGGTCACGACCTTTTCGGTCGTCTCGAAAAGACGGAAGAATGCGCGAAGCTGCGTCGGCGTCAGCCCGGTCGCCTTGGAGAGTGACGGGGGATCGAGCCTCGATGCGGCCGCGACGGCCTCGTCGAAGCCGCCCGTGTAATTCGAAACGTAGTTCCGGTCGACCGCACCGCTTGCGGCGAGATGGGCAAGCAGCCCGCTGAAGAGGGCGACGTCTCCGTCGGATGCGATCGCCAGATGCATGTCGGCGATGTCCGCCGTCATCGTGCGGCGGGGGTCGATGACGACGATCTTCATCTCCGGGCGGTTTGCCTTGGCTGCGGAGAGGCGTTGATAGAGCACCGGGTGGCACCAGGCGAGATTGGAGCCCGTCAGCACCACGAGATCGGCGAGTTCCAGGTCCTCGTAAACGCCCGGCACGGTGTCGGAACCGAAGGCCCGGCGGTGGCCCGCGACGGAGGAGGACATGCAGAGCCGGGAGTTGGTATCGATATTCGCCGAGCCGATGAAACCCTTCATCAACTTGTTGGCGATGTAATAGTCCTCCGTCAGCAATTGTCCCGAGACGTAGAAGGCAACCGAATCGGGACCGTGATTGGCGATACTGTGCGAAAAGCGTTCGGCAACGAGATCGAGCGCCTCGCTCCAGCCTGCGCGACGGCCGCCGATTTCCGGGTGAAGGAGGCGGCCGTCGAGATCGAGGGTCTCGGCGAGTGCCGACCCTTTCGAACAGAGCCTGCCGAAATTGGCCGGATGTTCCGGATCGCCCTTGACGCTCACTGCACCGTCATCATCCACGCGGGCAATGACACCGCAGCCGACACCGCAATAGGGACAGGTGGTCTTGACCTCTTGCGCCATGCTTATTCCGCCGCTGCCAGAGAGAGGCTCTCAAGAGCGACGAACAGCGCGCCATTGTCGTTGCGGATGGGGATCGTGCGCACCTCGCCCTCGTCGGCGCCGAGCGCCTTGCCGGTCTCGAGCGAGATCACCCAGTTGTGCAGCGGGCAGGTGACGGCCGTGCCGTGCACGATGCCCTGGGAAAGAGGGCCCCCTTTATGCGGGCAATGGTCCTCGATCGCAAAGACCTCGTTCTCGGCGGTCCGGAAGACGGCGATCTTGCCGTTGGGCGTCCTGACGCAGCGGGCTCCACGCAGCGGGATGTCGTTGATGTCGCCGATTGCAATCCAGTTCATCTTCATCGGTCACTCCGCTGCCTGATT
Organism: Sinorhizobium sp. 22678; assembly: GCF_052044265.1. Taxonomy (NCBI): domain Bacteria; kingdom Pseudomonadati; phylum Pseudomonadota; class Alphaproteobacteria; order Hyphomicrobiales; family Rhizobiaceae; genus Sinorhizobium; species Sinorhizobium sp. 22678. The sequence goes on along the minus strand of NZ_JBQEMS010000006.1, from coordinate 114,316 downwards.
GAAGCCGACCGTCGCCATCGGCCGGAACTCGTGCTTGTCCTTGCCGGAGACGCGCTCCGACCAGGGATCGACCTGGGCGAATTTCTGGCTGAAGACGAAGCGGTCGAAATAGGCCCTGCGCTTTTCCGCATCCTCCATGATCTGCCGGCGAATCTCGTCCAGACCGATGCGCTTTGCCCATTTGTAGATGCGCTCGAGATAGCGGGCCTGCTCGCGATACATCTGCGTCAGCGCGACGATATGTTCGAGCGCCTCGTCCTCGGTCCTGACCAGCCCCAGAACCTCGGTGCCTTTGATGTCGAGGCCGGCGGCCCCTGCGAAATGGATCTCGAAGCCGGAGTCGACGCAGATGACTCCGACGTCCTTGCAGGTCGCCTCCGCGCAGTTGCGCGGGCAGCCGGAGACGGCCATCTTCAGCTTGGCCGGCGTCCAGGAGCCCCACATGAATTTCTCGATGCGGATACCGAGGCCGGTCGAATCCTGTGTGCCGAAGCGGCACCAATCGGAGCCGACGCAGGTCTTCACCGTTCTAAGCCCCTTCGCGTAGGCCTGACCCGAAACGAAGCCCGCCTGACCGAGATCGGCCCAGACGGCGGGCAGATCCTCCTTCTCGATGCCGAGCAGATCGATGCGCTGACCGCCGGTCACCTTCACCAGCGGCACGTTGAACTTGTCGACGACATCGGCGATGGCGCGAAGCTCCTTCGCATTGGTGACGCCGCCCCACATGCGGGGTACGACGGAATAGGTGCCGTCCTTCTGGATATTGGCGTGGACACGCTCGTTGATGAAGCGCGACTGGTAATCGTCGGCATATTCGTCCGGCCAATCGCAGACGAGATAGTAGTTGAGCGCCGGGCGACACTTTGCGCAGCCGCAGGAGGTCTTCCATTCCAGTTCCTGCATGACGGCGGGAATGGATTTCAGCTTCTTCGCCTTGATCAGGCGCCGCACGTCGTCATGGCCGAGATCCGTGCAGGTGCACATCGGCTGCACCGCAGCCGGATTGTAGGTGTCGCCGAGCGTCAGCGACATGATCTGCTCGACCAGGCCGGTGCAGGAACCGCACGAGGCGGAAGCCTTGGTATGGGCGCGCACGTCGTCGAGCGAGGTCAGGCCCTTGGAGACGATCGCTCCGACGATCTTGCCTTTGCACACGCCGTTGCAGCCGCAGATTTCCGCATCATCCGGCAAGGCTGCAACGGCCGCCGTAGGGTCCAGCGGAGATCCCCCCTGATAGGCCTGGCCGAAGATAAGGGTGTCGCGCATTTCGGAGATGTCCGTGCCGCGCTTCAAAAGATCGTTGAACCAGGCGCCGTCGGCGGTGTCGCCGTAGAGCACGGTACCGATGATGCGGTTGTCTTTCAGTACGAGCCGCTTGTAGATGCCCGCGGTGGCATCGCGCAGTACGATCTCCTCGCGTCCGTCGGCATCGGCGAAGTCGCCGACCGAATAGAGGTTGATGCCCGTCACCTTCAATTTGGTCGGCGTGTCGGAATGCGCGAAGGCGGCGCGGCGGTCGCCGGCGAGGTGGGAGGCGGCGACGCGCGCCATTTCGTAAAGGGGCGCGACGAGGCCGTAGACCATGCCGCCGACTTCGGCACACTCGCCGAGCGCCATGATGTCCCCGTCGGACGTCTGCATTCCGGCGTCGACGACGATGCCGCGATTGACGGCCAGCCCGGCCTCCTTGGCAAGACCGGCATTCGGCCGGATGCCGACAGCCATCACCACCAGCGTCGCCGGAATGATCCGGCCATCGTCGAGCTCGATCCCCTGGACCTTCTCCTCGCCGAGGATGCGTTTCGTGTTCGCCTTGGTGACGACCTTGATGCCGCGTTCTTCGACGGCCTTCTGCAGGAGGTAGCCTGCGGCCGGATCGAGCTGGCGTTCCATCAGTGTCGGCATGACATGCAGAACGGTGACGTCCATGCCGCGCGCCTGAAGACCAGCTGCCGCCTCCAGCCCGAGCAGGCCGCCACCGATGACGACGGCCTTTTCGCGCGATTGCGCCGCGAGCAGCATCGCCTGCACATCGTCGAGGTCGCGATAGGTGATGACGCCGCGCAGTTCCTTGCCCGGCACAGGGATGATGAAGGGCACCGAACCGGTGGCGATCACCAGCTTGTCATAGCTTTCCGTGACGCCGTGGTCGGAGGTGACGGTCTTGGCGTCGCGATCGATCGCAACGATTTTGTGGCCCTTGTAGAGGGTGATGCCGTGCTTGATGTACCATCCGTCGCCATGGATGATGATTTCTTCATACTCCTTCTCGCCGGATAGCACCGGCGAAAGCATGATGCGGTCGTAATTGACGCGCGGCTCGGCGTTGAAGATCGTCACGGCATAACGCCCGGGCGCCTTTTCGAAGAGCTCTTCCAGCATCCGGCCCGGAGCCATGCCGTTGCCGACGATGACGAGTTTTTCGAGTGCAGTTTCAGTCATGTGGTCACTCCGCAGCTTTTACGAAGCGGCCGCTCATAGAAGAATTCGAGCAGTGCTTCGCGGCAGTTCAGGTCGGTTCGATTTGGCCGGCCGAAAACCGGCATAAAAAAAACGCCGCTCGGAAATTTGCGCTCCGGGACCGGGAGGAAACCCTTACGGAGGCAAAGACCTTGCGACGTCGGTGTCTTCGGCAGGCGTATGTGGCGCCTGGCTCGCTTCAATCGCCGTTGATCGAAGCAGGTGTAGAAATGCAAGTGCCGTGCCAGATATCCGCCTTCCGGCCATCTCCTTGAAAAATCTGCAAAAGGCGGACAACGCCCTTTGTCTTCGAAGTAAGCCCGTTGATTTAAAAATAAGCCGTTTGCGTGCAGTGATGAAATTTTGTGCGCCTCGCCTCTGATCAGCCGATTGTGCACGGGTCTCGCCGCGCCCGTTCTTGCCTAACTCCGTCATCCTTCGGCTTGACCTTGGTCAAGGATGACGCTGTGAGAAGCCGGAGGAACGCGGGCTGCGGAAGGATTGACTGCAGGCGCTCCAGATCCCGACGGCCCGAAAAAATTCATTTGGGAATGGATTGTTCGCGCAATCTGGAACCCTGGCGATGTGAAAAGCCTGAAGGTTTTCTTTGTCCTCATGGCCTTTGAGCGACGATTCACGGCTTGACGCCATTCTTTCATTTGTGAATATATTATTCAAACTTGTGAAAGTCCGGAGGCGGAGTCCGGAATAGGGAGGACAGCATGAAAACCTTGATCGCTGCGGCCGCAATGGCTGCATTGTCGTTCTGCGGCATTGCCAACGCGCAGGAATACAGCCTGCGATTTTCGACCTCGCAGGTGAATCCGAACGAGCCGATCATCAAGGCCATGAAAACCTATGCCGAGCGTGTCGGTGAGCGCTCCGGCGGACGCATCGCCATTACCGTCATGACGGGCGATCAGCTCGGCGCGCAGAAAAAGGTCAACGAGATGGTCATGAGTGGCGCAAGCCTGCTCAGCGCCACCGATTATGGTCAGCTCGGCCAGTTCGTGCCGGATCTGTCGATCCTTGCCGGCCCCTATGTCTATCCGGATCTGGCGGCGACGGACCGTCTCTTCGCTTCGGATCTCTACCGGGACCTTTCCAGCAAGCTGGAGGCGCGGGGCATCAAGATCATCATGCCGAACGGCCTGTTCGGCTACCGTCACATCATCGCCAACAAACCGGTTCGCTCACCCGCGGACCTGGCCGGCGTCACCATTCGCGTGCCCTCGTCGCCGATCATGATGGCGACTTTCGGCAATTACGGTGCAAGGCCGACGGAATTGCCGTGGGGAGACGTCTACAATGCGTTGCAGACCGGGGTTGTCGACGCGGCCGAAGGCCCCTTCGGCTCGATAGCCGGAGCGAAGCTGAACGAGACCCGCAAGGTCATTTCGAAAACCGGCCACCAGATCATGTTCACGGCCTGGGTGGCTTCCAGCCAGCTCTTCAACAGCCTGCCCGAAGACCTGCAGAAGATTCTTCTGGAGGAAGGGCAGACAATTGCCAAAGAGCTTACGCAGATGACGCTGGACACGGACGATGCCTATGCAAAGCAGCTCGCCGCCTCCGGCGTCGAGATTGTGACCGATGTCGACATTCCGGCATTCATCGAGGCCTCGCGTGCAGCCTATGAGAAGGTGCCGAACATCACGCCCGGCATCTACGATCAGGTGCAAAAGGCGATGGCAGAGTAGGCGACGCCGTTTCGAGAGTTGGAGCGGGATGCGGGCGGAAAGACCGCATACACGTCATCCCGCTCTTCGACGCTGCTGCCGCGGGGGCGCGTCTTCGCCGGCCGGATCGCGCCCCGAATGTGGGGCCTGCATCGACGCCAGCTCGGATTGCCCCTCGACAATCGAGGCATCATGGAAAGCTCACGCCCGCCGGAGGAGATAATTCCTCTCATCAGCCTGCGCCGCGCCGATGAGGCAATCGGCGTCGTGGCGCTCCTCGTCATCGTCTTCTCGATCCTTTGGGGGGTCGTCAGCCGTTATGTCTTCCCGCAGCCGGCCGCCTGGACCTATGAGCTGGCGATGATGGCCTTCGCCTATCTCGTCTTCTTCGGTGCCGTCGCCGGCGTCCGTCTCGGCACGCACGCGGCGATCGACGTGCTTGTCGCGGCTCTCCCGGACAGCTGGCGAAAAGCCGTCGCCTGGTTCAACTATCTGCTGCTGGCAATCTTCTTCATCGTCATGACCATCCTCTTCGCGTGGCAGGCCTGGATCTCACGCAATGTGCATACGATCGCACTCGATCTGTCGCGCAGCCTGTCCTATGCGCCTCTGGCGCTCGCCTCTGCCGGGATGTTCGTCCAGCATCTGATCGTCGAGAGGCCCTGGACCGTCCGTCAGCATCGCAATTTGGAATCGTTGATATGACCCTGTTCCATTTGGCCGGTCCCTCGCTTCTCGTCGTCGTCCTGTTCTTGCTGTCGACGCCGATCACCTGGGCCATGGCGATCGGAGCGTTCGCTTTCTTCCTCATCAATATGGACATGATCCCGCTCGCCAATTTCGCCCAGGAAATGGCGGAGGGCAGCCAGTCCGTGTCCTTGTTGGCGCTGCCGCTGTTCGTTCTTGCCGGCTGCATCATGAACGCGTCGGGCATCACCCGGCGCCTTTTGGCGCTTGCGGACGTGCTTGTCGGCCACATGACGGGCGCGCTGGCGCAGATGTGCACCGTGCTCGGCACCTTGCTCGGCGGACTTACCGCATCTGCCAACGCCGATGCGGCGATGCTCGCCAAGACGCTCGGCGTCGAGATGTCGCAACGGGGCTACAGCCGGGCCTTCGCCGCGGTCATCACATCGTCGGCGGCCATCATCACGAGCCTCATTCCGCCGTCGATCGGTCTTATCGTCTATGGTTTTCTCGCGGAGACGTCCATCGGCCGGCTCTTCGCAGCGGGTGTGGTGCCTGGCCTCGTGCTGGCGACCGGGCTCATGGTCACCACCTATTTCATCGCCCGCAAACGCGGTTACAAGCCGTTGCGCAAGGAGCGCGCCACCCGCGCGGAGGGCATCCGGGCGCTGATCGACGGGCTCTGGGCGCTGTCGATCCCGGTGGTGATCTTCGCCGGTACGCGATACGGTCTTTTCACGACCACCGAAGCCGGTGCGGTGGTCGTCGTCTATGTGCTCTTCGTCGCCGTGTTCGGTTACCGCGAATTCACCTTCCGCCAGATCCCGGAGGTGCTTGCCGAGGCCGTGCGCGATTCGGCCGTGGTCATGATCATGATCTGCGCGGCGGCAGCCTTCGGTTTCTATCTCGCCTGGGAGCAGGTGCCGCAGGCCATGTCCGGCTGGCTCGGCGAAGCCACCGACAATCCGCTCCTGATGCTGCTCCTCATCAACGTCCTGCTGATCGTCATCGGCACGGCGATCGAGGGGTCGGCGGCACTGATCATTCTGACGCCGATGCTGATTCCGATCATCGATGGCGTCGGCATCGATCGCGTGCATTTCGGCGTCGTGTTCATCACGAACCTGACCATCGCCGGCATCACCCCGCCGGTCGGGGGATTGATGTACATTTCGTCCATGGTGCTGAAAGTGCCGATGATGGCCTATGCCCGCGAGGTGCTGCCATACTTGGCGATGATGATGGTCATTCTCGTCATGCTGAGCATGTTCCCCCAGCTGTCGCTTTGGCTGCCGAACCTGGTCTATGGGACGACGGCGGTCCAATAGCGCGACGAATAAGCCTCTGCGCCATGGTGGCGCATAGGCCGGAAACGGCTCCGATAATCCCGACTTCTTACGCAGGTACTGACCATGGATGAGTTCACGCCCACCGTCGGAGTTTCTTCGACACGTCCCGCCGACATGCCGGAAGACCATGCCGCCTTGCCGGTCTGGAACGCCGAAAACTGGTTCTACGAGGATTGGCCCGTCGGTCAGCGCATCCGGTCGTTACGCCGCACGATTGGCGAGAGCGATAGCCACCTCTTCAATACCCTGGTCGTCGACATCCATCCTTATGTCCAGGATCAGATGTTTGCGGAGCGGGAAGGCATCTTCGGCCGTCGCCTCGTTGCCGGCGCCTTCGTGTTCTCGGCCGGTCTCGGCCTCGTCGCCACCAACTGCGTCAACGCCTTTTCCTATGGCTACGACAAGCTCCGGTTCATCAAGCCGGTCTTCATCGATGACACCATCTACACGATCCGGACCAACATGGAAAAAACGCCCCGCTACAAAGACCTCGGGCTCATTCGCGCCAGCTACCAGGTCTTCAAGAACGAGGGCGAGCTGGTGCTCTACTGCGAGCATCTGCAAACGGTGAAATACAAGAACCCGGCGGATTTTGCCGGCAAGACAGAGAAGTAGAAAACAGAAACCGAAGAAAACGAGCGTTCGCTTGCCGGCGTCGCCGTAAACGGCATGAGCTCGTTTCCCTAGCATCCTGTTGCGCCGCCGGGTCTCGTAGCGCAGCCATTCTCCAGAATTCCGTTCGCCGACATATTCCATCGATCGCATGTACTCATGCGGACACGGAATAAAAACGTTTATATTTTTCATTGAAATCGTTTTTATCAGCTGATACGGCTTTCGTCGGGAGGCCGATCATGGAAAACACGCAGTCACCGCGCGCACGGCCGGGGATCAAGGCTCTGGCCGAGGCTACGGGCTATTCCATTGCGACCGTGTCGAAGGCGCTCAACGGTTCTCCCATGGTTGCCCCGGACACGAAGGCGCTCATCCATCGTGCCGCTGCGGAGATAGGCTATCGTGCCAACGCCCGCGGCATGGCGCTGAGGACCGGCCGGACCTGCCAGGCTGCCGTGCTCATGCCGGTAACGGCTGCGCGCGACTATGAATGGGACGGCGTCGAATATACCCAGATACTCAGCGGCATCAGTCAGGCACTGGAAGGCAGCGACTATCGCATGTCGGTCCATGTCGTGCGCAATGTGGAGGACGGCTGCGAGGCGGCGCGCCGGGTCATCGATGAGGGTCTGGCGGACGGACTGATATTCTCAGGCATACGCGCCGACGACCCGCGTATCGATCTCCTGGTCGAGAGCCGATTTCCCTTCGTCTCTCTCGGTCGCTGTCGGAAACCCCTCGACTACGCACATGTCGATATCGACAACGAATGGGCGGCCCATGCGGCGACCGCCCGGCTGATTGCCGGCGGACACCGGCGGATCGCGCTCGTCAATCCGCTCCGGCATCTCTCCTACGCCGAGGACAGGGTGGACGGCTTCATGCGGGCTTTTCGCGAGGCGGGGCTATCGCCGTCCGACGATCTGATCGCCGAAGGCGATCTCTCTACCCAGTTCGGCCGCGAGAGCGCGCTCGGTCTTCTCGACGCGGCGCGGCCGCCGACGGCCTTCGTCTGCAGCAACGAGTCGACCACGCTCGGAGTGCTTTCGGGCCTGGGCTCGCGTGGACGGCGGATCGGCGTCGATGTCGACGTGGTCGCCTATGACGACATCAATGTCAGCGCCTATTTCACGCCGCCGATCACGACCTTCTATCAGCCCATCGAGATACTCGGGCGAACCCTCGGGGAGTTCCTGCTGCGGCGCATGGCGGGGGAGGACGCGCGCACGTTGAAGCAGGTTTTCAGGCCAACGCTGATCGAGAGGCAGCTCGACAATCTCGGCGGGCGCCTGGCGCAGTCGGCGTAGGAAAAGAATTCACAACGGAGGAGAACCAAGGTGAAAACACTCGTAATTGCACTTGCGATGGCGGCCCTCGTCTCAGGCGGCGCGTCGGCCGCCGATCTCGGCGGCAAGCTGCTGAAGGTCGGCTCGGATACGACCTCGCCGCCGATGGAGAGCGTCGATCCCGCGACCGGCCAGATCGTCGGTTTCGATATCGACGTGGTGAATGCGATCTGCGCAAAGATCAACTGCCAGGCGGAATTCGTGACCACCGGTTGGGACGGCATTTTCGCAGCGCTCGATCAGGGCAACTTCGATCTCGTTGCCTCGGGCGTGTCGATCACCGAGGAACGCAAGAAGGCCATGGATTTCTCCGATCCCTACATCGTCAACAGCCAGGCGGTGCTGATGCGGGTCGAGGACCAGGGCGTATCACTGGAGGACTTCAAGTCGAAGGGAAAGAAGCTTTCCGCCCAGGCCAACACCACGGATGCGCAGGTCGCCGAAGGGGTGGTCGGCAAAGAAAACGTCGTCGCCTATGACAGCTTCAGCGCCGCGATCATCGCGCTCAAGAACAAAGATGTCGACGGCGTCGTCATCAACGGCGCCAATGCTGCCGCTTACGAACGCGAGTTCGTAGGCGAACTCGTGGTCGCGATCCGGGACCTCGAATCCGATCCGCTCGGCCTCGTCTTCCGCAAGGGCGATGCCAACGTCGCCGCCTTCAACGAAGGACTGAAGATGATCCGCGACGACGGCACGCTGGATCAGCTCGTCAACAAATACTGGGGCGTGAAGTAACCTCATCCGAGCACCCCGGAGCGGTCTGCGCTCCGGGGCCGAATTTCTGCGCAGAATCCCCGGAGGGATGAATGTCGTTCCTGAGAAGCGTGCGGCCCAGCAATCTGATCATTCTGACAGCGCTGCCGTTCATCATCTATCTTTTCGCCTCCTCCGGTGACTACCAACGTTCGCTGAGAGCCATTCTCGGAGTCGAGAACGGCTCGTCCGCCTTCGTACCTGGCTTCCTTGCCCTGCTCGTCGCCTTCGGCTCGGGTATCGCCGTTCTCGTCTTTTCCCGAGCCAAGGCGCCGCGGCCGCGGCTGGCGCTCGCTGCCGCCGTGCTCAATCTCGCTGCGGCGGCCATCTTGCTTCTGAGCGACGCCGTTCATCCCTACCTTGCGTCGGTCGTCGCCAATGCCGTCGATCCCTTCACGTCCGATCTCGTCGTGAAGGGGCTTAGCCCCCGGCGATTGACGGACGCCGCGGACATGACCCTGCGCGGCATCGAAGCCGTGCTTTTTCCGGCCTACTTCGCGCTGACCCTGTTCGGCTCCATGCTTTTCTTCGGTGCCGGCAAGGCGTCTGCGCGGGAAAGCATCCTGCATCGCGCAGGAGCGTGGAGCATCGGCCTCGTCAACGGTACGGGGCTCCTGTTCATCCTCTTCTTTGCGCATATCGCCTTTGCCGCCGGCGTGGCGACCACGGTCCGCGCGGCCATTGCCGCCTATCTTCTCGCTGCGATCATCGGCCTCATCTGGGTCGGATTGCTTCAGTTGCATTATACGGCGCGCACCAGCCTCTTCTTCGCGCTCGCGACCCTCGGCTTGGTGCTCGTCGCCGCCTGGTTCCTGTTGCAGCCTCGCACGGCCTATGTGCTTGCGGGGCGGCTCGACGGCAGGGTCGCGATCGTCAGCAACACGCCGTCCGGCCTCATAGGCGCGGTGCGCTTCGGCCAATATCCGGGCGCGCCCGCTGAAGAGGCGGCCGTACGAACCTTCCTTGGCCCGGCGGAGGCAGTCGCGGCGATGGAAAAGGACGAGGTGAGGGCCGCGCTTCTGCCGGCGGAAGCCGTGCCCGGGGGCTTGCCGCTCCTTTGGGAAACGGCGGCTCTGAACGATCGAGACCGGGCCGCAGGCATCACTTTCGCCGTCCTGGCAATCATCCTCGGTCTGCTCACCTTCGGCGGCTATCTGCACCGTCGTCATCCCCTGGCGATCGGCTCGGAATTCGTCGTCGATACGATCCGCGGCATTCCGATGCTGGTGATCGTGCTCTATGTCGGCCTGCCCTTGAGCGGGGCGTTGAAGGATGTGACGCAGGGCGTGCTCGATCCGCCGAATCTGATGCGCGGCATCGCCGCCATGGCGCTTGCCTATTCCGCCTATCTGGCGGAAATCTTCCGCTCCGGCATCAACGCCATCCCGGTCGGCCAGATCGAAGCGGCGCGCAGCATCGGGCTCAACCGGTGGCAGACGGCGCGGCTGGTGGTCCTGCCGCAGGCGTTCCGGATCATCATTCCACCGCTCGGCAACGAGCTGATCGCGATCCTCAAGGACACGTCGCTCCTGTCGATTCTGTCGATCCGCGACATCACCCAGCGCATGCGCGAGTTCCAGTCGGCGAGTTTCCTGCCCTTTGCGCCCTATAACTCGGCAGCCATCTTCTACATCTTCCTGACGCTCGCGGCGGCGAGCCTCATCAACATGATCGAGCGGAAATATGACATCAAGCATCGATAGGAGACGGGAAGAGGGGCCGCGCACGGTGCTGATCACCGGTGCATCGCGGGGCCTGGGTCAGGAACTTGCACGGCAATATGCAGCCGCCGGCTGGCAGGTGATCGCCTGCGTCCGCCAACCGTCGGCGAGGGATGGGGAAACCGGCATCGAACGTCGGATACTCGATGTCACGGACGCGAGGTCGATGGCGGCGCTTGCCGAAAGCCTCGGCGAGCAGCCGATCGATGTCCTCATCAATAATGCCGGAGTCCGCGGCGACACAGGCGGACTGTCGACCGTCAGACCCGAGGATTTCCTGGAGGTCATGCGCGTCAATGCCCTGGCGCCGATCCTGGTCGTGCAGGCGCTGCTGCGAAATCTCCTCGCTGGCTGCGATCGCATCGTCGCCAATATCAGCAGCCGCGCAGGATCGCTCGCCGAGGGCACGCTCGACGATGACGAAGGAGACTATGCCTATCGTTGCTCGAAAGCGGCGCTGAACATGGCCACGGTCAAGCTCGCGCAGGATTTGCATCCCCACCGGGTCACCGTGCTGTCGCTCCACCCCGGCTGGGTCAGAACCGATATGGGCGGCCATCAGGCGAGCGTGCCGGTTGCGGAAAGCGCCGCCGGCCTGAAGGCGATCATCGACAGGGCCGGGCTCGCCGAGAGCGGCAGCTTCCGGGCCTTCGACGGAAGAACGGTATCGTGGTGAAGCGAGTGGGACGATGACGACGAGCGAGTTCAAGAACGTGCAGGAAATCGAAGCAATCGAAGCGCTGCTTGCCCGCGAATACGGCGTCGCGGGAGAAACCGTGGCGCTGCCCGGCGAGCACGATCTCAATTTCCGTATTCAGGCGAGCGACGGTCGCGCGTTCCTCCTGAAACTGCATGCCCTCGGCGCGCCCGAGGAGCTCGACATGCAGATTGCAGTTCTCGACCATCTCGCGCGCGAGGCGACGGATCTGCCCGTCTCGAAGGCCTTGCCGAGCCGCTCCGGCGCCTCGTTCACCCGCGTCGAATTCAAAGGAGAGCGTGTCGCACGTCTGCTGACGTGGCTGCCCGGGGAGATCTGGGCACGAGCCGCCAACCGCTCGAGCAACAGCGTCGAGACCCTTGGGGCGCTGCTCGGCAAGCTCGACCGCAGCCTCGCCGGTTTCTCTCATCCCGGCGCCAGGAGAGAGTACGCCTGGGATATCGCCCGGGCGGAAATGCACCTCGCCAACGTCGATCTGATCGAGGATGTGGAGAAGCGGAGCGCGGTTCGCGCGATCCTCGATCACTTCGTCTCCACCGTGCTGCCGCGCCTTGCGGCGTGCCCCCGGCAGGTCATCCACAACGATGCCAATGACTATAACGTGCTCGTCGGCGCCGACGGCTGCGTCAGCGGACTGCTCGACTTCGGCGATATGGTCGAGAGCTATCGGGTGGTGGAGGTGGCCGTCGCCTCAGCCTATGCGCTGATCGGTTCGCCGGATCCGATCGGCGCCATCGCGCGGCTGGCGGGCGCCTATCACGGCGTCAATCGGCTCGGCGAAACGGAGGCCGAGCTGATCTTCGATCTCGTGCGCACCCGCTACGCCGTCAGCATGTGCATGGCGGCAAGGCAGATCCGCGACAACCCCGAGAACGCCTATCTGCTCGTCAGCCAGGAGGACGTCTGGCGCGAACTGAGACGCCTCGAGCAAGAGAACCGCTCGTTCGCCATCGCCCGCCTTCGCGACGCCTGCGGCTTCGCACCCATCCCGAGGGCCGCACGGGTGGTGCGGTGGCTGGAGCGCAATGCGCATGATTTTTCGGGCGTCATCAAGCCGGGCATTGCAAGACCGAAGGCAGCCGTCTTCGATTTTTCGGCGAACAGCCCGGAGAACTGGGCAGGTCTCGACAAGGACGTGGCGCAAGCGCGCATCGACGCCCATATTCATGCGGAGGGGGCGGATTTCGGCCTTGGCCTCTACGGGGAGGACAGAGCGGTCTACAAGGGTGACGCCTACCAGGCGACTGCAAACCTGCGCCGCACGATTCACCTCGGCATCGATCTCTTCGCTCCCGCCAACGAGCCGGTGCATGCACCCTTCGCCGGCAAGGTCGCCTTCTACCATGACGACACGGTCCCTTACGGTTTCGGGCCGACAATTCTGCTCGAACACACGACGGGCGAGGGCGACACGTTCTGGACGCTCTACGGGCATCTCTCGCGTGAAAGCGCCTCACGGCTTTCGATCGGCCAGCCGGTCGCCAGGGGCGAAGCTTTCGCGACCCTGGGGGATCGCGCCGAAAACGGCGGCTGGGTTCCGCACCTGCATTTCCAGATCGTCACCGATCATCTCGGCCTCGAGGGCCGCATCCACGGCGTCGGCGTCAGAGAGCAGTGGCAGGTCTGGCGGGAGATCAGCCCCGATCCGAGCGTCGTGCTCGGCCTTTCCGTTCCGGCGTCGGTGATTGTCGAGCGCGACAAGGCGTTCCTGGTGCGCGAACGCCAGCGCCGCATCGGTCGTTCCTTAAGCATCGCCTACGAAGCGGCGCCTCTGAAGATCGTCGCCGGCGAGGGCGCCTACCTGATCGATGACGAGGGTAGGCGCTGGCTCGACATGGTCAACAATGTCTGCCATGTCGGCCATTGCCATCCACGCGTCGTGAAGGCGGCGCAGATGCAGATGGCGCGGCTCAATACCAATTCGCGCTATCTGCATGACAGTCTGGTGGAATATTCCCGACGGCTTGCGGCGCTCTTCCCTGATCCGCTGAACGTCTGCTTCTTCGTCAATTCCGGCAGCGAAGCCAACGATCTCGCGATCCGGCTGGCGCGCGCCTATACCGGCAACCGCGACGTCATCACCGTCGATCACGCCTATCACGGCCATCTGACGAGCCTGATCGATGTCAGTCCCTATAAATTCGCGGGCAAGGGCGGGGAAGGGCGGCCGGCGCATGTGCGGGTTGCCGAGATGCCGGACCTCTATCGGGGACGCTATCGCTATGGCGATACGGACGCGGGGCGCAAATATGCCGAGGACGTGCAGCGGCAGATCGATGCGCTGGCGGCGGAAGGGCGCAAACCCGCGCTCTTCTTCAGCGAGGGCATTCTCGGCACGGGCGGCCAACTGGTTCTGCCGGATGGCTATCTCAGCGAGGCCTATGCGCATGTGCGTGCGGCCGGCGGGCTGTGCCTCGCGGACGAGGTTCAGGTGGGGTTCGGCCGCGTCGGCAGTCACATGTGGGCGCATGAGACGCAAGCGGTCGTGCCCGACATCGTCACCATGGGCAAGCCGATCGGCAACGGCCACCCGATGGCGGCTGTGGTGACCACCGAGGCGATTGCTGCGGCCTTTGCAAACGGAATGGAATATTTCAACACCTTCGGCGGAAATCCGGTATCGGCCGAGATCGGCCTCGCCGTACTCGACGTCATCCGCGACGAGCGCCTGATGCACCATTGCGCGGTCGTCGGAAACCGTCTGATGGATGGAGCGCGCGAACTCGCCAGCCGCCACACGATCATCGGCGACGTGCGCGGCTATGGTCTCTTCAACGGCATCGAGCTCGTGCGCGATCGCGACACCCTCGAACCGGCCGCAGCGGAGCTCGACTTCGTCATTGCCGAAATGAAGGACAGGCACCGCATCCTGCTGTCGAGCGAGGGACCGCAGCACAACGTACTGAAGATCAAGCCGCCCGCGCCCTTCAGCGCGGACGAGTGCGACCGTTTCCTCGATGCCCTCGACGCGGTGCTGGCGCGGGTACAGGCCGGCTGACGTCACGATACGAAAGTTACGAATCTGTCCGACATTTTAGAACATGAGGTGATCGTTCGTCGGACTCCGCCTCGGTTGCAGATGTAAGCGGGGTCAGGCAACATGATAGAGCCTGCCTTCACGACGCTTTCGTGATGAAGCGCTTGATATGATCGGCAATCGCATCGAGAGTGCCCTCGTCAACCTGACGTTCTCCATAGTGCCAGATGGCATCGCGCTCATTGCGCGGCGCAGTCTGCAAGATGTGGTTTACACCTTCGAGGGTAACGAGTTTGCGCGGACGGTCCTTCGAGCCTCCGAGCGCGAGCAGTTCGGCATCCACGCGCGAGACTTGGACATCGTTCTCGCAGTGAAAAATCAGCAGAGGGCAGTCGATGGAGGCGGCCAATTTCGTCGGTTCTATCCTTGAGAGGTCGCGAAGATGGTCGAGACGATCCTCCAGGCCGAAGAGCTCGTCCGGCGGTGGACCCCCTTGTCGGATCGTCTCTTCCAAGAGCGTTCGCTTGCTGCGGACTGCCTCGGCCTGCTCGGCGGTGTAGCCGCCGTTCGTCAGCATCCAGTCGATCTGGTCCTTGATGATAGCGTTGATCGGCCTTCCAGGAGCTGCGATCAGCACTATTCCCGACACATCGTGCAATTCTTGAGCAGCCATCAGCGCGATGAGTCCCCCTAGACTATGACCGAGCAGAATCCTGGCCTGCGCTCCGTCCTTTCGGCGCTCCATCGTGGACCATGCATCCTTCGCCCCATCAATGAACGTTCGAAGGTTCGGTAGCTCTTCCTGCGTCTTGTAACGCTCGTAGCGGAGGGAGCGGAGGCCACGCTGTGCAAGGCCATCGAGGATCGCCCCATAGCCGAGATTCAGATCGCCGCTCAGCCCGTGGCGATCATAGCGGCCGGATCCTCCGAGAAAGACGGCGGTGGCAAAAGCGGGCCCTTCCGGTGCGACGATCGTGCCCTTGAGGGCTGCCGGTCCGATCTCGATTTCGTCAACCCTTATCTCGTCACGGCTGCGATAGCCGGTTGGACTGCCGATATCCGGCGTCCAATCGGGAAGATGTGCCTCAATCCTCTCGAAATAGATCCCCGGTGTCGAGGTTTCCAGCCAATCGAGGCGCCCGTGCTCACTGAGAATCAGCGTTTCCTTGAGGTTCGACTGCCATTGAGCACCCACCCTGTTCAGCTTTAGGTCGAAACAACGACCGCCATCGGCAAGAAAGGATGGAATCGTCAGGAATCCTGCCGCAAGACGGCCGGATCGCATTCTGATGGCCTCGGCAAGTTGACCAATCATATTTGCCTCCAAGACGATTTCCATATCCAGAAACGCCGCCTTGGTGAGGCTGTATTTGTTGCCGCGGCTATCGCAACCGTCGAGGGTGAGTGGATGCCCGTGGGGGTCGGTTCTAAGCATGCTTTTCCGCCGGTATCGACGCAGACCCAACGGAGGATCGTCGAAGAACTCCAGCCATGACGTGATGCGCCGGCCGCCCGATGGGTCAATACAGGACGAGGAATGGGAATATCCCAACACGCGCGCCTGGAAACAAACTTTGAAGGAATGGACAATTTCCGTTTGTTGCACGGCACTCATCTCCGAAACGAAACACGTACCGGGCCGAAGGTGCAGCACGGAACGCCCTGGCTCCCGCGATCGTGTCCATCAGGAGCAATACCAAATTTGTGCGACCAGAACGTGTTTTGTCCTTTGATCGTAGCCGATCAATGGACAAAAACATGCAGCAGCTCAAAGTGCGACAGCGACCTTTGCGTGTCTTATAAGAGGCGCGGCGCTGTAGGAAATTTTCGGAGGACTGGAATCTCTCCTCCGTCCTCATCACTGTGCTCGTCACAGGGATGAGAGCAGCGCCGCGTCTGCGGCGCGGGAAGCATTCTTTCAGCCCAAGGACTTGGTCTGGCTGGATTCCTGTGACGAGCACAGGAATGAGGAAATCAAACAAGCGGCCGCGGATGGCCCTAATCTCAACGGCATTAGCCGCACCGGCGATTACTTCTGGCCCCCGACCGAAGGCCTCGAACCCAGGCCCTTACGGCGTGAAACTTCTATGCTTGCGGCGTGATCACTTTATCTTCTCCAAAGTCGGGCAATTGATCACTCTCGCGTTGTCACGCCCGGCTGACGAAAGTTTTCCCTTTACAACGAAGTTAAACGTTTTTATTTCTGATAAAAACGTTTAACAGGCTGACGAGCAGGCGGTTGATCCGCCGCCTGTCGGGAGGAGAGTTTGGCCGCTATTCGCATCGACAATCTTCGCAAGTCCTTCGGCTCGCATGAAATTCTGAAGGGCATCGATCTCGAGATCGCCGGCGGCGAGTTCGTCTGCTTTCTGGGGCCGTCCGGTTGCGGCAAGAGCACGCTCCTGCGCTCGATCGCGGGACTTGAAAATCTCGACGGGGGATCGATCCGCCTCGGCGAGCGCGACATCACCGATCTTCCGTCCGCCAGGCGCGACATCGCCATGGTCTTCCAGAACTACGCGCTCTATCCGCATATGAACGTGCGCAAGAATCTTTCCTTCGGCCTTGCGCTGAACGGCGTGAAGCGAAACGAGATCGAGCGGCGTGTCAACAATGCGGCCGAAATTCTGAGGATCACGGAGCTCCTGGACCGCAAGCCACGCCAGCTTTCCGGCGGCCAGCGCCAGCGTGTGGCGATCGGCAGAGCGATCGTGCGCGAGCCGAAGCTCTTCCTGCTCGATGAGCCGCTCTCCAACCTCGATGCCGGCTTACGGGTGACGATGCGCGTCGAACTGGCGTCGCTGCACGAACGCCTCGGCGTCACGATGATCTATGTGACGCATGACCAGGTCGAGGCCATGACTCTCTCCGACCGGGTCGTGGTGCTCGACAAGGGACGCGTCAGCCAGTTCGGCACGCCGCTCGAACTGTTCTACCGTCCGGCAAATCTCTTCGTCGCCGGCTTCATCGGCTCGCCGCGGATGAATTTCCTGCCGGCGGGTGTCGCGGAGCAGGGCGCAACCGGCGTGACGCTTGCCGGAGGCGGCTTATCGCGGCCGGTGACGCTCGATACGTGTTCGCCCGAACCGATCGACCGGGTTCGTCCGGTCACCCTGGGAATTCGCCCCGACAAACTCGAACTGACCTCGCCGGAGGAGGCGCATCTCGCCGGCACGGTGAGGCTCGTCGAGCGGCTCGGCACCGAAAGTCACGTTCACATCCGTGTCGAGGGCGGTGGTGATCTGACCGCCGTGGTGCGCGGCACCCATCCCGTCGCGAGCCGAGATCAAGTTCATCTCCGCCTTCCCCCCGAGCACTGCCATCTGTTCGATGCAGAAGGCACGGCGATCGCGAGGCGGCTCGATCCGGAGACGAAGGCACTTATCGATAACGAGAAGGCAAGGGGCGCGCGTGCGCCGGTTTTGGAGGAGAGACATGCCTGATATGAAAACGACGATCATCGGATCGCTTGTGGCCCTGTCGGTTGCCGGTGCGGCGACTGCGCGCGCAGAGGAGGTCTTGCGTTTCGCGACCTGGGACACGGGCGAGAGCCTTGCCATCCAGCAGGCCATCGCCAAAAAATTCGAAGAGAAGCACCCGGGCGTGAAGGTTCAGGTCGAGCCCTATGCCGAGGGCTACGACCAGAAGCTCGTCGCCGCCTTCGGCGCGGGCAATCCGCCCGATGTCATGTATATGTGGAACTTCCCGCAATACTACACGTCGCTGATGCCGCTCGATGAGCTGATCGCGCGCGACCCGGCCGAGATCAAGCCGGACGATTTTCCGGAAGGCCTGATGAACACGGCGCGTATCGAAGGCAAGACCTACGGCATGCCCTCGGGTTTCACCACCCAGGTGGTCTTCTACAACAAGGAAATGTTTGCAAAGGCGGGTGTGGAAGAGCCGAAGGAGGGCTGGACCTGGGACGATCTGCGCGCCAAGGCAGCCAAGTTCCGCGACAAGGCCGGCAAGGTCTACGGGTTCGCCGTCGACGCCAAGCCGGACCCCTATGATTTCGAGCAGTTCCTCTGGTCGAACGGCACGAAATACATCTCGGACGACGGCAAGGAGATCGACGGCTACATGAACAGCGACGCGGCTGCCGCGGTGCTCGGCATGTTCGCCGACATGGCCCGGAAAGAGGAAGCCGTGACACTGCACCTCGGAGACGAAACGGGGGGTGACACGCTGTTCCAGGGCGGCAAGATCGCCATGCTCCAGAGCGCCATGTGGGACAAGGCAGATATCGATGCCGCCGGCTTCAGCTATGGCGTCGCACCGCTGCCGACATTCGGCGACCGCCCCGCCCATTCGGCACTCGGCGTTTCGGCGATCTCCATCGCCAAGGACGCCGCCCATCCCGACCTCGCCTGGGAATTCGTGAAATTCTTCTCCTCGCCCGATTCGGTCGCGATGCGCGTCAACGACCTGCCGGTGCGCAAGAGCGTGGCCGAGGCGAAAGGGATGACGAAGGACCCCGTCTACAAGCCTTTCTTCGATATTCTCGCCACCTCCAACACCGAAAGGCACGCCTATCTGAAGAACGCCAACTGGAGCAAGATCCAGGACAATCTGGCGCGCGCCATCGAAGCGACGATGATCGAGCAGGGCAATGCCAAGGCCCATCTCGACGATGCGGTCAAGCGCTCCAAGCGTCTGCTGAAGTAAGGAGCGCGGGGGATGGACATGGCTGCCCATGCTGGACCGAAGGTGGAGGTCGTTCGGCGCAGACGAGCAAATGCCGGACGGCATCTTGCGCCCTTCCTGTTCATCTCCCCATGGATCCTCGGATTCCTCTTCTTCACCCTCGGCCCACTCTGCTTCTCGCTGACGATGAGCTTTTTCGACTGGCCCGTCGTCGGCGAGCGCACCTTCGTCGGACTCGACAACTACCGCTCCATGTTCATGGAGGACCCGCAATTCCGGGAGAGCCTCTGGATCACGGTGAAGTTCGCGGCGATCTACGTGCCGTTCAACATCGTCATGTCGCTTCTGCTGGCGCTGTTGCTGCACCATGCGACTTTCGCCAGCGGCTTCTTTCGCACGGTGTTCTATTTGCCGAGCGTGATCTCGGGCGTTGCGCTTGTGACGATCTGGAGCTGGATCTACAGCAGGGAATACGGGCTGCTGAACTTCATGCTGTCGCTCGTCGGCATCGATGGACCGAACTGGCTCGGCGATCCCAGCCTGGCCCTCGTCGCCATCATCGTCGCAAGCCTCTGGGGCCTCGGCGGTACGATGCTGATCCTTCTGACCGGTCTCAAGGCCATTCCGAAAGAGCTCTATGAGGCCGCGACCGTCTCGGGCGTTCCGGGCTGGGCGCAGATGCTGTTCATCACCCTGCCGATGCTCGGGCCGATGCTGATCTTCACCTTCATCACCTCGATCATCTCCGCATTCCAGCAGCTGACGATAGCGCTTCTGCTGACGAAGGGCGGCCCTCTCGGCTCCACCTATTTCTTTGCCATGTACATCTACGACAACGCCTTCAAATATTTCGACATGGGCTATGCCGCCGCGGGCTCCTGGGTGATGTTCGCGATCGTGCTGACACTCAGCCTGGTCGTCATGCGCTGGTCCGCCGCATGGGTCTATTACGAGGGCGAGGTCCGGCCGGCCGATGGAGACCGCGATGCGTAAGACAGTCCTCTATGCGACGCTGATCCTGCTGTCCGCCCTGTTCATCGCGCCGTTCTACTGGACCTTCATGACGGCGGTCAAAAGCACGGCGGAGCTATATCAGTTCCCACCGGTCCTCTGGCCGTCCGAGTGGCACTGGGAGAATTTCGCAGCCGCCTGGAACAAGCAGCCCTTCGGCACCTATCTTTCGAACTCGCTGATCGTCGTCGTCCTTTCGACGCTCGGCCAGCTTCTGTCGAGCTCGCTCGTCGCCTTCGGCTTCGCCCGCTTCCGGTTTCCCGGACGCGACGCCCTGTTCGTGCTGCTGCTCGCGACCATGATGATACCCTGGGACGTGAAGATGATCCCGCTCTACATGGAATTCAACATGCTGGGCTGGATCAACACGCTTAAACCCCTGATCGTGCCGGCCTATTTCGCCGACGCCTTCTTCGTCTTCCTGCTCCGCCAATACATCATGACGATACCGATGGAGATCGACGAGGCTGCCCGCATGGACGGTGCCAACAGTTTCGACATCTACTGGCGCATCCATCTGCCTCTGATGCTGCCGGCCCTGGTGCTGGTCGGTACCTTCCATTTCATGAATGCGTGGAACGACTATCTGGGGCCATTGATCTTCCTCAACGATCAGTCGAAATACACGCTCACCCTCGGGCTTTCGATGTTCAAGGGCCTGCATGAGATCGACGTCACCTCGATCGCGGCGATCACCGTCATCCTTTGCCTGCCGCCGCTCGCCCTCTTCTTCCTGGCGCAGCGCTATATCATGGATGGAGCCGTCGGCTCTTCGGTGAAGGGATAGGCGATGCTGTTCGATATCGACCATGTTCCTTTCAGCCGAAAGGGGCGCTTCCTGACGCTGTCGACGATGCGTGTTCCCGGGCGCGACGGCGAGCGTGCGCTTTATCTCAGACGCGTCAGCGGCGGCGACGAGCGTCCTTCGCTTGGACGACTGTGTCGGGTCGAGTTGCTGGACGGGAACGGCCGACCGGCGGCGGCGCGCTTCGAACTGTCGCCGGACCAGCTTGTGGCGCGGACCGGCGAGGGCATCGTCCGCTTCGTCATCGGAGACGGCGAACGCTTGCACATTCGCGGCGAAAATGCAGGCGTGCGTTTCCATGTCGAAGGATCGCGCTACGATTATGTCTACCGCACGCCCGGCGGCGAATACTGTCTCGTGGCAGCAAGCGAGAACGTGAAACTCATTCCGCGGGCCTGTCTCGGTGATCTGGCCGTTTCCGGCAAATGGGACAGGGACCGGTCCACCGACGTTTCCTTCACGCTCTCGGGCGAGGGGACATTCGAGGGCAATGTCGATTTCTTTCGCGCCCTCCCGCCGCCGAAAGGCCCCGGCAGCTTCGAGGAGGCGCATGCAACCGTCGCAGCCGAGTTCGGCGCCTGGTATCGATCGATCCCGGCGGGTGTCCCCGGACAGGAGGAAGCGCAACGGCTCGCGGCCTATCTCCTCTGGGCAAATACCGTGCCGGCCGAAGGCGTGCTGACCCGACCGGCGATCTACATGTCGAAAAACGCCATGATCAACATCTGGAGCTGGGACAATGCCTTCTCGGCACTTGGCGTGGCCGCCTTCGACGAAGAGCTCGCCTTCGACCAGTTCGCAGCGATCTTCGACCATCAGGACGCTTCCGGCCTGCTGCCGGACTACGTGAACGACCGCGAAGCGCTCTTCGCCTTCACCAAGCCCCCGGTTCACGGCTGGGCCGTGTCCTGCCTGGCGCGCGAAAATCCCGCCTTCCTGACGCCGGAGCGACGGGCCTATCTGCGCGATGCGATCGGCAGGCAGGTCTCCTACTGGCTGACCCACGGCCGCGCCGGCGGCGGCGTGCTGCCGAGCTACTTCCACGGCAATGACAGCGGCTGGGACAATGCGAGTTTCTTTGCCGAAGGCGGCCCGGTTCTGTCACCCGACCTTCCGGTCTTCCTCATCCTGGCCTGCGAGGCGCTTGCCAATCTGCTGGAGGACGATCCGGAAAAGGCAGCCCGCTGGCTTCGCACCGCAGACGAACTTCAAGCGCTCCTCGTCGGCACGCTCTGGACCGGCGAGACTTTTGCCGCGCGTCTTGCCGCCGACCCAGAACGAATTCTCCCTGGGGATAGCCTGATCCAGTTCATGCCGCTGCTGCTGGGCTCCCGCTTGCCCGGAACGATGTGCCGCCAGCTCGTCGCCCGGCTGGTGGAAGGCGCATTCATCACCGATTGGGGCCCGGCGACGGAAAGCCCCCGGAGTTCCTATTACGAGGATGATGGGTATTGGCGCGGGCCTATCTGGGCGCCGACGACCTATCTCCTCTGGGACGGACTGCGCCGCCAGGGGGAGCGTGCATTGGCCCGGGAAATCGCGCAGAGGTTCTGTGCACTTGCCAATGCACACGGTATGGCCGAAAACTTCGACGCGCGCTCGGGCAGGGGCCTTCGGGATCGGGCATTCGCCTGGACGTCCGCAGTCTACCTGCTGCTGGCGCAATCCCTCCGCGACAAAACCGGTGAAGAGTTGAAGCCGTCATGCAGCGACCGACCATAAAGACGATAGCGCGGGAGACGGGACTGTCGATTGCGACGGTCTCCAAGGCTCTGAAGCATTCTCCGCAGGTTCGCCCGGAGACGAGGGCCATCGTGCTCGATGCGGCCGAGCGCGTGGGCTACGAGCTCAATCTTCATGGCGTGCAGCTGCGCACCGGCAAGACCTATCAGGTTGCCGCCATAATGACGGCGCCGGGCCCGAAGGAAAACGAATGGGAGGGCGTGGAATATGCGCAGCTCCTCAGCGGTATTTCCTGGGCGCTGGAAGAAAGCCCCTATCGCGTCTCGCTCTACGCCGTGCGCGACTTCGAGGAAAGCCAGGAAACGATCAGGCAGATCGTTTCGATGAAGAAGGCCGACGGCATCATCATTTCGGGCACGCGGGCCGACGATCCGCGTATCCGGTTGATGCAGGAAGCGGAGTTCCCCTTCGTGACCTACGGCATGAGCATCCACAATGCGCCGCACGCCTATGTCGACGCTGACAACGCACAGATGATCCGCCTGTCCATGGCGCGGCTGATCGAGCGTGGCCACAGGCGCATCGCGCTGCTCAATCCGAAAGAGCAGTTCACCTACGGTGTCGTTCGCCTGGAAAGCTATCGCAAAGCGCTCGAAGAGGCAGGCCTGTCCTACGATGCCGCGCTCGTCGCTCATGGTCGGCTGACGCCCGCATTCGGCAGGGAGAATGTGGTGGCCATGTCTGCGCTCGCCGATCCGCCCACCGCCTATATCTGTGCCAACGAAGCCACTGCGCTCGGCGCCTTTTCCGGCTTCCACGCGCGCGGGCTGGTGCATGGGCGTGACGCGGTCATCAATGCGACCGACGACCTGAACGTCAGCCAGTATTTCGCACCGCCGATCACGAGCTACTACCTGCCGATCGGCGAGCCGAGCGCGCTGCTCGGCAAATTCATCCTGCGGCGGATGGAGGGAGAACCACCCGAGGCCCTGCAGACGCTCCTGATGCCGGACCTCATCGAGCGCTCGGACGACCGACTGAGGCCGAAGCTATGAGCGACCAATCCGCCATTGAGGTCGCCGGTTAATATAAACGTTTAAGTTCGCTCCGGCCGTTTCGCGCCTGCTCGCCACGTGCGTCCGCCGCCAATCCAGAAAATCGACAAAGGACTTTACCTTGCACATGCCGCTGACGAGCCCCAATCGCTTCAATTCCGACTTTCGGACGCCTGACAGGCTCGAACTCGGCGTGTGCTACTATCCTGAACAATGGCCGCGCGAGAAATGGGCGGAAGACGCCGGGCGGATGATCGAGCTCGGCCTCTCCTGGGTTCGCATCGGCGAATTCGCCTGGGCGAAGATAGAGCCGCGGTCGGGCGAATTTCATTGGGAATGGCTGGACGAAGCGATCGACGTTCTGGGCAAGGCCGGCCTCAAGGTCATCCTCGGCACGCCGACGGCGGCCCCGCCGAAATGGCTCGTGGACCGCTATCCCGACATTCTGCCGGTGGATGCGACGGGGACGGTGCGTAAATTCGGCGCGCGACGCCACTATTGCTTCTCGAGCCGGCGCTACCGCTCCGAGGCGGCGCGCATCACCGAGGCGATGGCGCGCCGCTATGGCGAACACATCTATGTCCATGCCTGGCAGACGGACAATGAATATGGCGACCACGACACGATCTACAGCTATTCCGCCGAAGCGGTGAGGGCATTCCGCCTGTGGCTGGCCGAACGCTACGGCTCGATCGAGGAACTGAACCGCGCCTGGGGCACGGCGTTCTGGTCGATGAACTACAACAGCTTTGAGGAAATCGATCTGCCGAACAGCCTGGTGGAGGAGCCGAGCCCGACCCACGGTGTTGATTTCATCCGTTTCTCTTCCGATCAGGTAAAGAGCTTCAACAAGGTCCAGGTCGATATTATCCGGGCGCATTCGCCCGGCCGTCCGGTGACGCACAACTTCATGTCGCAGAATACCGATTTCGACCATTACTCCGTCGGCGAGGACATCGACATTGCCTCCTGGGACGTCTACCCGATGGGCGGCCTGCTCAACGGGCGGCTCGCAGCGAAGGACAAGGAGCATTATCTCCGGGTGGGGGATCCCGACCAGCCGGCCTTCAACCACGACCTCTACCGAGCCGTCGGCCGCGGCCGCGTCTGGGTCATGGAGCAGCAGCCGGGGCCTGTGAACTGGGCGGCGCACAACCAGTCGCCGGCCGACGGCATGGTTCGGCTCTGGACCTGGCTCGCCTATGCCCATGGGGTCGACATGGTCTCTTATTTCCGCTGGCGCCAGGCGCCTTTCGCGCAGGAACAGTTTCACGCGGGCCTCCTTCTTCCAAACAGCGAGGCGGATCAGGGCTATCTTGAAGTCGCCGAAGTCGTCGCGGAAATGAAGCGCCTGCCCGGGGGAGAGGTGCGTGGCAAGGCGCAAGTCGCGATCCTTCTCGACTACGAATCGCGCTGGGCGACACGCGTCCTGCCGCAGGGGCGGAGCTATTCCGCTTCGGCGGTTGCGCTCGATTGGTATTCGACGGCGGCGCGTCTGGGCGTCGATGTGGATTTCATAGGCCAGCACTCGGACCTCGACGGATACAAGCTGATCCTCGCGCCGGATCTCGTCATTGCCGAGGAGGCTTTCGTCGAGCGGCTCGCGCGAGCGGACGCCAAGGTGGTCTTCGGCGCGCGCAGCGGCAGCAAGACGAAGGACATGCACATCCCCGAGGGACTGCCGCCGGGATCGCTGGCGAAGCTCATCGATATCAGCGTCTCGCGGGTCGAGTCGCTGCCGGAGTTTCATAGCGAGACCGTTCTCTACGGCAACGAGGCTTATCAGGCGGCCGGCTGGCGCGAGACGGTAAGGACGAACGAGACCGTTCTCGCAAGCTTCGACGGGGAGTATCGCAACGGCGCTCCGGCGCTCGTCGGCAACGACAAGGCACGCTATCTGGCCGTTGCGGCCAACGGCGCATTGCTCGACAAGGTGATCGGCGACGCGCTCGGCTGGGCTGGACTGGAAAGCCTGCCCGACCTCGGCGATCTTCGCGTGACGCGCCGCGGCAATCTCCGTTTCGCCTTCAATTTCGGCCGGACCTCCGCGGAGGTGCCCGCAGGGCCGTCGGCCGAGTTCTACCTGGGGGGCCGCACGCTGAAACCCGTCGATGTTGCGATCTGGAGGGAATGAACCCCGGAGCATCGATGTAGCCGACCTTCAGGCAAGGTCACATCGTCGTGAGCTTGGACTGCACTTGATGACTTGTCGTGCCATTCGCCCTAGGTCGAACGCATGACTATGCTCGTTGTTACGTTCCTTGCGCTCTTCGGTTTCCACTCGGCGGCAGCCGCGCAGGATCAGTCCGTCACCACCTTGCTGACGGCCCTGGCGACCAGAGAAGAGTTGAAACCGCTGAAGACCGTGGTCGTTGCCAGGGACGGGGAGACGATTGCCGAGAAGGGTTATCGCGGCCACACGCCCTCGGAGTCGACCAACATCAAGTCGGCGTCGAAATCGATCGTATCCGCACTTGTGGGCATTGCGATCGACAAGGGTCTGCTCGACGGCCCGGAGCAGAAGATCGCGCCGCTCCTGAAGGAAGACCTCCCGTCGCAGGCCGACCCCCGGATCAACGACATCACCATCGGCAACCTGCTTTCGATGCAAGCGGGACTGGGGCGCATGTCCGGGCCGAATTACGGCCGCTGGGTGTCGAGCCGCAACTGGGTTCGTTTCGCACTGGCACAGCCCTTCGACGACGAGCCCGGAGGTCGGATGCTTTATTCGACCGCCTCGACCCATCTGCTCTCGGCAATACTGACCAAGGTCGGCGGCAAGTCGACACTGGCGCTTGCGCGCGAATGGCTCGGTCCTGTCGAGGGTTTCCGGATCGGCGCCTGGGAGCGGGATCCCCAGGGCATCTATCTCGGGGGCAACCAGATGGCGATGAGCGCGCGATCGCTGCTTGCCTTCGGTGAGCTCTATCGCAACCGCGGCCGCACCGCAGACGGACGGCAGGTCGTCCCGGCCGATTGGGTGGAGCTTTCCTGGCAGCCGCGCACGGCCTCCCGTTTTACCGGCGACGGCTACGGATATGGCTGGTTCACGCGCCGGATCGGCGACGAGGATGTGTATTACGCTTGGGGCTATGGCGGTCAGATGCTCTACATAGTGCCGTCCCTTGACCTGACCGTGGTCATGACGTCGGATGAAAGCGGCCCCTCGGCACGCAACGGCTATCGCGACGCTCTGCACGGGGTTCTGGCGGAGATCATCTCCATCGCCAAAGCGGATTGAGGCAGATGGTTCTGCTCTGTGCGCGTTAAACAACCATGTTAGCAAAAAGCGCCAAGGGCGCGTCGCCCTTGATGAATTGACGCGCCCGATCGACTGACTCTTCGCAGCGGGTTTGCTTAGGCCGTTGGCTGCTTCGTCTTCCGGAGATAGGGAAGCACGGTGTCGAACGACCCGAAACGCTGCACGGCGTCCTCGTTGGAGACGGCGGCCGTGATGATGACGTCCTCGCCCTGCTGCCAGTTCGCGGGTGTTGCCACCTGATGCTTGGCGGTGAGCTGGATCGAGTCGATGGCGCGCAGGATCTCGTTGAAGTTGCGGCCGGTGGTCATCGGATAGGTGAGGATCAGCTTGATCTTCTTGTCGGGGCCGATGACGTAGACCGAACGCACGGTGGCGTTATCCGCAGGCGTCCGGCCCTCGGACGTCTCTCCGGCGCCGGCCGGCAGCATGTCGTAAAGCTTTGCCACCTTCAGATCGCGGTCGCCGATCAGCGGGTAGTCGACCTCGAAGCCGGTCGCGACCTTGATGTCGTTCTTCCACTTGGTGTGACTTTCGACCGGGTCGACCGAAATGCCGATGATCTTGACGCCGCGCTTGCGGAACTCCGGCTCGATGCCGGCCATGGCGCCGAGTTCCGTGGTGCAGACGGGAGTAAAGTTCTTCGGATGGGAGAAAAGGACAGCCCAGCCGTCGCCGATCCATTCATGGAAATTGATCGTGCCCTGCGTTGTCTCGGCGGTGAAATCAGGGGCGGTATCGTTGATGCGCAAACTCATGGCGTGTTCCCTCCTGTACGACGAAATTTTGCTAAGAATAACGCAATCGCCGCCGTTTTCGAGGAGGAAACGAGCGATTGACGGCGGCAGAAGGAATGACCGCATCATAGGTGGCCGGGCTGCGGGTATATTTTTGCCGGCCGGCCTAAAAGCCGGGTCTTACAAGCCTTTGCGCGGGCGCGTTGACATCGCTTTGCCACAACCGCATAGATAGCGCATTCCGAGGGGAGCACCAGACGGTGCTGAGATGGCGTTGAGCCGGACCCTTGAACCTGATCCGGGTCATGCCGGCGTAGGAACGGAAAGAAGGCCGCCAGCGGCAAGTTCGCCTTTTCATCGCCTTTCCTGGATCTCCGTGATGTTCCGTCTGGAGATCGATCGATGACGTCCACTGCCGTACCGCTCGCAAGCATCATCTGCCCTCGTGCGAAGGAGGCCTGGGCATGACGGCGATTGCTCTCACCATCGCCGGCTCGGACTCGGGCGGCGGCGCCGGTATTCAGGCGGACCTCAAGACGTTTTCGGCGCTCGGCGTTTACGGCGCCAGCGTCATCACTGCGATCACGGCCCAGAACACCAGGGGCGTGACGGCCGTCGAGGATGTCTCCGCTGAAATCGTGTCGGCGCAGATGGACGCCGTCTTCTCCGATCTCGACGTGAAGGCCGTCAAGATCGGCATGGTCTCGCGTCGGGAAACGATCGCCGCCATTGCCGATGGATTGCGCCGGTCCGGAAAACGGGCCGTCGTGGATCCGGTCATGGTTGCGACCTCCGGCGACGCGTTGCTTCGGCCGGATGCCGTTACGGCGCTCATCGAAGAGCTGTTGCCGCTGGCGCTCGTCGCCACGCCCAATCTTGCCGAGGCCGCGCTGATGACCGGGCGCGCAATCGCCGAGGACGAGGCGGAGATGGCGCGCCAGGCGGAAGCGATCATGCGGACCGGCGCATATGCGGTTCTGGTCAAGGGCGGGCACTTGAAGGGCCGGGAGGCCACAGACCTCTTCTTCGACGGCGACACTCTTGTCCGCCTTCCCGCCGCGCGGATCGAGACGCGCAACGACCACGGCACCGGCTGCACCCTGTCGGCAGCCATTGCCGCCGGCCTTGCGAAAGGCTTGCCGCTGGTCGAAGCGGTGAGTGCCGCCAAGTCCTATCTGCATGCCGCAATCTCCGCCGCCGACCGCCTGGAGATAGGCCAGGGGCGCGGCCCGGTCCATCATTTCCACCGGTGGTGGGAAGATTGACTGCCGGGTGACGGTTCGGGGAGCTGAAGTGCCTCGCTATCGCCACTGTTGTTCAGCAGCATGACCGCGTCCATGGCTTCGATTGGCGATCGGTTCTCGCGATATGCATTTTCTTACCCGCCGGCTGGAGGCTTTCAACCGTGACGACCTGCCGGATTGGCGGCGGTCGCCTGGCAGGGTGCGGCGTTGTCTTTCGATGCTGCCGTCGCTGGTCGAATATTCGCTTTTCTATGCGCTGGCACTCGTTGCCCTAGCGGCGGTCATCGCGCTAATGGCAGCCGCTTGGATCGTCGATCGCCGCAAGGTCTGACGGCGAAGGGCGAAAAGGCCGCGCACAGGTGGCGCGGCCGCGGTCGCCTCATGCGGCGTTGTTTTCCGTAATCGTATTCTCGACGTAATATTTGCCGTAGCGGTGGCGGTATTTCTCCGCCCCGTCGAAGTCGCTGTATTTGCCGAGTTCGTTCATGTCCGTCTTGTTGAGGATGACGCCCAGCACCTTCGAGTTGATCAATGGTTCCGAATTGAGCAGATCGCGTACGAGCCGCGAAGGCGTCCTTCCCCACTCGACCACGAAGAGAATACCGTCGGCAAGCGGCGCGAAAGCCTTAGCGTCGACGACGGGGGCGAGTGCGGCAAGATCGACGACGACGTAGTCGAAGGCGTTGCGGGCGTTCTCGATGAGGTTCGCCATGGCCGGGGAGGCGAGCAGCTCATTGCTCTGATGCCGCTGATGCGATGCGCCGCCGGCCGGAAGAATTGCGAGCTTGGTGCGCTGGTCCACCTTGATTCCGGCGGGCCAGGTGGCTTCTCCGGTCAGCGTTTCGACGAGCCCGGTGCGCGGGGCGGGCGTGATCATCTGAGTCAGTCCCGGCTTGCGTATGTCGGCATCGATGAGCAGGGTCCGCTTGCCGCTCGCCGCCAGAAGCGCGGCGAAGTTCGCGGCAATGATCGACTTTCCCTCGTCCGGAAGGGCCGATGCAATGGCGATCACGCGGCTTTCGCTGCCGGCGAGCATCTGGTCGCAGGCGAGCTTGGCGTTGCGGAAGGTCTCCGCGAAGGTCGAACGCGGCGCATCGACGACGATGCGCGAAAGTCGTTGGAACGGCATCGTGTCGTCGACAGCTTCGTCGTGTCTTTTCACCGAGCCGAAATGCGCATGGACCAGTTGTGCCTTCTTCTTCATACGCGTTCCGAGCAGCGGAACGTAGCCGAGCGAGCGATGGCCGAGGATCGAGCGGATGTCGCCTTCCAGGCGGAAAGTCCGTTCGCGGAATTCGAGGAAGGCCGCGTAAGCCCCGCCGACCATCATGCCGAGCACGGCGGAGAGCGCGAGAGTCATGGTTTTCTTGGGGCTCGACGGCGACACGGGCACGCCGGCCTCGGAGATGACGCGCGCCTTGGCGATCGGGAAGGATTGCTGCTGCGTCGCCTGTTCGTAGCGGCCGAGATAGGATTCGTAGAGCGTCTTCAGAGCCGCTGCCTTCTGTTCGAGCTCCCTTAATTGAACGAGTTGCTCGCTGGCGTCGGAGGTCTTGCCGGCAATGCCCTGGATGCTCTTCCTGAGCGATGCCTCGCGCGACTGCGCGACCTCGTATTCGTTCTTGTAGCTTGCAGTGAGTTGCTGCAGTTCCTGGTATATCTGCCGCGCGACATCCTCCTGCTCGGCGCGGAGCGATACCGCCTGCGGGTGGTCGGCGCCGAAATTGTCCGAGACTTCCCGCTCGCGCTTGCCGACGGTGAGATAGCGGGTCCTAAGGTCACGGATCACCGAATTGTCACCCTCCTTTGAGGAAATGGTGGCGTTCTTGACCGCGTTCTCCGGTCCCTGGTCGACGATCGACTTGTACTGGTTGTAACGGGCCGACGCACTTGCCGTATCGGCCTGGGCGACGATGAGCTGGCTGTTGAGATCGGCCATCTGCTGCTCGGACATCAGCTCGCCCCGTGCAGCCGTCAGACCGTTCTCGGCCCTGAAATGCGCGACTTCGAGCGCGGCGGCCTGCGAGCGCTGCTGAAGATCCGTAAGCCGTTCCTGCAGCCAGACGGAAGCGCGCTCGGTCGCCTCGAAATTGGCGTTCAACTGATCTGTCAGATAGGCACTTGCGTAACCGCGCGCGATGGTCGCCGCAAGCAAGGGGTCGCTTGAGCGAAAGGCAACGGCCACGACCGAGCTGCGCGAAACACGTTCGACCGCGAGCGATTGCTGTATGATCGCGGCTGCCTTCTGCCGCCGTCCGTTGCGCGCCTGTTCTTCCGTAACGTCGGGACCGCCGGAAAAAAGCCCGGTTGCCGATTTCAACCAGTCCTTGACGACGGCAACGGGCGACTGCGGCGGATTGAGTATCGTATCGTTTTCGTCGAGTTTGAGCTTGTCGACGACGCGCAATGCGAGTTCGCCGGATTTCAGGATCTCGACCGCACTCGCAATCTGCGTGTCGAGCATCTGGCTGTTTACCGGGGTAGGTTCCTCCTCGGCGTATTTGGACAGGTTTTCGTCGAGAAGGATCTGCGTCATCGACGTGTAATAGGGCGTGGCAAACAGGAGATAAGCGACCCCCAGCGCAATGAAGAGCAGGACGAATGCGGCCACGAGCCGGGCACGACGAAAGACTGCGGCGACAAGCCGGTCGAGGTCGATAAAGCCGTCTGACTGGTCTTCGCTGGGCATGATGCTGCTCAATGGAACGCTTCTTTGTTTCATGGGGGCCGTTCTGTTCATCTTCTTCTCCGGTCCTTGTTCCGGCAGTCCCGAAGGACTGCCGGAAGCCGCCGCTTATGCCGCCCGGATGCGGCTTTCGTGAGACAGAACCATGTCGCGGACGGATTCGAAAACGATATCGCCGATGTCCGCACGAGCAAGCGCGAAGGCGACATTGGCTTCGATGAAGCCCTGCTTCGAACCGCAGTCGAAGGTGCGGCCCTCATAGGGATGCGCGTGGAAGGACTGGGATTGCGAAAGCGTCAGCATGCCATCGGTCAACTGGATCTCATTGCCGGCGCCGCGCGTCTGGTGGGCCAGAATCGAGAAGATTTCCGGCTGAAGAATGTAGCGACCATTGAGATAGTAGTTGGACGGCGCCTTTCCTGCGGCGGGCTTTTCGACCATCTCGGTCACGGAGAAACCGTGCCGGACCGTCTCGCCCTTGCCGACGATGCCGTATTTCGATGCTTCCTCGGGGGCGCATTGCTCGACGCCGACGACGTTGCCGCCAACCTCGTTATAGAGATCCATGAGGCCGGCCATGCAACCGCGCGCGCCGAAGGAGACCATGTCGGGCAGCAGAAGCGCGAACGGCTCGTCGCCGATCAGGTCACGCGCACACCATACCGCGTGCCCGAGGCCGAGGGGGGCCTGCTGGCGGGTAAAGCTGACCGAGCCGGCTGCCGGCAACATGGCCTCGAGTTCGGAAATCTGCGCGCTTTTGCCAGAGCGTGAAAGCGACGAGATGAGCTCCGGCGCGTCGTCGAAATGGTCCTCGATCACCTGCTTGTTCCGGCTGGTGACGAAGACGATATGCTCGATTCCGGCCTGGCGGGCCTCGTCCACGGCATATTGAACGACTGGCCGGTCGACGATCGTCAACATCTCCTTGGGCACTGCCTTTGTCGCCGGGAGGAATCTCGTTCCGTTTCCGGCAACCGGGATTACTGCTTTTCTGACGGTCCTGACACGGTCCATTTTATCATCCTTTGCTTATTGGGGGTCGTTGCCCAGCGGGGATCGTTCAGCCGCCGCCGTCATGGGGGCGGCACGGGGGGCCGAATGGGAGGAGGGATGCACGAATCGCGCGGCAAGGCGGCGCAATCGGGCAGCGATCGGCATGCTGAGATGCCGGAGCGCAAGCGGGTCGGCCAGCGCGGTCTTGAGCGCGCCGGCCAACGATCTCTTTTTCAACTGCTCGACGAGGACCAGAAACGAGCGAGCTTCGCGGAAGCCGCGCATGCGCCTGCGCTGCATTTTCTGCGCCGGGCCGTCGAG
This sequence comes from Sinorhizobium sp. 22678, assembly GCF_052044265.1. Taxonomy (NCBI): domain Bacteria; kingdom Pseudomonadati; phylum Pseudomonadota; class Alphaproteobacteria; order Hyphomicrobiales; family Rhizobiaceae; genus Sinorhizobium; species Sinorhizobium sp. 22678. Next base: position 81,564 of record NZ_JBQEMS010000006.1, on the reverse strand, counting down.
CGGGTAGCGGCGCAGGAAGGCTTCGTCGGCGGCGATCATCGCGTCTATATGATCGAGCCTCAACACACGCGAGATGGAACCCTCGCGGATATGATAGATATAACCGGCGGACGGCTCGACCGCGCAGCGCCCGCCACAGGCAAGCGCCGATGCCAGCAGGATGTAGTCCTCGCCGATGCGCAGCGTCTCGTCGAATCGAAGCTGCTGGTTTTCCAGAAAGCGGCGCTCGAAGATCGGTTTCATGTAGCCGAAATTGTGCTCGGATCGAAAGAGGACGTTGGATTCGATGAAGGCGGGAAGCGTGAGCTGCGGCAGCCGGGCGAGTTCGGCTTCGGAGAACATCCTGAGACTGCGCCCGTCCAGCGAGACGACGTCGAGATTGTCGACGGCGATCTGCGCCCCGGCGGCGTCCGCTCGTTCGATCATCCGCCTGAGCCGGCCCGCCCGGACCGTGTCGTCCGAATCGAGAACGGCGATCCACCGGCCGCGCGCCGCGCCGATGCCGGCATTGCGCGCGCCGCCTGGACCGCGGTTGCGATCGAGGGCGATCAGGCGGACCCGGGGATCCGGGATTGCCGCCACGAGCGCGGGCGTCGCATCTGCCGAGCGATCGTCGACGACGACGACCTCGACGGTCACGCCTTCCTGCGCCAGTGCGCTTTCGATCGCGCGCACGATCGTATCCGCAGAATTATAGGCCGCCACGACGAATGTGACGTCGGGGACCTTATCGATCGCCGGAGGGTTCATGCCGAGGTCACCTCGCGGGCTCCGTATTGTTCGATTTCCTTCAACCCCAGCAGGCCGCTGATGACGCCGGCATGCAGTACGGCGCGTAGCGCAAAGCGGTTCCGCCTTGCGGCCGAAGGAATGCAGAGGACCGCGGCAACTGCGCAAAAGCCGGACTTTGCGCCGGCAAGGGCGACATTCCAGGCCTGACGCAAGCCATTGGCTTTCTCGGCGAGGAGGCGTCCATGGGTCTGTCCGGAGCGGAAACGACGCTTCGCGAGCCAGGCAAGCGAGGCCCTGTTTTCCGGTACCGGCTCATGCACCCAGGCTTCCGGCGAAAAGGCGATCATTCCGCCGGCGCTGTGCATTCCGGCGAAGAAATCCGTGTCCTCGCCGCCGCTCTTGCCGAGCGAAAGCTTGAAGCGCCGGCCATGGAGCGAGGCCGCATCGCGCCTGAGCAGCGCATTGCAGGTGTATCCGGTCCGGATTTCTCCCTTTACCCAGACCGGCAGTGTCGAGTGGAAATCGCCGTTGCGCATCCAGCCGGGAGCCGTAGGCCCGTAATGCGCCCTGACGGGACCGAGCACGGCGGCGGCTCCCGTGATGCGCGCCGTTTCCAGAAGCCGGATCAGCCAGTCGCCGGAAACGGTCTCGTCGTCATCGAGGAAGGCAAGGAAGTCGCCGGTGCTGTTGTCGAGGCAGCAATTGCGGGCGATCGAGATATTCGAGTGCGGGCAGTGAACGTAGAGGATGTCGAACGGCATCTGCGGCCGAAGCCCTTCGACTAGAGCCCTGGCGCTCGGTTCCGCGTCGTTGTCGGCGACGATGACGCGCAAGCTGGCGCGCTCCGGCACGTTCATCGCAGCCAGCGAGCGAAGCGTTTCGGCAAGCTCCGGCCGGCGGTACGTGCAGACGCCGATGTCGATGTGAAGCGTTTCGTTCGGCATCAGGCCACCCTGCGGCGGAAGTCGAGGAGTTCCCGCCAGAACCCGGCGGACCAGGCAAGGTGCATGACCATGGCTGCAACGGCTGCAAGCGGTCCGTAAGGATTACGCTGGCCGAGCGCCATCCAGACGCCATAGCCGAGGCACGCGGCAGCCCAAACCCCCACCGGCACCACGGCCATCCAGTTGACGATCGCGAGAAGCGCGCCGAAAGCGATGGGTGCCACCGCAAGCGGCAGCATCTGCCTGAGCCCCGGCATTGCCCGGTGCTTGAGGAAGTTCTTTGCCCGGCCGCGGCCGTAGCCGAAATACTGCCAAAACAGCGGGACGAGCTTGGCACGGGGATAGTAGACCATGCTCGTCTTGTCGGTCATCCAGATCCGGTAGCCCGCTTTTCCGAGGCGATAGTCGAGTTCGGCGTCCTCGTTGTGGCTGAAGCTCTCGTCATAGCCTCCGACAGCCTCGAAGGCTTCGATGCGCATCAATGCATGATGACCGTGCTCGGCCCAGTGCCCGACGGCACCGGTGCGGTGCTTCGAGCCGCCATTGCCGAGCTTGGAGTTCTGCGCGAAGGCCGTTGCCTTCTGGAAGGTGCTGAAACCGACGGTCTGCATGGCGACCACGACCGAATCCGCGCCGGTCGCCAGCGCGTCCTCGACAAGCCGCTCGCAATAATCGTCCGGATAGGTCCCGTGGGCGTCGATGCGGATCAGGTAGTCGCTGCCGGCGCCGAGTTCGGCGACGGCGCGATTGATCGCCGCGCTTTGTATGCGCTTCGGATTGTCGAGGAAGAGCACCCGCGGATCCTCAGTGGCAAGGCGACGGGCGATCTCCCGCGTTCCGTCCGTGCTGCCGCCGTCGGCAATGACCACCCGCGCGTTCAAAGGCGTGAGCGACGGACGCAGCTTTTCGATCAGCGCCTCGATATGCGAGGCCTCGTTGAGGCAGGGTATGACGATAAGGCTCGACGTGGACGTCAGTTCATCGGAGCTCATAGAAATCCACCTTCGTTGTGGCTGGAACCGGCCATCGCGACTACGGGAACGGTCTGCGGCGCCTGGAGCGTGAGCGCTGCCAGCTGCCGCACCAGGGTTTCGCAATCCGCCCGGTCGAACACCCAGGATCCCGGATTGCACCGGCTGATACGCTCTGCGGCGTCGGCATAGCGTTTTGGCGTCAGCGAGCCGAGAGTTGTGGCGAGGCTCCCGGCATCGGCTCCCTCGAGAACGAAGCCGATGCTCCGCACGGACAGGAAACGAGCGGTCTCCGTCCCCTTCATGGCGATCGGAATTCGGCCGTGGCGGCAGCCTTCATAAAGCCTGTTCGGCAGCAGCCAGGCAGAATTCTGGCCCTCCTCGAAGAAGTCGATCGCCCAGGTGAAGTGGACCTCGCCATAGATTTCCGCCAGGTCTTCAGGATTGCGATAGGCGCCTTCGAACCGCATGAAGGGCTCGTTGCGAACGAAGCCGTCGAAATCGTCGAATTCGGAATAGGCGGGCCTGCCGCGCAGAACGATCTCGAAGCGGCCCTCCATCTTTCGCGAGAATTCGGCGAGAAGGGCGAGCGACCTGCGGCAGCGCAGTGCTCCGAACCAGCCGATCTTCCAGGGTGCGCCGGGCGGCGGGCATTCGGCCGGTGGGGCCGTCCGCCGCTCGACCGTGCCGTCGATTTCGAGCACCTTGTTTTCCAGAAGCATCGGCGGAGCGCCGATGCCGGAAAGGGGCCGGAAGTAATGCTCGATGAAGGCGGGGGAGCTGGTGATCAACAGGCGCGCATTCTTGCCGAGTTGGCTTTCGGCCGCGCGCAGCATCCGCCCGACGATGTCCTTGCGCAGCATGAGGCGGTGGATATCGAGGCATTCGTAGACGATAGGAATCGTACCGCCGAAGAACGCGACCGCTCTCCTCGCCACGGCAAGCATCTCCAGATTGCGCGCGATGATCACATCCGGCTTGCGGACATGGCCGAGCTGGCGTTGCAGCGACAGGCAGGCGCGAGCGACGACACCGATCCGCTGGGCGAAACGGCCGTCGGCGGTGGTTCCGAGTTCGATCGGCTCGACGCCGTCGATGGCGGCCAGAGGATTGTCGCCGCGGCGGAATCCGGCGAGCGTCACGCGTGCGCCACCCGCGACGAGCGTCAGGGTTCTCCGGCGCACTGCGGGATCGGCAAGATCCTGTGCCAGATAGAGTATCTGCAGCATGAAAACGTCCGTTTTCCTGCCCAGCCCGGGGCTGAGCTTAGTTCAATTCTTTGTGCACTGCAACAAAATGGATAAATTACTCAGTTACCCGCCATTCACTCGGATTGCGCCCGCTCCAGCTGGCACGCTACCGACTCGGCGAACTGGCACTCGTCGCCGGCAGCAGTGAAGGCGACGCGATCGATCTGGAGCTTTGTCGGCTCCTTGTAGGAGAAGGTGCCCATCCAGTCGGTGAGCGTGTCCGTCCCCCACAGGCTGAAGAAGATCTTCTGGGCGTTTACCGGGATCTTCGCCGGATCGGTCACTTCGTGAACCAGTTCGCCGTTGACGTAGTAGCGGATGCGATTCTTTTCCCAGACGAAGGCGTAGTCGTTGAAACCCTGGTTGGCGCCGCCCGGAACGTCGGCGAGAAATTCGTTGCCGCCCTTTGCCGATACATACTGGTTGATCTGGACCTTCGCCGTGTTCTTTCCGAGAACCTCGAAATCGATCTCGTCATGCGGCTTCTTGTCGGTCGGACCGATATAGGTGAAGAAGGCCGAGTTCAGCCCGGAACCGTCGGCCGCCTTTATCCGCGCCTCGTAGGTGCCGTAGCCGAAGCGCTTGCGCGTCTGAATTTCCCCGCAGGCGAAGTTGCGCTCCTTTACCTTCTTCTCCTCGAAGGTCAGTTCCAGAATGCCGTCGACGGTCTTCACCTGCTTCTTCGACCAGGTGCAATTCTGATGCCCGCCATTGTTCCATCCGTCCGAGACGAACCAGACGCGGGTGTCGAGAGTGTCGAAGTCGTCCTTGAAGGAGGTGCCGTTGGCGCCTTCCTGCGCGGCCGCAGCGTCTGCAAGGCCGGCGAGAGGGAGCGTTGCGATGAAAGCGAGACGGGCAAAGCGTCTGTAGCGATCGATTGTCATGGTCGTTACCTTTGCTGGGGCGAATAGCCTGCCTGCGCGCCTTGCGGCTGCTGCGTGGCCATTCGTTTCGTACCTGTTCGGCTGCCGGTAAGCACTCCAAGCAGATCCGGCGCCAAGCGCCCTACGAGATTGTGGGACGCGACGAGGATCGCAATGGCGATGAACGGCGCGGTGAAATAGAAGAGCGGGTAATAGCTGAGCCCGGTGCGGTTCCAGATCATCCAGAACAACACGAGCAGCGGATAGTGGCCGCAGAAGATCCAGAAACTCAGTCCACTCCCGCGGCCAAATCTTTCACCGAAGCGGGTGCGCACGAGCAGCTCCGAGATCGCCCAGGAGCCGATGATTCCCGCAATCGACGTCAGGCGAAGTGCCATGTCGAGCCAAAGCGGGAAATCCGGGCCGGTGTAATAGAGGCCGACGGCGATCACGACTGCGATTGCCAGGAACCCGGCCGCGATCGGTGCAGCGAAGCGATCAAGCATTTTGATGTTCACGCCATGCAGGCTCGCACAGATTCCAGCCGAGAAGCCGAACAGGATGGATTTCTTGAGAAATATTCCGTTTGGCAGCGGCAGTATCGCATAGGCGAGCAGTGCAAGGAGCGTCACGCGCGGATAACGGCTCACCAGCAATGCCAGAAGCGGCGACAGCAGGATACAGAGCATCAGGTCGCGCAGGAAATACAGGGGCAGATTGACGGGCGTTGCCTCGATCGCGAAGGCCATGCTCAGCCACTGGCGCGGGGTCGCATTGATCGTGTCGGGCAGATAGCCGAAGCCGAGGCCCTGGCGCTGCATGGCGTAGACCACCACAAAGAAGGAGACGCTCCAGATAAGGAACGGCAGGAGAACGGTCCGCGCCTTGGTCTTCAGCGTCTTCCAATAGTCGAAATCGGCAAGGCCCCTGCGAAAGAGAAGATAGCCGGAGATCGCGCTGAGGCAGGGCACACCGATCCGAAACAGGCTTTCGCCGAGAAAGACGCGAATCCAGTCCAACATGCCGTAGTTGCCCAGAAAGGGACTCCACTGCGGATTGTACGGGACGTGCACGAATACGATGCCGGAGATCAGCAGAATACGCATCAGGTTGATGCGCGCCGAGACATTCGCGTCCATACTCACGATATCAGTCACTCCCTATCGGGCAGCGCCTCGCGGCAGCCGTTTCAACAGAGCAGACCTCAGCCCGCAGGATGAGAAACTAGGGCACTCCCGAAGAAAAAATATGGCGTTGCAGCAGAAAAGCGAACAGAATCATGCTGCAGTGCACCTAAGCCGCGAGCTCCCGCAAAGAAGACGGCCGCCAGCCGGCGGCCCGCTTTCCTGAAAAATCCCGGTTTCGCGGCATGTTGCAGAAATTGCGCCCCGCAATATTTTGGGACAATCGCCGGTTGAACGACGCAACTGTGAATTTTCAAAGTTGGCGGCGTTTTCCTGGAGGACTGACCGCGATTGAGGCAGGCTCCGGGCGAAATGCGGCAAGGTTGGGGCGCATGTCGGGGGTGAGGCCCGCTCAGATTCGGGATACCCGCCGCGGCCTGTTTGATGTCCTCATCGCTGTGCTCGTCCACCAGCCAGACCATGTCCCTGGGCTGAATCCCGCTCCAGTGATGGCGCTCGGCTCAGGCCGTCGTTTCGAACCCGTGCGGGTCGGTGACCATCGGCCAGATGTCGCGCCTTGCCCGCCGATAGGGAGTCCTCGCCGGGTCGTTGGGGTAGGGTGTTCCGGCAGAGCAATAGAGGATCTCGGATGCGATCCTGGAGAATGAGGCGAAGAAGTGGTTCGTGGATTTGATCACGAGGATCTTTTTCGACGTGGGGTCGATGCCCATCACGGAGAAAAGGCTCGGGTCGAAGCTCTGGGCGCGCGTCGTGTTCAGGATGATGTCGATGCCGTGGACGCGTATGTGAACGGCGTCGCCGAAGGGAGCGAAGCTCTCGCCGAAGCGCATTTCAGCATTGCGCACCAGCTTGACGACCTTGACGATGCCATCGATCGGCCGCCCCGTGCCGGGCGCGGATTTCGCGCCGAAGCGCAAGGGGATCTCGGCGCCTTCGCCGGCCGCCATGCAGATCTGCACGGCCATTGGATCCCAGATCGTGCCGATCGCCGTGTCGGTGGCGTCCTGCGCTATAAGTTCCTCCAGCACGACCGTCGCATCGCCCGCCGTGCCGCCGCCTGGATTATCCCACATATCGGCAATCACCACAGGCCCGGCCGGAGCCGCCAGCGCCTGTGCCACCGCCTGGCGCTCGTCGATCTCCGGCATGCGATAGGTGCCGCGCCGGGAGAAGAGCTCCAGACCCAGCTCACGGGCGAGTGCCTCGCCTTTCTCCGCCTTGCCGTTGGTCACGACCAGCATCTTGGTGCCCATTTCCGCCACGTCGCCGGCCATGAAGCCATGCACGACGGACAATGACAGCACATCGGCGTCGTCCCGTTCGATCTGTATCAGCTTGTCGACGAAGCTGCGCATGGGCTCGCGCGAGGTGGGGAAGACATCTATCATCCGGCAGTCGAAGATGGACATCACCGGCTCTACGCGGCCCTCGAGCTTATCGATCGCGATCCGCCAGAGATCTTCGGCGCGCTCGACGAAATCGGTGTGCGGGAACTCCTTGAAGAAGACGAAGAAATCCGCGGCCGCCGCTCTCCTGGCAGTGAGGTGGCTGTGCGGGTCGAGTTCGGCGCAGACGAGCACGTCCGGACCGACGATTTCGCGCACGCGCTGAAGCAGGTCGCCTTCGGTATCCTCGCAGCCGTCCGCGACCATTGCCCCATGCAGGCCGAGAACGACGGCATCGACGGGCAGGGCGGCACGCAATTGGCCGAGAATTTCGTCACGCAGATCCTCATAGGTCTGCCGATTGACGAGACCGGCAGGATCAGCCCAGGCGGCGGTGCCTTCGATCAATTTCCAGCCTTTTTGCGCGGTCACGCGGCGCCCGACCGTGATCGGCGCCGTGCAGAGCGTCGGCGTTTCGGGGTGCTTTCCTGGCGGAGCGTAAAGCGATGCCTCGAATGCACGCCTGTCGATGCAGATGGGAGAGAAAGTATTCGTCTCGGTCGCGAGCGCCGCCGTGAAGATGCGCAATGGCTTCGCCTTGTAACTCAACTCAGTTCGACCCCATCGGATTGGGGAGATAGCCGGTGAAGCCGCAGATTTTCCACCGGTCCCGGTGGAGGCGGCAATAGTAAACCGTCTGCCACTTCATTATATCGAACGTGCCGTCCGCTTTCTTCAGCCCCCCGTCGAATTTCTTGCGCGCAAGGGCAAGTTCTCCGTCGACCTCGATGTCTTCCAGGGTCGTGGTGGCGAAGATCGCTTCCCGCGGATCCTCGGCAAAGGACTGCCCGGCGAAGTCCCGCGCCTGACGCAGCCATTCGTCCCGATAGACGGCGAGCGAGGGAAAGGTGAGCCGCCATTTGTCCGGGTTCGCCTCTCGCCGTCCGTCGATGCCGATGAAGCTCTCCTCGACGAAATCGTCGGCTACCATCGACCAATCGGCGGCCAGGAACGCGTCGATATCGCGGGTGACCAGCATCTCCCATATGGAGTGGCGGGCCGTGTCGCTTTCTGGAAACGGATTCTGGAAGGGATTCCGCATGTATTTTTGCCTGGATTGAAATTCTTTTCATAAATGATGATTTTCACTGGTCAAATTCCGCATTCTATGGTCATTTGTCAACGGATAAAGAAAATAATTTGCAGAGCGGGTCCTCGATGTCGATCAAGCGCTATGGTGCCGAACAGGTTGGCGCAGGCGGAAAAACATTGCCTTTCGCACGTGCCGTCGAGGCGGGCGGCTGGCTTCACGTCTCGGGTCAGGTGGCGATGGAAAACGGCGAGATCGTCGGCGGCAACATCGTCGCTCAGACTCACAAGGCGATCGGCAATCTTCTGGCCATCTTGAAAGAGGCCGGTTACGGTGTCGAGCACGTGGTGAGAGTTGGCGTCTGGCTGGACGATCCGCGCGATTTCTGGAGCTTCAACCGGATCTATCAGGAATATTTCGGAGCTCATCCGCCGGCGCGCGCCTGCGTACAGTCCTCCATGATGGTCGATTGCAAGGTGGAGATCGATTGCGTCGCCTACAAGCCGAAGGACGCCTGAACAGGGAAGGGCGCCGTTCGATGGATATTTTCGCGACACTGCAGGAGGAGAAGGGGCGGTTATCCCAATCGGAAAACCGCATCGCCGATATCCTGCTCAATGATTTCGAGTTTGCGGTGAACGCTTCCATCATCGAGCTTGCCGGCAAGGCCGACGTTTCGCCGCCGACGGTCACGCGATTCTGCCGACGCCTCGGCTGCGAGAGCTTTTCCGATTTCAAGGTGCAGCTGGCACGCACCCCCTATGTCGGCATGCGCTACCTGAAGCCCGAGCCGAAGAGCCAGGAGCCCGGCGATGTGGCGCAGGACATCATCACCAAGGCGCAGAATGCGCTCTTTCTGCTGCACCGTTCGCTCGACCTTGCAGCGATCGAGCGCGCAGCCGACCGGCTCGCGCAAGCGGAAATGATCTATGCCTTCGGCTCCGGCGGCAACTCATCGATGATCGCCGGGGAGTTCCAGAACCGTCTTTTCCGATTGGGATTGCGCATCACCGCGAGTTCCGATCACAGCATGCAGATGATGATGGCGGCGGCCGCGCGGCCGGCCGACGTCATTGTCGGTTCCTCCTTTTCGGGACGCAATGCGGAGATGGTGCGCGCCTTCACGCTTGCGCGCGAGGCCGAGGTGCCGACGATCGCCCTTACCCAGAGCGGCAGTCCGGTCGCGCAGGCCGCCGATATCACCGTGCCGGTCGACCTGCCGGAAGGAAACAACATCTATCGTCCGACCTCCACCCGTATCGCATATATCGCAGTGCTCGATATCGTCGCGAGCCTTGTCGCCTATCGCGTCCAGCCGCAGGCGACGGTGACGCTCAGGCGCATCAAGCAGCAGCTGGTGGTGCACAGGGATGGCGACGACCGACAGCTTCTCGGAGACTGACGTGTCAGAAGGAACGCCCATGCCGAAATCCGTAGCGATCGTCACAGGAGCTGCCGGCGACATCGGCCGCGCCATTGCCGCGCGCCTGGGCGACGGACACGATACCGTTCTCCTGGCCGACATCAACAGTGAGGCGGTAAAGAGGACGGCGCTTGATCTCGGCGGAACGGAGCGCTTCCTGGCCATTTCCTGCGATGTGACGGACGCCGCAAGCGTGGCCGCAATGGCGGAGGCTGCCGCATCCGTCGGTACCGTGCGCACCCTCGTGAACAATGCGGGGGCGGCCCGCGCGGTCAGCCTGCACGACACCACGCAGGACATCTGGCGCATGGACAATGCACTCAACCTCGAAGCGGCCTTTCTCTGTTTCCGGGCGGTCGAGGAAATGCTGAAAGAGAGCGGGGGCTCGGTCGTCAACATCGCCTCCGTGAACGGCATGAATGTTTTCGGCCATCCGGCCTATAGCGCCGCCAAGGCGGGCCTTCTGCACCTGACGCGACTGATCGCCGTCGAATACGGCAAGTTCGGCATCCGCGCGAATGCGGTGGCGCCGGCGACGGTGCGCACGCAGGCCTGGGAGGCACGCGCGGCCGCCAATGCGCAGGTCTTCGAGGAGGCGAAGCGCTGGTATCCCTTGCAGCGTATCGTCGAGCCGAAGGACGTCGCCGAAGCGGTGCATTTCCTTGCCAGCCCCGCCGCCGGAGCCATTTCCGGCATCTGCCTGCCGGTCGACTGCGGGTTGACCGCAGGACAGGCGGAAGTCGCGCGGACCTTCTCGCAATCGATCCATTACTGACAAACTCAGCTTGGGAGGATGTTCATGCTGCCGGTTCTCTATCGCCTTGAATCTGCCTGGCAACCGGATGGCGGCCCGTTCGGGCGCTTCACCTTCAGCCTCTTCAATCTCTCGGGCGGGCCGCTCAGTGCCTTCCGGCTGGTTTACACTTCGCTCACCCGCGTCATCGACGGGGCCGCCTGCGAAAACGCGGTCTTCCTGCGCCGCAACGCCAATTTCCATGAATTCGCGCCACCCGACGGACTGACGCTCGCCCATGGCGAACACTGGACGTTCACCGTCAGCGGTCTGCACCGCGAGGCGAAGCATTGCACCGACGGGGCGAAATCGGCCTATCTGACGCTCGCCGATGGCAGACATGTTCCTGTGGCGGTCTCCGACATGCGTCTCGAAGGCGCCATGAGCGAACCGCCGCCGGTGCGTCTTCCGGAAGGCTGGCTCGAACTTCCTTTCGCACTGCAGCCCTGGCCTGCCGAGATCGACGCGGCGCCCGGGGACGCGGTCCCGGACGTCCTCTATCCCGCAGCGGGCAGCAATGCGGGCGAGATCGATGCCGTTTCCAACGTTCTCGCGCTCTTCCATAGGCTGTTTTCTGCCGGACACGCTCCCTTCAGTCTTGCCCCGTCCTCGCAAGGGCGGCCGATCGTCTTCACGAAGAAAGCGGAGCTCGAAGGCGAAGCCTACAGGCTTGCCTTTTCCGAGCGGGAGATACGGCTTGAATATGGAGCGGCGGCCGGCAGGCAATATGCCCTGACGACGCTTGCGCAGTTGATCGACGGCGCGCGAAACCACGGAGGCGAATTCAGGTTTCCCGCCGCCGGCGCAATCGCGGATCGGCCACGCTATGGCTGGCGCGGCTGTCATCTCGACGTCTCGCGGCAATTCTACCCCACCGCCGACATCCTGCGCGTCATCGATATTCTCGCCTGGTTCAAGCTCAACATCTTCCACTGGCACCTGACCGACGACGAAGCCTGGCGGCTGGAGATCAAGGCCTATCCGACGCTGACGACACTCGGCGTCATGCGCGGCCCGGACGAGCCCATGCTGCCTCAACTCGGCAACGGCGCCGAACCGGTCGGCGGCTTCTATAGCCACGCGGACGTGAAGGCGATCGTCGCGCATGCCACGGCACTCAGCATCGAAGTCGTCCCGGAGATCGACATACCCGGCCACAGCACTGCCGCGCTCGTGGCGCTTCCCGAACTCTCCGACGGTCAGGAGGCGCCGGAAAGCTACCACTCGGTCCAGGGCTACCCGAACAATGCCCTCAACCCGGCCATCCCGCTCACCTACGAATTCCTCGAGAAGGTGTTCGACGAAATGGTCGAGCTCTTCCCCAGCCGATACATCCATATCGGCGGCGACGAGGTGGCCGACGGCTCGTGGCTCGCGTCACCGCTGGCGCGAAAACTCATGGAACAGGAAGGGATTTCCGGCACCTTCGCGCTGCAGTCCTATTTCCTCAAGAAGGTGAAGCAGATGCTGACGGCGCGCGGGCGCAAACTCGTCGGCTGGAACGAGGTCGCGCATGGCGGCGGCGTCGGAACCGAGGGCACGCTGCTGATGGCCTGGGAGAACCCGAAAGTCGGCATCGAGCTCGCGCGCGAAGGCTACGACGTCGTCATGACCCCTGGCCAGGCCTATTATCTCGACATGGCCCAGGCGGATGCCTGGCAGGAGCCCGGCGCGAGCTGGGCCGGCACGGCGACGCCGGCGCACACCTATGCCTACGAGGCGGAAGGAGAGTTCCCGGAAGAGCTGAAGAGCCGGATGAAGGGAGTCCAGGCCTGCATCTGGTCCGAGCATTTCCTGTCGCGCGGATATTTCAACCGCCTCGTTTTTCCAAGGCTGCCGGCAATCGCCGAGGCCGCCTGGACCCCGAAGGACAAGAAGGATTGGCTGCGCTTTGCAGCGATCGCGCCATTGAGCCCCATTCTGTGAGTTGAGCCATGCGGATCGCGGTCGGTGGAATTCATACGGAATGCAGCACCTATTCGCCCGTCCTGATGGCGGCCGAAGATTTCCGGGTGTTGAGGGGAGAGGACCTCTTGCGGTCGGATTATTTCGGCTTCCTTAGCGCCCAAGGGATAAGCCACTTTCCGCTCCTGCATGCGCGGGCCGTCCCCGGCGGACCGGTTTCGCGCCCGGCCTATGACGCCTTCAAGACCGAGTTGCTGGAGCGCCTGAAAGCGGCGCTCCCTCTCGACGGGCTCTATCTCGCCATGCACGGCGCGATCAAGGTCGATGGGATGGACGACGCCGAGGGCGACTGGATCACCGCCGCCCGCGCCGTCATCGGCGCCGATTGCCCGCTTGCAGTGAGCTACGATCTCCATGGCAATGTCAGTCAGCGGATCATCGACCAGGTCGATATCTTCTCGGCCTACCGGACCGCGCCGCATATCGATACGCGCGAGACCATGGTGCGGGCATGGTCGATGCTGGTGGAAACGCTTCGTTCCGGGAAGCGGCCCGGTGTCGCCTGGGCACCTGTTCCGCTTCTCCTTCCCGGAGAACGCACTTCGACGGAGGACGAGCCGGCGGCGAGCCTCTATCGCGTCCTGCCCGAATTCGACAGGCGGCCCGGCATCCTCGACGCCAATCTGATGGTGGGCTACGTCTGGGCCGATGAACCGAGAGCGACCGCCTGCGCCGTCGTTACCGGCTCGGACAAGGCCGCCGCTTCGAAGGCGGCTGAGGAAATCGCTGCAAACTATTGGCACCAGAGGGACAATTTTCGTTTCGGATCGCTCACCGGCTCGCTTGCCGACATGCTCGACATCGCCGAGCGGGCAACCACGGCGCCGGTAATTCTCGCCGATTCCGGCGACAACCCCACGGGTGGCGGCGTCGGCGACCGGGCGGATGTGCTGGTCGCGCTTCTCGAGCGCGGCTGGCGCGATGCGTTGATCGCCGGCATCGCCGATCGGCCGGCCGTCGATGCCTGTTTCGCGACCGGCGCGGGTAGGACGCTGGCGTTGCGGATCGGCGGCAGTCTCGACCCGTCCAGCCCGTCCGCAGAGGTCGAGGCCAAAGTGGTGCATCTGAATGATCCGGGACCGGTTGCCGAGCGGCAGGCGGTGGTTCAGGTCGGGGGCATAGTGGTCGTGTTGTCGGCGCGGCGCCGCCCCTATCATAACATCGAGGACTTTGCCCTCCTCGGTTTCGATCCGAAGACCGTGCGGCTGCTCGTCGTCAAGTCCGGTTATCTCTCGCCGGAGCTTGCGCCGATCGCCAATCCGAACCTGATGGCGCTGACGAACGGCGTCGTCAATCAGGATATCGAGAAGCTGGAAAGCCTGCGCCGGCAGCGGCCGATCTTCCCCTTCGACCGCGATTTCGAGTTTCACCCCAGCGCCAGCCTGTCAGCCCGCTGGACCTGAGATAGTAAGCCCGCCCTGATCTTCGGGCGGGTTTCATCAAGACGTTCCCCCTTGCGGGCGTCGCCGGCCTCTCGCTGTTGCTTTTCCTCGACGGCGACGGCCGAGGAAAAGCGTCTGCGTCCTGAAGAAGACGCGGCAGAAGGATGCCGTGGCGACCTGTCCGCTTTTTACTCGCCCAATATGCCCGGCAGGCGCAGGCCTTTTTCACGAGCACAGTCGAGCGCAATGTCATAGCCCGCATCGGCGTGGCGCATGACGCCCGTTGCCGGGTCGTTCCACAGGACGCGCTCGACGCGGCGCGCCGCATCGTCCGTACCGTCGCAGCAGATCACCATGCCGGAATGCTGCGAGAAGCCCATGCCGACGCCACCGCCATGATGCAGCGACACCCAGGTTGCGCCTGAGGCGGTGTTGAGCAGCGCGTTCAGGAGCGGCCAGTCGGAGACGGCGTCGGACCCGTCCTTCATCGCCTCGGTCTCGCGGTTCGGCGAGGCGACCGAGCCGGAGTCGAGATGGTCGCGGCCGATGACGATGGGGGCCTTCAGTTCGCCGCTGCGCACCATTTCGTTGAAGGCGAGGCCGAGGCGGTGACGATCGCCGAGGCCGACCCAGCAGATGCGTGCGGGCAGGCCTTGGAAAGCGATGCGCTCGCGCGCCATGTCGAGCCAGTTGTGCAGATGCTTGTTGTCCGGCAGCAGCTCCTTCACCTTCCGGTCGGTCTTGTAGATGTCTTCCGGATCGCCGGAGAGCGCCGCCCAACGGAACGGGCCGATGCCCCTGCAGAACAGCGGACGGATATAGGCCGGCACGAAGCCGGGGAAATCGAAGGCGCGCTCGAGGCCTTCGTCCTTGGCCACCTGGCGGATGTTGTTGCCGTAGTCGAGGGTCGGGACGCCGGAATCCCAGAAGGCGAGCATCGCCTCGACATGGTCGCGCATCGAGGCGCGGGCGGCCTTTTCGACCCCCTTCGGGTCGCTCTCGCGCTTGGCTTTCCATTCGGCCATCGTCCAGCCCTTGGGCAGATAGCCGTTGATCGGGTCGTGGGCCGAGGTCTGATCCGTGACCATGTCGGGGCGGATGCCGCGACGGACCATTTCCGGGAGGATTTCCGCCGCATTGCCCAAAAGGCCGACCGATTTCGCCTCGCCGGCCTTGGTCCAGCGTTCGATCATTTCCATGGCTTCTTCGAGCGTCTCGGCCTTCTCGTCGAGGTAGCGCGTGCGCAGGCGGAAATCGATCGAGTCGGGGTTGCATTCGACGGCAAGGCAGCAGGCGCCGGCCATGACGGCCGCAAGCGGCTGGGCTCCACCCATGCCGCCGAGACCGCCCGTCAGGATCCACTTGCCTTTCAGGTTGCCGCCATAATGCTGGCGGCCGGCCTCGACGAAGGTCTCATAGGTGCCCTGCACGATGCCTTGCGTACCGATATAGATCCACGAGCCGGCGGTCATCTGGCCGTACATGGCGAGACCCTTCTTATCCAGCTCGTTGAAATGATCCCAGTTCGCCCAGTGCGGCACGAGATTGGAGTTGGCGATCAGCACGCGCGGAGCATCCTTGTGCGTGCGGAAGACGCCGACCGGCTTGCCGGACTGGACGAGGAGGGTCTCGTCTTCGTTGAGGTCCTTCAGAGACGCGACGATGCGGTCGAAATCGGCCCAGGTTCGGGCTGCGCGGCCGATGCCGCCATAGACGACGAGTTCGTGCGGGTTTTCGGCGACATCAGGGTCGAGATTGTTCATCAGCATGCGAAGCGGCGCTTCCGTCAGCCAGCTCTTGGCGCTGATCTCGGTGCCGCGCGGGCTGCGTACTTCGCGAATATTGTGGCGCGGATTGTTCATGTTCATGCCTCGCTCCCTGTCCTTTTGAGCTCGTTAGCGACTGTTTCGATGCGTTCCAGAATGGCCTTCAGCGGACGGCGAAGCCTGTCGGCTTTCGCTTTGTCCAAAGCGAAGGGCGGCGCTTCCGTCGCCAGATGCGTCGATTGCGCCAGTTCCATCTGGATCGCGTGCACGCCCTGTTCCGGGCGGCCGTAGTGACGGGTCGTCCAGCCACCCTTGAAGCGGCCATTGAGAATATGGCTGTAACCTTCTGCCGCGGCTGCGATTTCTGCGGTCACCTGCTCAATTTCGGGAGCGCAGGTCTTTCCCGTATCGGTGCCGATATTGAAGTCCGGCAGGCGGCCTTCGAAGAGGAAGGGAATATGCGAGCGGATAGAATGGCAATCGTAGAGCACCGCCACGCCGTGGATCGCCTTGACACGGGCGATCTCTGCGGCGAGCGCCGCGTGATAGGGCGCATGGAACACGCGCAGGCGCTCCGCGATGTCGGCCTCCGTCGGTCCTTCGCCTTCCTTCCAGATAGACTGACCGTCGAAATCGGTTTCGGGCACGAGCCCGGTGGTGTTCTGGCCGGGATAGAGGCTGACGCCTGCAGGGTCGCGATTGGCGTCTATGACGTAGCGGTGAAAGGTCGCGCGAACCGTCGTCGCGTCCGGCAGAAGGCCTTCGTAGAGATCGTGGATGTGCCAGTCCGTGTCGGCGAGGACGCGGCCGTTGTCGTTGAGGCGTTCCCGGATGGAGGCAGGCACGTCGGTGCCCGTGTGCGGAAAGCCCAGGATGACGGGCGAGCTGCCCTGCCGGACTTCGAAGACGGCCATGTCAGTTCTCCAGTTTCGGAAGAATGCCCGCGGAGACGGCGGCAGCCAGCCGGCCCGACGCGACGAGATCGCCCGCGGCCTTGAGGTCGTCGGCCATGTAGCGGTCTTCCTCGATACTGGAGGAGACGCTGCGCACGGCTGCGGCGGCCTTCTGAAGTTCCGGACTGGTGGTGAGCGGGGCGCGGAACTCGATGCCCTGCACCGCGGCAAGCGCCTCGATGCCGATGATCGAAAAGAGGTTTTCCGTCATCTGGAGCAGCCGGCGCGCACCGTGGCAGGCCATGGACACGTGGTCCTCCTGGTTCGCCGAGGTCGGCGTCGAGTCGACGGAGGCCGGATGGGAAAGCTGCTTGTTTTCCGACATCAGTGCCGCCGAAGTGACCTCGGCGATCATCAGTCCGGAGTTGAGGCCCGGCTTCCTGGCCAGAAAGGCCGGCAGGCCGTAGCTGAGCGCGGGGTCGACCAGAAGGGCGATGCGGCGCTGGGAGATGGCGCCGATTTCGCACACCGCGAGCGCGATCTGGTCGGCGGCAAATGCGACCGGCTCGGCATGGAAGTTGCCCCCGGAAACAACGGAATTGTCCGAAAGCACCAGCGGATTGTCGGTGACGGCATTGGCTTCGATAGTCAACGTGGCTGCGACGGAGCGCAGGAGATCGAGGCAGGCGCCGTCGACCTGCGGCTGGCAGCGGATGCAATAGGGGTCCTGAACCCGCTCGTCGCCCTCGATATGGCTCTGGCGAATTGGGGAGCCGGTCAGCAGCTGCCGTAAGGCGGCGGCCGTGTCGATCTGGCCCTTATGGCCGCGCAGCGTGTGAATATCCGGATGGAAGGGGGCGGAAGAGCCCATGGCCGCATCGGTCGAAAGGGCGCCGGTGATGAGAGCGGCCTGGCCGGCGCGGTGCGCACGGAAGAGCCCGGCAAGCGCGAGGGCCGTAGAGACCTGCGTGCCGTTGATCAGCGCCAGGCCTTCCTTGGCGGCAAGCGTTACCGGCGAGAGCCCCGCCGCCTTCAATGCAGCGTCGCCTTTCATGCGTTCTCCGGCAAGGAAGGCTTCGCCATGGCCCATCATGACCGCAGCCATATGGGCAAGCGGCGCCAGGTCGCCGGAAGCGCCGACCGAGCCTTTTTCGGGAATGAGCGGGATCACGCCCTTGTCCAGCATCGCTTCGATCAGCCGGACGAGCTCCAGCCGCACGCCGGAGGCGCCGCGGCCGAGCGAGATCAGCTTGAGCGCCATGATCAGGCGCACGATGTTTTCCGTGAGCGGCTGGCCCACGCCGCAGCAATGCGAGAGGATCAGATTGCGCTGCAACGTCGCCACGTCGGCGCTGTCGATCTTGATCGAGGCCAGTTTGCCGAAGCCGGTATTGATGCCGTAGACGGGCGCATTGCCCGCCACGATCTCGGCGATCCGCGCTGCGGCCTTGGCAATACCGGTATCGAAGGGGGGGTCGAGG
>NZ_JBQEMS010000006.1:21707-63461 GCF_052044265.1 Sinorhizobium sp. 22678 | reverse complement strand
CCGGTCCAGTAGATCGTTTCGAGGTCACTGAGCGAAACGGAGCCGGGACTGAGAATAACGGTCATCGGAGAATCCTTTCACCCTTGAAGATCCGCTCCCGAAGAGGATTGAAACCGATGCGGTAGATCAATTCCGCCGGCTGATCGATGTTCCAGATGGCAAGATCCGCAGACTTGCCGGATTCAATCGTGCCGGTCTCTCCGAGGATGCCGAGCGCACGGGCGGCTTCGCGGGTAACGCCAGCGAGGCATTCCTCCAGCGTCAGGCGGAAAAGGGTCGCTGACATATTCAAGGTGAGGAGCAGCGAGGTCAGCGGCGAGGTGCCGGGATTGCAATCGGTGGCGATGGCGATGCGCGTTCCGTTTTCTCGGAGTGCTTCGACAGGCGGAAGCTGTTTTTCCCGGAGGGTGTAGAAAGCCCCGGGCAGGAGGACGGCGACCGTGCCGGCCTTTGCCATGGCGGCGGCTCCCGCAGCGTCGAGATATTCGAGGTGGTCGGCCGACAGAGCGCCGTAGGAAGCAGCGAGCTTCGCGCCGCCGAGATCCGAAAGCTGTTCGGCGTGAAGCTTCACGGGCAGGCCGAGCGACTGCGCCTTATCGAAGACCGAAGCGATCTCCGCCGGCGAAAAGGCTATGCCTTCGCAGAAGCCGTCGACGGCGTCGGCTAGCCCTTCGGCGTGAGCCGCAATCAGGCCCGGCAGGACGACCTCGGCGATGTAGTCGCCGTTGCGCCCGCGATACTCCGGCGGGGTCGCATGGGCTGCGAGATAGGTGGTGACGATGCGCACCGGGCGCAGGCTTTCCAGCCGGCGGGCGGCGCGCAGCATCTTGAGTTCGGCCTCGACGTTGAGGCCATAGCCCGACTTGACCTCGACGGTGGACACGCCTTCCGCGAGAAGGGCGTCGAGCCGTGGAAGTGCGGCCTCCACGAGTGCGTCGACGGAAAGGGCGTTGGTTGCCTCGACGGTCGAAGCGATTCCGCCTCCGGCACGCGCGATCTCCTCATAGGTCGCGCCTTCAAGGCGGAGCTGGAACTCCCGAGCGCGGTTGCCGCCATGAACGATATGCGTGTGGCAGTCGATCAGCGCCGGGGTGACCCAGCGGCCTTCGCAATCAGAGACCTGGTCGGCGCGCGCAAGCTCCGATGGCAGACCGGCTTCTGGGCCGGCATAGACGATCCGCTCGCCGCGCACGGCGACTACGCCGTTTTCGATGACCCCGAGTGGCCCCAGGTCCTCGCGAAGTGTGGCAAGGCGTGCATTGCGCCAGAGACTGGTTCCGGCAGAATTTGGGTTGTCGTTTCCGTCCATCTATACCGCCCTTTCCTCGCTGTTAATGTATATACATAATGCCGGCGATGACAAGTGGGAAATATGATCCGTGAGATAACGCGGTGGGAGCTGCCGGCCAGAAGCACGGAGAGAAGCGCAGAAAAGCCCCGAAACTTCCGTCCGGGGCTTATCGAGAGAACTGAGGTCTGGCCTGCGTCGGCGACTATGCGGAAGCGGGAAGCTGTTTCGCGGCGGGCCCGCGTACCATGTTGCGTCTATTCCGCCGCCGCAGTCGCCAGGCGCCGCCGATGGGATCTCAGCCCTGCATAAAGGACGGCGAGCGAAGCCACCGGAAAGAGCGCCGCGAAGAAGCCGAGATCGGCGGCAGCGGTATTCTCGAGCACCCGTCCGCCGATCGCCGTGCCGGTCGCGATGCCGAGATAGATCGCCGAGGCGTTGAGCGACAGGGTCAGATGGGCAACCTCCGGCGCGAAGCCGACGATGCGGCTCGCCTGGGCCGGCGGGAACGCCCATCCTACGATCCCCCATGGCACCATTATGCCGATCAGCAGCAGGCCGGCGAGATCGCGCGTGAGGAAATGCAGGCCGAGGGCGATCATCAGCGAGACCGCGAGCGCGGCAATGAGCGAAGCTGTCACCACGCGCGTGGCGCCGAGCCGGTCGGCCAGATAGCCGCTGGAGAGATTGCCGATCACCGCGCCGACCCCGAAGGCGAGCAGCAGCCCCGGCAGCGCCAACTGCGAAAGCCCGGCTCCGTCGATCGCCAGCGGCGCGAGATAGGAGATGATTATGAAGCCGCCGGTAAGATAGAGAAACGTCACCATGAGCGACGAGGCCACGCCCGGACGGCCGATGGCGCCGAAGCGCTCGGACATTGTCAGCTTCGTTCCGTTGAGGCCCCGCGGCAGGCGCAGCCAGAGCACGGCAGCGCAGGTGAGCCCGAGCAGCGCGACCGCCCCGAACGTGCCGCGCCATCCCCAGAAGGCGGCAATCAGCGCGCCGAGGGGCGCGCCGAGCGCCACCGCGAATGTGGTGCCGCCCACCACGATTGAAATCGCCAATGCGCGGTGCTCCGGTCCGGCCAGTGAAACCGCCGTCGCTTGCGCCGTGGCGGCGAACAGTCCGCTTGCCATTCCCATCACGATCTGGGCGAGCAGCAGCGTGGTGAAGGAGACGCTCATCGCCGCGATGCAGTTGCCGACGACGAAGACGAGCATTGCAGCCACCAGCAATCGACGCCGGTCCGCCGCGCCGGCCAGGGCCGAAAGCAGCGGCGCACCGATGGCATAGGAAAGCGAGAACAGCGTGATCAGGTGCCCCGCATGGGGAATGGTCGTGTGCGTGTCGGCAGCGATCGACGGCAGAAGGCTGGAAAAGACGAAGCCGACCGTGCTCATCGTGAAAGAGCCAACGGCGAGCCAGATGATGCGCCTGTCCATCGGGAAACCTCGCTTGTTCAAAAGATATTGAACTATTGAACTTGGTGGCTCGCCGTGTCAATATGCCGAAACTGCTAATTGTTGATCCAATGACCCTACCGCATCCCACCGCCGACCAGATCACTCTGTCCAATGTCCTCGCGGCCCTCGGCGATCCGACTCGCCTGGCGATCGTGGGCTATCTCGCCCGCCGCGACGGACGGCCGACCATGTGCCTGAACTTCACGGATTTCGGCTCCAAGACCAATATCAGCTATCATCTGGCCAAGCTGCGCGAGGCGGGCATCACGCGTACCGAAGTCTCCGGCACCAGCCGGTTGATCACGCTGCGGCGGGACGATCTCGACACCCGCTTTCCCGGCCTCCTCGATTCCATTATCGCCGCCGCAGTGGACCTGCCCATGGTCAAGAAGATCGAGGATGCAGAGGAAGCTCTGGCACAGGGCGAGGCGCGATAAAGGATTACCTAACCGCTCGCCCCTTCTTCAGGCAGGGTGATGGCTCTTGGCCGAGTGGCGCTCGACCAGCGCGACGAATTGCCGGCCGGCCACATCAAGCCTGCCGCTGTTGTCGATGACCGTTACGTCGGGATCGGCGATGACGTCGGGTGCCTGCCGCGTCAGGCGGCGCAGCACGTCTTCCTCGCTCTCGCGGCCGCGCTCCGCCAGCCGCTTCGCCAGCACCGGCGGCTCGGCGGTAATCACCGCAACGGCGATCGTACCGAACGCCTGGCGAACGGCAGGGAGGGCGGCACGGCTGCCGTTTACGATCGCGGTCATGCCTCTGGCGATCTTTTCGGCGATCTCCGCCGGGATGCCGTAGCTCAAGCCATGCGCCTGCCACGAAACGGCGAAAGCGCCGCTCCGGCTCATCTCCTCGAATTCGGCGTCGGACACGCTTTCGTGCACCTCGCCGCCTGCATCCGAGGGGCGTGTGATCGCCCGCCGGACGAAGAGAATATCGGGCCGCTGCGCGAAATGGCGGGCGGCAAAGCCCATGACGCTGTCTTTGCCCGCACCGCTCGGGCCGACGACGACGATGAGCGTTCCGGATCCCCGATCGGCGGTCATGCGACACGCCGTCCTTCGCGCCAGACCGAGCGGACGACCGGTATTCCCTCCGGCCGGCGGACGCGCGCGATGTCGGCGCGGAGCCCAACGGCGATCCGGCCGCGATCTTCGAGCCCGACAGTGCGCGCCGGCGTCGCCGTTACCATCGCGATGGCCTGGGGGAGGTCGATCGAGTCGACCTCATCTGCGAGAATGAACGGCGCATGGATGAGGCTGAAAGGTACGTAATCCGAAGAAAGCACGTCGAGAACGCCGCGCTCGGCGAGATCGCGCGCGGCGATGTTGCCGGAATGCGATTTGCCGCGCACGATATTGGGCGCCCCCATCAATACGCTGAGACCGGCGCGATGGGAGGCTTCGGCCGCCTCGAAGCTCGTCGGGAACTCCGCGAGCCGGATGCCGTAGCCGATAGACTCGTCCACATGCTCGAGCGTCGCATCATCATGGCTGGCGACCGTAATCCCCCGCTCGGCGCAGGCTTTCGCGAGCGCGATGCGATGAGGGGTCGCATAGCGCGCCGATAGTGCTTGCTGGCGGTCGATGAAGGCGGCAAAGGCTTCGTCGGTAAGGCCGCGTTTGACTTTGTAGTAGATTATGTACTGGTCCATGGTCTGGAACTGGCGCTGCCCGGGAGCGTGGTCCATCAGAGAGACGAGACGAACCTGCGGATCGTTCCGGAAATCCTCATAGTGCTCCAGCACGTCGGCGGTCGACACTTCGCAACGCAGGTGGATCAGGTGATCGGCCCGCAAACGGCCCTCCTGCTTGGCCTGGGCGAGCGCATCGGCCATGCTGCGCATCTCGCCCTTCGGAAAGCCGCTGTCCTCGTCCGAGCCCAGGCGCAGACAATCGAAGACAGTTGTGATGCCGGAGGTGACGACCTGGGCGTCATGAGCCTGGATCGCCGCGATCTTCAGCCAGCGAACCCCGGGGCGCGGAGAATAGTGCGCCTCGAGATGGTCGGTGTGCAGTTCGACGAGCCCGGGCAGCAGGTAGTCACCCTCGAAATCCTCGCCCGTGGCGCTCGCCCCTTCGGAGATGTCGGCGATCCTGCCGTCGCGGATCAGCACCGAACCGTCGAGGATCCGGTCCTCCAGAACGATGCGGGCGTTGGTCAAAACCTGTTCTTTGGGCATGTCATGCAATCTTTCGTTCGGATGCGCCGCCAAGCGGCAGCAGGGAATGGACGGTGAAAGGAGCGCCGCGGCGCTCTTCGGCGAAAAGGGCAATCGTCGAGACGGCAAGCGGCTTGCCGATGAATTCGGCGAAGACCGTTTCGAGCGCCTTTCTCATGGGCCGCTGCATGTCTTCCGGCACCGGCCCAGTCAGCGTCAGATGGAACTGGAACTCCTCGAAGACGTATGGGTAGCCCCATGCCGCCAGGTACTCGCGCTGACGCTGCGTAAGCCTGTCCGGATTGCGGCGGGCGAGATCGGCTTCCGAAAGCGGCGCCCGGAATGGCTCGAAACGACGAACCGCCTGCTCCGCAAGGCGCTGCAGAGGCGGGCAAGGGTCGGCCGAGACGAGCGCGAAGAAGGGGCCGATCTGATGCAAGGCGATCTCCGGCACTTCGAACGGCTCGATCTCCGCGGCGAACTCGTCGAAAGCCGCGATCAAGTCGGCTTCACCGCGGCCGGAGGTAAGCTCGAACGGTGCTTTCAGGGTCCCGTGGAAGCCGTAACGGCGGGGCTCGGTCGTCAATGCCATCTGCTCTTCACGTCCTACTGCCGGATTTTCCGGGCAGTCCAGGGCGCCGCCGGTGAACGCGTCGCGTCCCAGCCAACGGGAAGCGGTCTGCGACAGCCGGTCATCGGACGGCGGCGCGAAGTAGATTGCATAGCGCACGAATTCACACTTTCTTCATCAGTCGCTTCGACGCAGTTGCCCCGAGTCGACGGTTTCCGGGATGAAATGCGCAGCTAGCCGATTTGCATGACAACATCATGATGACATCGGCCCAGAACGCAAATCGGTTCGGGGCGGGATGGATTTGTTTGCAGCTTCGCCTGCTCCCGCGCCAGTGATCGGAATCAGTCATCATTATCCGAATCGACCGGTCCGTTTCTAGACCATGATGATTTTAGGTCGGATCAACCTGAAATCATGAGCGGAGGAAAAACCGCACACACTTTTCCTCATCATCCCCGGTTCCTCATTCCTGTGCTTGTCACAGGAATCCAGCCAGACCAAGTCCTTGGGCTGAAAGAGCTCTTTCCGCGCCGCAGACGCGGCGCTGCTGGATCCCTGTGACGAGCACAGGGATGAGGCAGAAGGAGAGATTGCAGTCCTCCGATACGTTTCCTACAGCGCCGCGCGTCTTATGAGACGATCTGCTGCATGTTTTTGTCCATTGATCGGCTACGACCAATCGAAACATGCAATGGGCGCACGCTCGGTACTCAAGGAATTCAAGCGCATCGCCATGCGCCGACAAGACCGACCAGAGCTTCAACGGCATCATCCATCTCGCAGCAGCCGTCAAAAATTCGAAATGAATCTCAACGCGCGTTAGCGTGTGCGGCCCATGAGACGCGATCGGCAAAGATTGGAGATGCTGTCGAAAACGAAGACGACCATCAAGATCAGCAGCACCATATAGGCGACATTTTCCCAATCCGAATTTGTGCGCATCGCCTCCCACAGCTTCAGGCCGATCCCGCCGGCGCCGACGGCGCCGATAATGGTGGCCGAACGCGTGTTCGACTCCCAGAAGTAGAGAGCCTGGCTGGCAAAGACCGGCAGGACCTGCGGGAGCACGCCGAAGCGCTGCACGGCGACCGGCGCGGCGCCGACCGACTTGACGCCCTCACGCTGCTTGTCGTCGATGTTCTCGAGGGCTTCGGAGTAGAGCTTGCCGAGCGTGCCCGTGTCGGTGAAGAAGATCGCCGAGATGCCCGCGAGCGGTCCGGGCCCGAAGGCGCGGGTGAAGAACAGCGCCCAGATGAACATGTCGACCGACCGCAGGAAGTCGAAGAAGCGCTTCACGAACTGATTGGTGAGGCGGCTCGGCGTGATGTTGCGCGCCGCGAGGAAGCAAAGCGGGAAGGCGATGAAGGATGCGAAGAGCGTTCCGACGAAAGCCATGACGATCGTCTGCAGGAGCTTGGTCCAAACATCCAGATGCTGCCATTCCGCATTGTAGAGGACGTTGTTCCAGGCAAGCGAGAGGTTTGAGCGCGCCGGATCGATCCGCTCTCCGGAAACGATCAAGGAGGCGACGTCGCTGTAGGACTTCCCGAAGAAGGGCGAGTTGGTGTCGAAGAGGAAATTCGCCCAGCCGAAGAAGCGGTTGCGGATGGAGACCTCGTCGCCCTCCACCTCGGCCCAGCCGGTGGCGCCGAAGGACAGCGTCACCTTCTCGCCCGGCCGCTTCTGGAGCGCCCAGGAGGGAAGGGGTCCCTCCGGCGTTACATTGTCGGCGCCGTCGACCTGAAGCAGGAGCGTCTCGCCGGAATGTGTGACTGTGACCAGCTTTTCGGCGACGTCGATACGCGTCGAGCTATCGAAGTTCACCACGGCGTGCGTGACGACTTCTTCGGTGCGGGTCGTGGCGAGATCTTTCTGCGGCGTCTCGTTCGTGTCGCCGCCGCGCGCCGCGTTCGGCGCCATAAAGCTGAAAGAGGAGGCGGTCTTCGGCTTCGGGGCCTGCGTCGGGGCCGTCGACGTTTCAACGGTGCGCGTGACCGTTTGCTTTTCGAGCGTGACCCATTCGGGGCTCGGATTGTCTCCAAGCGGCGAATTGCGTCCGTATGAGATGCTCATCGTTCCATCGGGCGCGACGGCGATCTCCGGCCGCACTTCGTAGGATACCCAGTCGGCGAGATAGGTACCGGCAATCCCCCAATTGGCATTGGCGAGCACGTGCCCGATCGAGAAGAACCACCAGCTGAAGATCATGTAAAGAACGACGCCCGCCGTTATCAGTGCCTTGCTGCGCCGCTTGGCGGCCGACGACTGCAGAAGATGCGGATGGCGCGCTGCGATAGCTTCCATTTCGCGCGCGTCGAGGTTGGTCGAGGCAATCATGATGCGGTCCTATTGCGCAAGCTGAAAGGCCTGGTCGCCGACGAGGCGGCGGCGAAGCCAGGCGGAGAACTGATCGACTGCGAAGATCGTGGCGAAGAGCAGGAGGACGATCGCGAGCGTCTTTGCTTCATGGCCCTGGCCGATCGACAGGCGCAGGAGTTCGCCGATGCCGCCTCCGCCGACGGCACCGATGATCGTCGAGGCGCGCACGTTGATTTCGAGCCGGAGCAGAAAATAGCTGGTGAAGTTGGGCAGCACCTGGGGGACCATGCCGAACCAGACCCGCTCGATCCAGTTGGCGCCGACGGCACGCAGACCTTCCTCCGGTTTCATGTCGGCATTCTCGACCACTTCGAAGAACAGCTTGCCGAGCGCGCCGATCGTGTGGATCGAGACCGCAGCGATGGCGGGAATAGGCCCAAGCGAAAGGATTGCCAGGAAAAAGCCGGCGATGACGACTTCCGGAAAGGCGCGCAGGATTTCCATCAGCCGGCGTACGATGCCCCTGATCCAGGGATTGGGCATCAGATTTCGCGCGGCGAGGAAGCACAGGATGAAGCCGAAGAAGACGCCGATAACAGTCGAAAAGATGGCAATGTTCACGGTCTCCAGCATCTTGTGAACATATTCCGGGATGTAGAAGCTCTCCGTCACGTAGAGGCGCCCATCCGGGTAATTGTATTTGAAGCTGCCGTCGTCATAGGGCGAAGGCAGATCGAAGAGGGCGCGAACGATCTCTATCGGATCGCGCGGCATGAGATGGCCGACGAAATCGAAGAAGTGCGGCAGCCGGTCGAAGAACTTGCCCGCGTTCGACTCGTTCGCGAACCAGAGCGAACCGACAAGCGTCAACGCGAGAAATGCGAGACCGAGCCAGGTATAGAGACGCCGGCGATTGTTGAGCTCCTGCCAGTGACGCTCGATAAGGGCGCCGTTCTCGCTGAGGTGTCGTGTTGACACGGAAGTGGCCATTGGGTTTCCGGCCAGGGGCCGGCCTCTAGAGCGCTTCCGGGAAGAGGAAGTGCGTCGTTTCGAAAAGTAGGATCGCTTGATCGAGACGATCCGGGAGCGGGCGGCTGCAGCTGCCCGATAGTCGAACGCCGGCCGCAGCTTGGCGGCCGGCGCAGGATGACGCGTTCGGCGATCAGCCGCCGATCGTCGCCTTGCGGGCGTCGATGATCGGCTTGTAGAAATCGCTATTGACCTCGACGAAACCGGTGAAGTCGCCGCCCTGGATGGCGGAGAAGCAGGCGGCGTCGGTCTTCGGCAGATCCATCATGAATTGCTTGAATTTGGCCTTCATGTCGTCGTTCAATGCGGTACGCACGACGATCGGGCCGTTCGGGATCAGCGGCGACTTCCACAGTTCGACGAGATCGTTCATGTCGACGATACCCTTGTCGACCATCTTGCGCAGGTTGCCCGAGGTGTAGCCGTCCTTGAACTCGCCGACGCCAGAGCCGAAGGTCGTGCCGGCATCGAAGGTGCCCTTAACGACTTCAAGCACGAGGTTCTCGTGGCCGCCGCCGAAGCCGGTTTCACCGAAATATTCCTTGATCGGCGCGCCGATCACTTCCGGCAGCGTGACGAGGGGAACGAGATAGCCCGAGGTCGAGTCCGGATCGGCGAAGCCGAGCTTCTTGCCCTTCAGGTCTTCGAGCTTTGTGATGCCGGAGTCCTTGCGGGCGACCATGATCGAATGATAGCCCGTGGAGCCGTCGGTCTGGACGGTCGTCAGGATCGGCTCGACGGCGTCAGCCTTGGCGAGATAGATCTTGGCATAGCCGGAGGCGCCGAGTTCGGCGTAATCGAGCGTGCCGCCGAGAAGGCCCTGGATCACGCCGTCATAGTCGGCCGCCGGAAAGAGGGAGACCTTCTCGACGCCGATGGCTGCCGGGAGCTGATCGACGAGGCACTGGTAGTTGCGCAGGCGGTCGGCTTCGTTTTCGCCGCCGATGATGCCGACGCGGAATTCCTTCAGGTCTTCGGCCTGTGCGTGGCCGACGAGGGCGAAAAGCGCGACCGCGCTCAGAAGAGCTTTTTTAAGCATTGGGTTCGTTCTCCCGTTTCCCGGACGCGCCGGGTCTTTCTCGGTTTCGAAAAGGCGCCCTTGACGCGGGCATTCGATCGCGGCGGACCTTAAGGGCCGGCCAGTGCCAGCGGCTTCAAGCCGGCCGATGCTGTTTCCTGCGGTGCTTCCGCGGGGATGTTGATGCTGGTCGAGGTCATCGACTCTTCGATCGCCGTTTCCGCGCCGTAGATCGCCGCGACTGCGGCGGCCGTCAGATCCTTCGGCTGTCCGTCGAAGACGACTCGTCCATGCGCCATGCCGATAATCCGCTCGCAATAGTTCCGCGCGGTATCGAGCGTATGCAGGTTGGTGATCACGGTGATGCCGTCGCGCTCGTTGATGTCGCGCATCGCGTCCATCACGATCTTGGCGTTGAGCGGGTCGAGCGACGCGATCGGCTCATCGGCGAGCAGCATCTTCGGCTGCTGCATCAGCGCGCGGGCGATTGCGACGCGCTGCTGCTGCCCACCCGAGAGCGTGCCGGCCGGCTGAAGGGCGGTCTGTTCGATCCCCAGCCGCTCCAGTGCACCGATCGCCATGATGCGCTCTTCGCGGCTGAACATGTTGAGGACGCTCAGTACGGTGGATCGATGGTTGAGCCGCCCGAGGAGAACATTGGTCAGCACGTCGAGGCGAGGCACCAGATTGAACTGCTGGAAGATCATGGCGCAGTCGCGCTGCCACTCGCGCAGGGCCGCCCCCTTGATCGAGGAGACCTGTACGCCCGCGAATTCGATCGAGCCGGAGGAGGGGTCCACCAGACGGTTTATCATGCGCAGGAGTGTCGACTTGCCGGCGCCGGAGCGGCCGATAATGCCAACCATCTGGCCCTGCGGAATGTCGAAGGTAACCGAGCTGACGGCTGTCTTCTTGCCGAACTGGCGGGTTACGTTCTTCAACTGAAACATGGGCAGCAGTTCCTCTTTCGGGGAGACCGGTCATCGGTATGACCCTGCCATATCCGCGCTACATGAAGGCGCAGTGTCAGTTTCGTGTAGGTTCTGTAACAGTGCACAGGTGCGGTTCATCAACCTCGAACGCACCGGCCGAAGTCATCGTGACAGGTGACACCCGTCACCCCCGCAGCCAGCAGCGCAGGTCGGCTTCCAGCCGCGGATCGAACGGCAGCGGAAGTGCGGAATGGTCGGTGCCGAAGCCGTAGCTTTCCGACGTGCACCAAAGGTCCTCATTCGAACTCCGAGCTGGGCACGTCATAGACGAAGCCTCGGGAAACAGCCTGATGCGAGGAGAGGCCCAATCAACGCGTTGAGATCACGCGGCGACGAAGTGCCCTGGCGAAACCTCGTGGTACTGGATTGGTACAGTCTTGTAATCGACCGGACGGATCGGGCTTTTTATCTCCTCATTGCCGATTTGGCCCTTTCCCCGGCGGCGATCCGGGTCGGGGATCGGCACCGCGGAAATCAGTTTCTTCGTATAAGCGTGCTGCGGATTGCCGAAGACCGCAGCGCGAGGGCCCACCTCAACGATTTCACCAAGGTACATGACTGCAACGCGATGGCTGACGCGCTCGACGACGGCCATATCGTGGGAAATGAAGAGGAAAGCAAGATTGAGGCTCTGTTGCAAATCCAGCAGCAGATTGATCACCTGCGCCTTGATCGAAACGTCGAGAGCCGAGACGCTCTCGTCGGCGACGATCACCTTCGGATCGAGCGCCAGCGCCCGGGCGATACAGATGCGCTGACGCTGGCCTCCGGAAAACTCATGCGG
Organism: Sinorhizobium sp. 22678; assembly: GCF_052044265.1. Lineage (NCBI taxonomy): Bacteria > Pseudomonadati > Pseudomonadota > Alphaproteobacteria > Hyphomicrobiales > Rhizobiaceae > Sinorhizobium > Sinorhizobium sp. 22678. The sequence goes on along the minus strand of NZ_JBQEMS010000006.1, from coordinate 51,830 downwards.
GTAGCGCGAAGCCATGTCGGCTGTCAGTCCGACCTTGACCAGGAGATCGGCCACCAGATCACGTGCCTGTTTGGCGGTTCCCATCTCGTGTTCGAGATAGGGTTCGGCGATTGCAGCACCTATCCGCATGCGTGGGTTGAGGCTCGCGAAGGGATCCTGGAAGATCATCTGGACGGTCTTGCGCATCTCGCGCATTCCGCTTGCATCAAGCGTCAAGATCTCGGTTCCATCCACCAGAACGGAGCCGGCCTGCGGCTCGATCAGGCGCATAATCGCACGACCGGTCGTCGACTTGCCGCAACCGGATTCACCGACCAGAGATAGAGTCTCTCCGGCATGGAGGTCGAAGGAAACGTTTTCGACCGCATGGACGCGGCCACTCAAGCGGCTGAACAGGCCGGAATGGATATCGAAATGCTTAGTGAGGTTCCTGACTTCGAGCACCGGGCGTTTCCCGAGTGCAACCGTATCTGCCGTCTCGACCGGAATATCGGAGAGCCCGGTCGCCGTATCGACGACAGGAAAGCGCATGGGCCGATCCCTGCCGCCCATCGAGCCAAGGACAGGAACGGCGGACAGAAGCGCACGCGTATACGGGTGTTTGGCGCGGAAGAAGATATCGCTCGTTGGGCCTGATTCCACCTGCTCGCCGCGGTACATTACCACCGTCCGGTCGGCAATTTCGGCAACGACGCCCATATCGTGCGTGATGAAGAGCACGGAGGTTCCCTCTTCCTCCTGCAGCGTTTTGATGAGATCGAGGATCTGTCCCTGGATGGTGACGTCAAGTGCTGTCGTCGGCTCGTCGGCAATCAGCAGCTTTGGTCGTGAGGCAAGTGCCATGGCAATCATTACGCGCTGGCGCATACCACCCGAAAACCGGTGCGGATATTCATCGAAACGGGAGGCGGCGGATGGAATGCGCACCTTTTCCAACAACCGGATGGTCTCGGCCCTGGCATCCCGCTTGCTCATCTGCGAGTGGCAGAGAAGCGCTTCGGAGATCTGGTCGCCGATAGTGAAGAGCGGATTGAGGCTTGTCATAGGCTCCTGAAAGATCATCGCAACATCGTTTCCGCGCACCTGCCGCATCGTGGTCTCAGGCAGTTGCAGAATATCGCGGCCGTCGAGCGCGACCCTTCCCGCGATACGGCTGGTATCGGCCGGGAGCAGTCGCATGATCGACAGCGAGGTGACGCTCTTGCCGGAGCCGGATTCTCCGACGATCGCCACGGTCTCGCCAGGGGCCACCGTGAACGACATATCCCGCACAACGGACCTCCACTCCCCGTCGACGATGAACGACGTCGTCAGGTTCTCCACGGACAGGATCGGCGGCACGGGTTCTGTTTGTAGGGCGGGGAGGGTTGCCATGTCGGGATCCTTCTTCGGTTTCAGCCGTCGGGTTCAATCCGGCCAGCGCAGTGCGCCATCGAAACGGTGCTTGCTGCGGTTTTCCAGCGGTGTGGCGATGATGTCGTTCGAGGCGCTGGCCTTGTCGAGTTCCTCGGCCAGACGGTTGGCAACGATGGTCTCCTGACCCGGATGCAGGTTGCAGGGATCGAGGTAGAAATAGTGATGCTCGACCTCGTGGTCGCGCACGATGACAGGCGGCGTACCGCGCGCCAGCGCATCGGCAAGATCCCACGCCGTGATATGGGCTTCGTGCGCGCTCACGATCACCCGCAGCCTGTCGAGTGGATTGCCGGTCGGATCGGGCTCGATCAGCGCTGTGATGCCTGGTCGGTTCTCCAGCGTGTCGCGCCAGAGATGGAGATAGCTGGTCTCGCGGGCGCGGATACCGTCATGATCGCGCTTTTCCCAGGCTTCCAGGGCCGCCATGAGGCCGAAGACGCTCTCCTTGCCGACTTTCATGCCCCGCCCAATCCCCATATTCTGAAGGAAGGCGTTGCGCACGAGGTCCTTCCTGCCAGCCACGATGCCGGAAGTCGGGCCGCCCAGAAATTTGTGACCGGAATAAAGCACGATGTCCGCTCCCTGCTCGAGAAAGCTACGCAGATCGTATTCCGATGCCGCATCAACGATGACGGGCACTGATTTCGCGCGGGCGATTTCCACGAATTCCGTCAGCTTCAGCAGGCCGTAGTCGACGACGTGATGCGAGACGACGTAAAGGGCCGCAGCCGTCTTTTCCGTGATCGCGTTCTCCATGTGGTGCCGATGGGTCGAGGTCGCCTGCCCGATCATCACGGTCTTGGCGCCCGCCAGACGAATGGACTGATCGACCGGCGCGCCGTAACTGACGATATGGCCCATCTGCACAAGGACCTCATTTTTTTCTGTGCTGACGCCGGGCAGTTTCTCGATGGCGAGCAGATCGCTGCCGGTGATCGTTCCGGCAATGGCAAGGGTGATGCCTGCCGCGCACGATGCCGTCACGAAACCGGCTTCGCCGCCGGTCAGCCGCGCGATCACGGCACTTGCTTTTCGCTGCAGGTCATTCATCTCGACGAATTGCGGCAGGATGGATGTCATAGCGGCAATCGCTTCCGGAACCACGATCGATGCCCCCAGGCTTGTCATCGTGCCTGAAACATTGATGACCGGACGCAGTCCGAGGGATGTGCGAATGTCTTCACTGGGCATTGTGCTCTCCGAAATTATTGCGGCCGAAAACGGAGGGGATTGCCTTCCGATCATCGACAGCTATGCCATTACAATGTAATAACAGTCCAAAATCATCATGTGAGTTCGTGTCTTGAACGCCAAAATCCACCCCATTTCCGTGATCGATGAGGACAGCGTGAAAAGCGGAAAACGCTCTCGGGTCAGCGGCATAGACCGGGCCCTGCAGGTTCTTGATCACCTCTACGAGACCGGCGCGCCCTGTAGTGCCTATGCTATTGCCAAGGCAATTGGCGCGCCGCTTTCCACGGTCTACGTGATCGTCGATGATCTGGTGGAAAAGAACCTTTTGACGCGCGGTGCCGATGGCTTGATCTGGCTTGGAGCGCGGCTTTACCACTTCGGTCTTGCCTATGCCCGCTCGCTGGATTTCATGAGTGTCGCCACCCATGAAATGCACGATCTCTGTCGCCAGGTCGGTGAAACCGTCCAGCTTTGTGGCCGTGACGGCGACCATATGCTTGTGCTTGCGATGGCGGAAGGTCCAAGCCATTTCCAGGTCGCCTCGCGCGTTGGAACCCGTGTGCCGCTGAACTGGACCGCGTCCGGCCGGCTTCTGGTGGGTCATCTGCCGGACGATGAACGGCTCGAGCTCTTCAGGCGATGCGCCCGCTCCTCGCCGACCGGACGCGCCGATGTCGATCCGGCCAAGCTGTCTGCCGCGGCCGTGGATGCGATGAAGGCGCGACTTTCCATTCAGGCGGGCGAATCCGACTATGCCGTTGCCTGCATCGCGTCGCCGATCTGCGACCGCGATGGCCGGTGCGTCGCGACCATCTCGATCGTTCTGCCGGAGCAGAAGGCCTTTTCCGACGAAACGCATTACACTTCGCATGCGCGCGCTTCCGCGGACAGGATCGAAAAACTGATGGGCTGGCGCGGTCACTGACATGCTTTTTCTTAACCGTGCAGGGCGACGATCGCTTCGATCTCGACGGTGATATTGCCGGGCAACGACCCGAAGCCGACGGCGGACCGGGCATGCTGCCCGGCATCGCCGAAGACCTCGACAAAAAGATCCGAGCACCCATTGATGACGCCGGGATGATCCTCGAAGTCTGGTGTCGCATTGACCATGCCGAGCAGCTTGACGACGCGCCGTACCCGAGAAAGGTCTCCCAGTGCCTCCTGCAGGACGGCCAGCAGGTTGATGCCTGTCAGTCGCGCGTGGCTATAGGCATCGGCGACATCGACGCCGCCCGATCCCACCTTGCCGGTATGCATGAAACCATCGGCCTCACGCGGGCCCTGGCCGGAAAGATAGATCAGATTGCCTTCGCGCACATGCGTCACGAAATTGGCTATCGGCGGCGGGGGGGGCGGCAACACGATGCCGAGCGACGTCAGCCGCTCGGCAGGCGAACCCGTCCTGTCGGCGGCGGTTGCCGTGGAACTGTTCACGCGAACTCCTGTGTCCTGTAAAAATGAGAGTGGCCCCGGCTTAACGGTATGAATAGCCGTGGCTGTGACGCACGAGTTTTCGCGCGCGCGGGATATAGCGGCTGGCTGACACAGCTTCCGCGCCGATGATGGCGTAGCGCGGTTCGAAAATGCGGGTGAGCACCGAGACGTCACCATTCGAATCGGTCGCCTCGATATCGGCATCGACCAGATCGAAAACGGTGAAGTCGGCCCGCTCGCCAACGGCGAGGCGGTTTTCCATCGGCAGCTTGATAACGGACGCCGGCGCCTGAGTAACTGCCTCCACGACCTTGTCGAACGGCATGCCGACCACCAGCAGTTTTGACATGGTCGTCGCCAGATCCCAGACCGGGAAGTTCATCGAGTGGTCGTGCAGATCGGTCGAGATAGAGAATGGCAGAAGACCCCGCTTGATTGCCGCCTCGGCAACCTTGAACGAGAAGGACGCCCCGCCATGGCCGATATCCAGCCGGATACCGTCGCCGGCACATCGCTCGGCGAGATCGAACAGATCCTCGTCTTCCATGATGCTCGAGCCGGCCTTGCCGTTGAAGCAATGGGTGACGATGTCGCCTGGGCCGAGGATTTCCAGCACTTCGTCATAGAGCGCCGGAGGTTCACCGACATGCACCATCATCGGTATCTTGAGGATCTTGGCGATTTTCTTTCCGAGCTTGACCGGCGTCACGCCCCAGGATCCGGTGATGACGTGGCTCGCTCGGACCTTGATGCCGACAATATGCTCGCTGTTTTCGGCGTAGACCTCAAGAATGCGGTCGAGATTGATGTCCTGAATGCTTCTGAGTTCCGGCACACGGTTGCAGGCGACAAGACCGATGGAGCCGAGATTGATGAAAGCCTTGATACGCTCGCGTGACGGCTCGATGATATATTCGCGAAAACCATGGAAATTGGCTTCGCCGGCAGAGCCGGCATCCACCAGGGTCGTGACGCCACGCTCCGCGCCGCATTCGGACGGGCGCAGGGAAATATCCGTGCCGCCGTGCCAGATGTGCACGTGCAGATCGATCCAGCCGGGCGAGATCCACGCGCCGTTGCCATCGATGCGCTGCACCTCAGTGGATACGGCAAGCGACGGGCCGACTTCGGCGATGCGGCCGTCAGCATTGATCAGGATATCGATCGGGCCGTTTGGTGTGCTGGCGCCGAAGGCAATGGGTTTGACATTGGCGAGGAGCACAGGCCCCTTCGCCTCATATCGATAAGACATGTTTCATAAGTCCTTTCGAAGCCTTGGATCGAGAAGATCGCGCAATCCGTCGCCGACCATCTGCAGCGACAGCACGGAGAGAATGATGGCGAAGCCAGGAAACAGCGTCATCCAGTCGGCTTGGCCGATATATTGCCGCCCGGCGGAGATCATCGTGCCCCAGGTCGGGATTTCCGGGCTGACGCCAAGCCCGAGAAACGAAAGTCCCGCTTCGGCCAGCATGGCGCTGGCAAAGAGAAATGTCCCCTGCACGAGGATCGGCGACAGCAGGTTGCGCAGCACATGCCGCGTAATGATGTGGCGCGTCGAAATGCCAAGCGCCCGGGCGGCCTCGATATAGGGAAGCTCGCGGATCACCAGGGTCGACGCACGGACGATACGCGCCAGGCGCGGCGCGTAGACGATGCTGAGGGCGATGATGACGGTGGTCAGCGATGGCCCCAGCGCGGCCACAAGCGCGATGGCAAGAAGAATGTCCGGAAAGGCCATCATCGCGTCGATCAGCCGGGCGATCGGCGCATCGAATTGCTTGAAGAATCCGGCGATCAGCCCGAGCGTCACACCGATGATCGCGGACAATGTCACGACGGCGGCGCCGACCAATAATGACAGCCGCGCCGAATAGATGGTCCGCGAAAACACGTCGCGGCCGAACTCATCGGTACCGAAGATGAACGTGCCGCCCGGCGGTTTCAACCGGTTGACGATGGACAGTTTTGACGGCGCATAAGGCGCGATCAGCGGGGCAAAGATGGCAAGCAGCACGAAGATCGTCAGAACGATCAGTCCGAAGGCCACGGTCTTGCGCTTCAGCAGGCGCCGGATGAATTTGTTGCGCTCACTGAGCGCCGGTTTCGAGACGATTGCTGTCATCAGTAACGCACCCTCGGATCGACCAGCAGGTAGAGCATGTCGATGGCAAAATTGATCAGGACATAGAGTGCGGCAATGACCAGCAACGCCCCCTGGATGACCGGATAATCGCGCCTGAGCACGGCGGATACCACCAGGTTGCCGACGCCGGGCAGGCCGAACACGGTCTCGGTCACGACGGCGCCTGAGACGAGAACCGCCGCAGTCAGGCCGATCACCGTGAGGATCGGAACCAGCGCATTCTTCAACGCATGCTTGAGGATGACACGCCGCTCGATCAGACCCTTGGCGCGGGCAGTCCGGATATAGTCATCTCCGAGCACATCGAGCATCGAGGCGCGGGTGAAGCGCAGGACCAGCGCCGAGGAGACGATGCCGAGCGCAAACGCCGGCAGCGTCAGATGATACATCCGCTCAGCAAACGTCGATCCCGGTCCGCCGTAGCCCGACACGGGGAACAGATCGAGACGGACGGCAAAGACCTGCATCATGATCAGGCCAAGCCAGAAGCTCGGAATGCTGGCAGCCAGCATCGCCAGCGCTGTTGCTGCCTGGTCGAAGAGCGAACCACGCCGATAGGCCGCATAGATCCCGATCGGCAAGGCGATGGCGCTGGCGATGAGGAGCGAGAACAACGTAAGGAAAAAGGTCGGCTCGGCCCGCTCGAGCAGGGCCGATGCGACCGGCATGTTGAGGAAGATCGATTGGCCGAGATCGCCCTTCAGCAGTTGCCCCATATAATAGATGTATTGAACGCCCAGCGAACGGTCGAGGCCCAGCCGCATGCGCAGCTCCGCGATATCCTGGGCGCTGGCGTCCGGCCCGAGCATGACCGCTGCCGGATCGCCGGGCGTCACCCGTACGATCACGAAGACGATCGTGACGACAAGGAACATCACGACGATCATGCCGAAGAGGCGCTGGAGAATATACCGTATCATGAAAGCCTGATCCTCATGCTCCGGAGAGCGCGCAGGTCTGCAAAGGACACCGGCTCGAGCGAGCCGATGTCTCCGACCGAGGAATGATCATTTCGTAATCGACGCGTTCCAGAAAAATGGCCAAGGGGCCGGATCGACGCCTTCCAGTTTTGTCGACTTGGCAGCCACCGCGTTGAAATTACCGATCTTCATGAAGGCCGCGTCGTCATAGATCGCCTTTTGGACATCGGCGAAGAGCGCAACACGCCTGTTTGGATCGACCTCAGAAGTGAATGCATCCACGGCTGCCTTGCGGGCGGGGGTGTTCCACCAGCCCGGCGAACTGGTCGAAAGCGAGCCGATCAGAGCCGGCTCCGGCAGGAACGGGCTGTGGGTGATATAGACGTCCCAAAGCTTGGGATCGGCCCGGCGCTGCGTCAGCGTTGCCCAGTCGACCACCTGCATATCGACGGTAAAGCCGGCAAGCTTGAGATATTCCGCCGCGACCTGGGCCATCTTGTAATGAAATTCATATTGGCGGCTGGTGAGAATCCGCAGTGGCTCGCCATTGTAACCGGCGGACTTCAGCGCTGCCGCCGCGCCTTCCGGGTCCGCCACATTGTAGGCTCCGTCAGTGCCCGCTTCGGTATGCCAGGAATAGGCCTCCGGGTAGATCGCGCCATCGAGGGAAAAGAAGTCCGGGCTGCCGAAGGCCGCAGCCATCATGTCTTCCATGCTGAGCGCCTGGCGGATGGCCTTGCGCACGGCGACGTCCTTGTTCAGCCCCTCGGCCGTATTGAAGACAAAAACCGGATAGCCGAATGGCTTGAGCATGATCGGCTGCGTCGAGGCCGAAGCCTTGACCTTGTCGAAAGATTCGACCGGGATGGAATCCACATAGTCATACTGGCCGGATACTGCCGCTTCGACGCGCGTGTTGGGATCAGGAACGGGGACAAAGCGGATTTCGTCGAGATACTGGTGTCGCGCGCCGCCGTAGCCATCGCTCTCGCCGGCCCGGGACTTGTAGCCCTCGAAACGGGTCAGCTGGATATATTGGTCGGCCTTGCGCTCCTTGAGCATGTAGGGACCTGTACCGATGAAGTCCTTCATCACGTCATCCTGCTTTTCCGACGGGATGATGATGGCTGCCGAATTGTTGAAGGCGAGCAGGGACGCCAGCGGCGCGTAGGGCTGCGTCAGGGTGATCTTCACCGTTGCCGGATCGGCAGCTTCGATGGAAGCAATGAAGCCTGCTGCCTGCTTGCCCCGCGAGGCAATCTTTTCCCAGCGGGCAAGAGAGGCGACAACATCCTCGGATGTCATGTCCGTATCATCGTGGAATTTGATGCCGGTACGCAGCTTGATTGTGTAGGTTTTACCGTCGGCGCTGATGTCCGGCAGGCTATCGGCCAGAAGCGGCGTGACGTTCCAGTTCTTGTCGAATGTGTAGAGGGTCTCGAAAATATGCTGCGTAACGATACCGACGAGATCGGCCGTCGATGACATCGGATCAAGCGTCGGCGGCTCACCGATCGTGGCGACATTGACAATGCCGCCCTTTTCTTGAGCGAAAAGGCCGGAAGGAAGGATTGTCAGTGCAGTTCCCAGCAGAAGTGCAGTCACTTTTCTCACGTTGAAGTTCCCCTTGTTCCACTATTATGTTATATGTGTTCTTATAAAAGAATATTGGATAAGCGGTGGCTGTCAATCGAAAATTGAACTGCCACACGTTTCCATTGTCCGATCAGCGGCTGATCGCCCCCGGAGCTTCGCCCATGGCGCCGCCTAAGAGCTCGGATTTAACGGAGTTCAACATTGCGCGCGCAGACGCAGATCTTTTGTGGCCGTTGCACAGCAGGAACCCTCCTCGCTACGCGCCTTTCCGGGGTGATTTCGTTGAGAGCTTGAACACCGAAAGGATCGGCACTTCGCGAACGATGCGAACGTGGGCAGCCTGATCGATGTCAGGAACGGCTCCTCAGTCGCGTGACGGCTGTTCGACGACGATAAATGGAGTTGTGGCCTGTGGTTTTGGAATTTGTCGCGATTGCGGCCAGGCTCGCAAAATTGCTTCAGCTCGGCAGGCGACGCGGGTCGAACTGTCGGGGATCGAGCTCCTCGGCCCGGAAGGCTGCGGGCGGTGCGGTGTCGCTCAGAAGGGCAGCCGCCAGAGCGCCCAGCGCAGGCGAGGTGAGAATTCCATAGCCTCCCTGGGCGGCCAGCCAGAAGAAATCCGGGCAGCCTGGCGCAAAACCGATGACCGGCAGCCGGTCAGGGGAAAAGCTGCGCAGACCCGCCCAGCTCTTGAAGATTCTTCTTACCGGGACCGTCGTCGCCTCTTCGACGTAGTGTGCGGCCCAGGCGACGTCGATCTCCTCCGGCTGAACGTCCGATGCTTCGCACGGCGTCGCGTCGGCGGGCGAGGCGAGCAGCCTCCCTCCCTCGGGCTTCATGTAAAAATCTTCATCTATCTCGTTGATTTCAGGAAGCTTTGCTGCATCGATGCCTGCCGGAAGGTCAACGGTGATGGCGGTGCGCCGATGCGGGACGATGCCGCTCGGCCTTACGCCGAAGACCGCAGCAACCGGGTCCGCCCAGGCACCGGCCGCGTTGACGACGATCCTGGCTCCGATCTCACCGGCCGCCGTGCCCAGCAGCCAGCCCGATCCATGATGCCGAGCGGTGAGGATTTCATGGCGCTCGAGGATGTCGCAGCCGTTGCGGCGGGCGCCCTTGACGTAGCCCTGGAGCAGGTTCTCAACCTCGATGTCCCAGAAATTCGGGTCGTGGAAGGCGGCTGCGACATAGTCGGGCTTGAGGATCGGAACGCGGGCAAGCGCCTCGTCTTTCGTGAGCCGTTCGATTTCAGGCGTGAATTCGCGTTCTTCGGCGAGCAGCTTTTCAAATCGGTCGAGTTTCCCGGCACCCGCGATCATCACGCCGCCGCGTTGCCTTAACAGCGGCACGTCGCTGAAGCCTTCCGGCGGCCGATCGAAAAAGGCCTTCGATATCGTCGCAAGTTTGCAGATTTCCGGCGCGTTGTATCTGAGCACGAACTCGGCGGCCGAGCGGCCGGTGCTGTGATAGCCGAGCGCCTCCTCCCGTTCCAGGACGGCGACCGAACGATGCGGGCTCAGGAAATAGGCGAGCGACAAGCCGGCGATCCCGCCCCCGATAATCACAACGTCGTAGTCTGGCATGTACCGCTCCCGCAACTTGACGGCGGAGAATAGGGACGGTGCGGGTGCCGCTCAAATTTATAGTGGTAAATGTCGCTATCAATCCTGCTGATGGTCGCAATGATCCAGCGCTTCGGTGTCGGCGACGTGGGCGAGGAAGGCGGCTTCGGCCGGATTGAGGATGGAATTCGGATTGGAAATGCGGAACACGTCGGTCGTCGGCAGGTCGCGATAGGGGGGCAACTGCCACAAATCACCCGCCGCGACGGCCTCGCGGGCGATATGATCGGGCAGCATGCCGATGCCGACATCGGCGGCGATCAGCCGCATGACCTCCTCGACATTGCAGGAGACGCCCCGAACCTGCTGGCCGAAGGAGCCTACGGCGCGGACTGCGGTCACGGAATTCATGTGCTGACCGCCGAGTACATCGGCTATGAAGGCGATGTAAGGATCGCCGCGCAGATCGTGGAAATCAACGCCCTCGACGCCGAAAAGCCGGTGGCCGCGGCCGCAGTAGAGCGCGTAGCGCTCGCGTATGTGGAAGCTCTTGTTCAAGCCCTCCGGTATGATGCCGTCGCAGAGGCCCATCGTCGCAATGTTGCGTTCGACGGCGCTCAACACGTCGACGGTCGTTGCCACGGTCATCGATATCGTCACCTTCGGATGCATGCGAAAGAAGCTGCCGAGTTTCCGGTCCCAGGCGGGATTGTGGGCGTGGCTCACCGCATGGATGTTGAGATGACCGGTGATCTCCTCGCCCGCCGTTTCCAGAACATGGGGCAGGCGAATGACGGCCGCGAAGATATCGCGGCACTGGAGGTGCAGTTTCTCACCTGCTTCCGTCAGATCGAAACGCCCCGGGCGACGGTCGATCAGTTTCTGCCCGATGGTCTGCTCGAGCCGTTTGAGGGCCATGCTGACGGCGGGCTGCTGCAGGAGCAGCCGGTTTGCGGCCGCCGTGATGCTGCCTTCCTCGACGACCACGACGAAGGTGCGCAACAGGTTCCAATCGAGATTGTGGGCGAAACGTTCAAGGCGGTTGTTGGTCATGGTGGCCGGCGGAGCGATGATGTACTTTATGCATATTCAGAAGAATGGTCGCTTGCACAAGGCCAATCGCCACGGGGCCGATCAGATGAATCATGCAGCAGGCGCATGAGCCAGTGTCTCAATTTCGTTTGAAAGCCTTGACCCGGCTTGTCATAACACAGGCGCGACAATGCGACGGGAGATAGAGATGGCCGGCAAAAGCCAATTCCAGTGGGACGATCCGTTCCTCCTCGAAGATCAACTGAGCGAAGACGAGCGGATGATCCGCGATACGGCGCGCGCCTATGCCCAGGAAAAGCTGCAGCCGCGCGTGATCGAAGCTTACCGCGAGGAGACGACGGACCCGGCGATCTTCCGCGAGATGGGCGACCTCGGCCTGCTCGGCGTGACCGTTCCCGACACCTATGGCGGTGTCGGCGCGTCCTACGTCGCCTACGGTCTCGTCGCACGCGAGGTGGAGCGCGTCGATTCCGGCTATCGCTCGATGATGAGCGTGCAATCGTCGCTCGTCATCTATCCGATTTTCGCCTACGGCTCGGAAGAGCAGAAGCGGAAGTTCCTTCCGAAGCTTATCAGCGGTGAGTGGATCGGCTGCTTCGGGCTGACCGAGCCGGACGCCGGCTCCGATCCGGCGGGCATGAAGACCCGGGCGATCAAGACCGAAGGCGGCTACCGTCTCGTCGGCTCCAAGATGTGGATCTCCAATGCGCCGCTCGCCGATGTCTTCGTCGTCTGGGCGAAGTCGGAAGCGCATGACAATGCCATCCGGGGCTTCGTGCTGGAAAAAGGCGCGAAAGGCCTTTCCGCACCGAAGATCGCAGGCAAGCTCTCGCTGCGCGCCTCGATCACCGGCGAAATCGTCCTCGACAATGTCGAGGTCGCAGACGACGCGCTGCTGCCGAATGTCGAGGGGCTGAAGGGACCATTCGGCTGCCTCAACCGTGCTCGCTACGGAATTTCCTGGGGGGCGCTCGGCGCGGCCGAATTCTGCTGGCATGCGGCCCGTCAGTACGGTCTCGACCGCAAGCAGTTCAACCGACCGCTCGCCCAGACCCAGCTTTTCCAGAAGAAGCTCGCCGACATGCAGACCGAGATCGCGCTCGGGCTGCAGGGCTCGCTCAGGGTCGGACGGCTGATGGACGAGGGCCGCATGGCCCCGGAGATGATCTCGATCGTCAAGCGCAACAATTGCGGCAAGGCACTCGATATTGCGCGCATGGCCCGCGACATGCATGGCGGCAACGGCATTTCCGAGGAATATCAGGTCATGCGCCACATGATGAACCTCGAGACCGTCAACACCTATGAGGGCACGCACGACGTGCATGCGCTGATCCTCGGCCGCGCCCAGACCGGGCTGCAGGCCTTCTTCTGAGCGCCGCCATGGAAGCGCCGCTCAAGGGCATCCGGGTGCTCGAACTTGCCCGCATACTGGCGGGCCCCTGGATCGGGCAGACCCTTGCCGATCTCGGCGCCGACGTCGTCAAGGTCGAGAGCCCGGCCGGAGACGACACCCGGACCTGGGGACCTCCCTTCGTGAAAGGCGAAGACGACGAAAGGCTGGATGCCGCCTATTTTCACGCGTGCAACCGCGGCAAGAGGTCTGTCGTTCTCGACTTTACGACCGCAGAGGGGCAGGAGGCGGTGCGCCGGCTTGCCGCGCAATCCGACGTCTTGCTCGAGAACTTCAAGGTCGGCGGCCTCGCCAAATACGGTCTCGATTATGAAAGCCTGAGGAAAGTCAATCCGCGGCTCATCTATTGCTCGGTCACCGGCTTCGGGCAGGACGGGCCCTATGCTCACCGCGCCGGCTACGACTACATCGTCCAGGGCATGAGCGGCATCATGGACCTGACGGGCGAGCCGGATCGTGAACCGCAAAAGATCGGCGTTGCCTTCGCAGATATTTTCACCGGGCTCTATGGTGTTATCGCGGTGCAGGCGGCCCTGGCACAGCGGGAACGCACGGGCGATGGCCAGCAGATCGACATGGCGTTGCTCGACTGCATGACGGGCGTGCTCGCCAACCAGGCGCTGAACTTTCTCGTTTCCGGCAAGGCACCGCGGCGGCTCGGCAATGCCCATCCGAATATCGCACCCTATCAGGTGTTTCCGACCGCCGACGGGCATCTGATCGTCGCAGTCGGCAACGACCGCCAATTCGTGAAATTCTGCGAACTCCTCGGCCGGCCGGATCTCGCCTCGGATGCCCGCTACCACACGAATGCAGACCGCGTGCAGCACCGCGAGAGCCTGACACCGGAGCTCGCGGCGGAAACAGCGAAGTTCGAGCGGGATACGTTGCTCGCCCGGCTCGAAGCCGCAGGCGTCCCCGGTGGCCCGATCAACTCCGTCGCCGACGTTTTCGCCGATCCGCAGGTCGTCCACCGGCAGATGCGGGTGGAGACACCCCATACCGGCGCGGCGGCAGGAACGTCGCCGGGCGTCCGCACGCCGATCCGCTTCTCCGGTGCAACGCTTTCGCTCGAGCGCGGCGTGCCCCGGCTCGGGGAACATACGGATGAGGTGCTGGCGGAGATCGGAATGGTCTTGTCGAAAGACCGGTAAGTCAGGTCGGCCTCAATCTCCTTCGCCCCGCCTGCGGGACGAAGGAGCCTTTCTCTTGAGCCTAAACCTTCAAGGCCCGATCGAACACGCGGGAAAGCCGCTCTGCAAAGGCGCGGGGATTTTCGGGCTTGTCGCCGTCGAGAACGCGGGCCTGGTCGAGGAGAAGTCTGACCGCGTCCTCCCGGAAGCCCTTGTCCTCCGCGGAGCAGGCGGCAAGCGCGGCGATCAGGTTATGGCCGGGATTGATCTCGAGGACTGGCTTGGGAGCCCCCTCCATGCGTCCGGCGCCTTGGAGCATTTTCTGGAGCTGAAGGTCAGGCCCCTGTTCGGGCGCAACAAGGCAGACGGCGCTTTCCGTGAGGCGGTCGGAGGTTCGGACGTCCGAAACCACCTCGCCGAGCGTCTCCCTCGCGAAGGCCACGAAGTCGGTGACGGCGGCGCCCGCTTCCGTCGAAGCGCCGGCCGCATCGTCCTTTTTGGCGATGGCGGCGAGATCGGCCGCACCCTGGGTGATCGACTTGAACGGCTTTCCTTCGAAATCGGGAGCGGTCGTCACCCAGAAGCTGTCGACGGGGCATGTCAGGAGCAGCACCTCGATGCCGCGGGCGCGAAAACCTTCGAGCTGGGGCGACGCCTTCAGCTGGGCGAGGTTGTCGCCGGTCAGGTAGTAGATGGCCGACTGGCCGTCCTTCATCTCCTTGACGTAGTCGCTCAAACCGCGCGGCTTGTCGTCATCCGCGGTCGTGCGGAAGCGCGACAGCGCCAGGAGCTGGCCCCGCCGCTCGAAATCCTCGTAAATGCCCTCCTTGATCACGCTGCCGAAGTTTTCCCAGATCTTGGCGAAGGCCTCGGGATCGCTTTCCGCAAGCTTTTCGATGCTGGTCAGCACGCGGTTCGTCAGCCCCTTGCGGATATTTGCGAGAAGAGGACTTTCCTGAATCATTTCCCGCGAGACGTTGAGCGGCAGGTCCGCCGTGTCGACGAGGCCGCGCACGAAGCGCAGGTATCGCGGCAGCAGTTCCGCCTCGTCGGTGATGAAGACGCGCTTGACGTAGAGCTTCATCCGGCCCTTGCGATCGGGGTCGAAAAGATCGAACGGCTTCGAGCCGGGCACGAAGGCAAGCGCGGTATATTCGTGGCGCCCCTCGGCGCGGAAATGAACCGTCAGCGCCGGATCGTCGTACTGCCCGGCAACGCCGCGGTAGAAATCGGTATAATCGTCCTTGCTGATCTCGCTTTTCTGCTTCGTCCAGAGCGCCGTGCCGTCTGCTACCTGTGCCGGTTCTGCACCGGGCTTCTCGACGATCGAGATCGGAACCGGCACGTGACCGGACTGCTCCTTGATGATGCGCTCGACCGTCCAGCGCGAGGTGTAGGTCTTGGCGTCGTCCATCAGATGCAGCGTGATGCGCGTACCGCGCGACGGCGCGTCCGCGAGATTGACCGCCGAAACCGTGTAGCTGCCCTTGCCGTCGGATGCCCAGTGCCAGGCCTTGTCGGTGCCGGCGCGGCGGGAAACGACATCGACGTTGTCGGCGACCATGAAGGCCGAATAGAAGCCGACACCGAACTGGCCGATGAGCTGGGCGCCGTCCTTGTTCTGCGCTGCTTCAACCCGCTCCATGAAGGCACGCGTGCCGGAGCGTGCAATCGTGCCCAGCGATTCGACAAGCTCGTCGCGGCCCATGCCGATGCCGTTGTCCTCGATGACCAGGCGGGCATTCTCCTCGTCGAGCGTCAGAGTGATGCGCGAGGCGGGATCGCTGCCGAGGAGCTCGGGGGCGACGATCGCTTCGTAGCGCAGCTTCTCGCAGGCGTCGGCCGCATTCGAAATCAGCTCGCGGAGAAAGACGTTCTTATCGGAATAGACGGAGTGCACCATCAGGTGCAGCAGCTTCGCCACGTCGGCTTCGAAGACATGTTTCTCTACGGACGTTTCGACTTCACTCATTGCGTTTTCGGACCTCGTTGACGTTTGCTCCCAATTGGCAAGCCGCGGCCTGAATTTCAAGGGTCGTCTTGCGGCAGCCCCGCTTCGGTGCGAAGCTCCTGTCAGATGGAAGCGCTGCTCGTCATCAATGCCGGCTCGTCCAGCCTGAAGTTCCAGATATTCGGGATCGCCACGGCGGGGCTCGAGCGGCAGGTTCGTGCGAAACTGGACGGCATCGGAACCCGGCCGCGCCTGAAGGCGACGGCAGCCGACGGCACCGAGCTCATCGATCGAAGCTTGGACAGGACCGACGTTCGCGACCTTCCCGCGGCCCTGTCGGTCGCACGCGACTGGCTGGCGACGCTTCGCGGCTTCGACCTCCGGGCGATCGGCCATAGGGTGGTGCATGGCGGTCCGGATTACGTCCGGCCGGTGCTGATCGACCCGACGGTGCTCGACCGTCTGTCAAGCTATCAGGACCTCGCACCGCTGCACCAGCCCAACAATCTCGCGCCGATCCGGCTCGCTATGGAAATCAAACCCGACGTGCCGCAGGTCGCCTGTTTCGACACGGCCTTCCATCGAGGGCGCGCCGAGCATACCGATTGCTATGCCCTGCCGCGCGCCTTCTATGAGCAGGGTGTGCGGCGCTATGGCTTTCACGGGATTTCCTATGAATATATCGCCGGTCGACTGCGCGAGGTGGCGCCGGAGGTCGCCCGCGGCCGGGTGATCGTCGCCCATCTCGGCAGCGGCGCGTCGATGTGCGCGCTGAACGACGGACGCAGCGTCGAAACGACGATGGGCTTTACCGCACTTGACGGGCTGCCGATGGGCACGCGGCCGGGCCAATTGGATCCCGGCGTCGTTCTCCACCTGCTCCAGGACATGAGTGCACAAGCTGTGTCGGACCTGCTCTACCACCAGTCCGGCCTGAAAGGTCTCTCCGGCATATCGAACGACATGCGCGAGCTTCTGGAGAGCGAGGACCCGCGCGCTTCCTTCGCGATAGACCATTTCGTGCACCGCTGCGCGCTCAACGCCGGCATGCTGGCCGCAGCCTTGGGAGGCCTCGACGCTTTTGTGTTTACCGCCGGTATCGGCGAAAACGCGGCGCCGATCCGGGCCCGTATTTCCGAAGGCCTGGCCTGGCTCGGCGCGCAGCTCGATCCGGCCGCAAACGATGCAGATGCCTCGATCATCTCGAAGGCAGGAAGCCGCGTCGCGCTCCACGTCATGCCCACCGACGAGGAGCTGATGATCGCCCGCCATACGCTTGCGATCATCCGTGCTCCTTGAAGAGCCGGCCCGAAATCTTGTCGTTCCGACAGTTCCCCTCGCAATACGGAACGCCTCTACATGTGGCAGCTTCGGCTGAAGCGTGACCCGTGCCGCAAATCGTCTCCCCCTTGTGGGGAGATGGCCTGCAGGCCAGAGGGGGCGTCCTGGCGGTCGGCAGGCGCCCGGTCAGATGTTGCCCATGCAGAGATATTTCATCTCGAGATAGTCCTCGAGACCGTGGCGAGAGCCTTCCCGGCCGATGCCGGATTGCTTGATGCCGCCGAAGGGAGCGGCCTCAGAAGACATGCGGCCCGTATTGATGCCGACCATGCCGTACTCCAGAGCCTCGGCGACATGCCAGACCCGCTTGAGGTTCTCGGCGTAGAAATAGGCAGCAAGACCGTAGATCGTATCGTTCGCCTCGGCCACCACCTGTTCGGCGGTCTCGAAGCGGATAATCGGGGCGATCGGCCCGAATGTCTCTTCCTGGGCGATGCGCATGTCGTGCGAGATGCCGGTAAGCACCGTCGGTTCGAAGAAGGTGCCGGTCGTTCCGATCCGGCTGCCGCCCGAGCGCACTTGCGCTCCCTTGGCTACCGCGTCGGCCACATGCGCTTCGATCTTGTCGATCGCGTGGACGTCGATCATCGGACCGATGGCGACGTCGGGAGCAAAACCGTCACCGACCGTGAGTTCGCGCACGCGCGCGACGAACTTGTCGGCAAACGCGTCATGCACCGCGGATTGCACATAGATGCGGTTCGCCGAAACGCAGGTCTGGCCGGCATTGCGGAATTTCGCCTGGAGCGCGCCGTCCACCGCCTCGTCGATATCGGCGTCGTCGAAGACGATGAACGGGGCGTTGCCGCCGAGCTCGAGGCTTACCTTCTTGATCTGGTCGGAGCATTGCCGCATCAGGAGCCTTCCGACCTCCGTCGATCCGGTGAAGCTGATCTTGCGAACTTTGGGATTGCTGCAGAGTTCGCGCCCGATCGGGGCGCCTTCGGAGGCGTAGAGAAGATTGAGCACGCCTTCGGGAAAGCCCGCCTTCTCGGCAAGCGCGAACATCGCGCCGGCTACCAGCGGCGTCTGTTCGGCGGGCTTCAGGACGATCGTGCAGCCGGCGGCAAGCGCCGGGGAAATCTTGCGCGCGACCATCGAAGCCGGGAAATTCCAGGGCGTGATCGTGCCGACCACGCCGACCGGCTGCTTGATCACGAGCATACGCCGATCGTTGGCGGGTGCCGGGAAGGTCTCTCCGTAGACGCGCTTGGCTTCCTCCGCGTACCATTCGACATAGGATGCGGCGTGCAGCACTTCGCCCTTTGCCTCGCCGACGGGCTTGCCCATTTCGGCAGTCAGGATAGAGGCGAGGTCGTCGGCATGCTCGACGAGCAGGTCGTGCCAGCGGCGCAGGATGATGCTGCGATCCTTGGCCGGCTTGCCGGCCCACAGAGGCTGGGCGAGGGCGGCCGCGTCGATAGCCGCGCGTGCGTCATCGATTCCCATGTCCGGAAGCGTCGCGAGCAGTTCGCCGGTCGATGGGTTGGAAACATCGAAGGTGGGGCCGGCCGGCTGTCCGGAAGACCGCGTGACTTCGCCGAGGGAGGCGAAGACCTTCGGTCGCCGGATGTGTCTGGTAAGTGCGGGCGTCAGGGCCATGGGCGTCCTCCCGCGATGCCTGCGGCGACCGCAGGCTTCGCTTCTATTCCTTGTGAGGGCGCGGATCATGCGCCCCGGCTTGGACGAGCGCGATAGCGGCCGGTCCGGCAGCCGTCAACCGCGTGCTTCGAGGATCGATGCCTCGATAATGTCGAGGGCTTCTGCGAAGACCTCGTCCTGGATCGTTATCGGCGCCAGGAAGCGGATGACATTGCCATGGACGCCGCAGGTCAGCAGGATCAGCCCCTTTTCGAGGGCAAGGAGGCGGACCTTGTTTGCGAATTCGGCGCTCGGCAGGTTCGTCCTCACGTCGTTGAATTCGACGGCGTTCATGAAGCCGGGTCCGCGGATGTCGACGATTTCCGGTGCTTTCTCGCGGATGGCCGCAAGGCGCTGCTTCAGCCGGTTGCCGAGCTGGTTCGCCCGCTCGCAGAGGTTCTCCTCGGCAATCACGTCGAGGACCGCATGCGCGGCGGCGATGCCGAGCGGATTGCCGCCATAGGTGCCGCCGAGGCCGCCCGGCCCGGGCGCGTCCATGATCTCGGCTCGGCCGGTGACGGCCGCAAGCGGGAAGCCGCCGGCGAGGCTCTTCGCCATCGTCGTCAGATCCGGCGCGACACCGTGATGTTCCATGGCGAAGAGCTTGCCGGTGCGGGCAAAGCCGGTCTGCACCTCGTCGGCGATCAGCAGGATGCGGTGCTGGTCGCAGATCTCGCGAAGCGCCTTCATGAAGGCGGTCGGGACCGGGTAGAAGCCGCCTTCTCCCTGAACCGGCTCGATGATGATCGCCGCGACACGGGCCGGATCGACATCGGCCGCGAAGAGCTTCTTCAGCGCCGAAAGCGACTGCTCGACAGTCACGCCGTGAAGCTCGATCGGGAAGGGGGCGTGAAAGACGTCTGCCGGCATCGCGCCGAAACCGACCTTGTACGGAACGACCTTGCCCGTCAGCGCCATGCCCATGAAGGTGCGGCCGTGGAAACCGCCCCCGAAGGCGACAACCGCCTGGCGGCCCGTCGCGGCGCGCGCGATCTTGACGGCGTTCTCGACGGCTTCCGCGCCGGTCGTGACGAAGATGGTCTTCTTCGCGAACTCGCCTGGCACGATCGCGTTCAGGCGCTCCGCCAGATGCACGTAGTTTTCATAGGGCACCACCTGGTGGCAGGTGTGGGTGAAGCGATCGAGCTGCGCCTTGACGGCAGCGATCACCTTCGGGTGGCGGTGGCCGGTATTGACCACGGCGATGCCGGCGGCAAAGTCGATGTAGCGGTTGCCTTCCTTGTCGAAGATCTCCGCGTTTTCCGCGCGCTCGGCATAGACCTGCGTGGTCATTCCGACACCGCGGGAGATGGCTGCATTCTTGCGATCTGTGAGGCTCGTCATCGTTGTCGTCCTGGTCGAGAGGGAATATATTGCATTTTTTCTGCAACTTTTCTCAGGAAGAGGTACATTTTTCAGGATGGATTGCAAATCAAATTTGCTGATCGAGACAACACCCGGATTGATGGGCGCTTCTTGTGCAGCCGCCGCGCTCGCGGCTAGATAGCCGCCAGCGATCGGCGGCACGGATCCGGCACGGTGATGAGGATATGAATTGATGGGCGGTATTGGCACCATTCGCTACAAGGTTGCCGAGGCGGCAAGGCTAGCGGGCGTGTCCGCATCGACGCTCAGGCTTTGGGAAACGCAAGGTCTCGTCGTGCCGGAGCGTTCGGTGACGGGGCATAGACAATATACAGCTGCCGATCTCGCCCGGCTGAAGCGCATTTCCTGGTTCCGCTCCGAACGCGGCCTCAACCCCGCAGCGATCAGGGAGGCTCTGGAGGCTGAAAGCCCCTTTACCGAAGACGAAAATGGCTCCGCCACGCCGACCGACGACAATGGCGACCTGCAGGTCGGGCGGAAGCTGCGCAGTCTGAGACATGCCGCAGGCAAGACGCTGGAGCAGGTGGCCGGCGACATCGGCATCGCGGCATCCGTGCTCTCGACCCTGGAGCGGACGTCGCAGGGCGTCTCCGTCGCCGTTCTGCACAACCTCGCCGAATATTTCGGAACCACCGTATCGAGCCTCTCCGGCGAAGGGGAGACAAGAGCGCGCGCGCTCGTGCGGGCCGGCGAATGGCGCAACTGGCCGCGCACGACACCGGGGGTGACGGTGCAGTTGCTGGCCGAAGGCAAGAACCAGATGGATTGCCATCGCTTCGTTCTGGCACCAGGCGCCTCGAGCGAGGGCGCCTACCGGCATGAGGGGGAGGAATTCGTCTACGTCCTTTCCGGACGCGTGGAGTTCGTGCTGGATTCGGATCAGTTCTACGATCTCCACCCGGGCGACTCCCTTTATTTCGAGAGCCGCCGCCGCCATGCCTGGTCGAACAGGCACGACGGCGAAACCGTGTTGTTGTGGATCAACACGCCGCCGACGTTTTGATAGAAAACATCGGCACTTAGAGCTTGAAAATAATTTAGATGTTTATGTGCTGACAGATGTATTCCGACGTAATGAGTCGGGCCGCTGCCAACCACAACGCCTACTCGATCGCGCCGACGCTGAATATTGCGCGCAAGACACACTCCCGGCGTCTTTGGGATCGGCCGACTATGTTGATGAAGGGCGGAACAAAGTTTGGCCCGATTCCCCCGTTCAGCCTCGAACAGTTCTTTAGCCTGCCCGACTGCTTGCTTCCGTCGCCAAGCGTTCAACGAACCTGATTGCAGACGATGCACCTGTTCGCGATTCGACGGAAGAAAGCTCGAACGGAGAGGGAGTGTTGATGCAGATGGTGCGCGACCAGCAGCTGGACGGCCTGAGAGCCGTAGCGGTCACAATGGTGCTCTACGCGCATTTCTTCGCGGCTGATGGATCCCATTGGGGCCATCTCGGCGTTCGGCTGTTTTTCGTATTGAGTGGCTTCCTGATAACGCGGCTGCTGCTCGATGCGCGCGACACTGCCCGTTTCGAGCCGGCGACGGCACTCAAATCCTTCTACGCGCGCCGCGCACTTCGCATCTTCCCCCCTTACTTCGCCGTCCTCGCCGCCGTCTTTTTCCTTGATCTGGAACGATCGAAGGAGGTCATGGCGTGGCACGCCCTCTATCTGTCCAATTTCTGGTACGCGCTGCAGAACGAATGGACGCCGTGGGTTCTCTGTCATACGTGGAGTCTGAGCATCGAGGAGCAGTTCTACCTCGTATGGCCATTGATCGTGCTGCTCGTGCCGCGCCGGTCGGTTGCCGGGGTTTGCATCGGCGTTATCGTTTGCTCGCTCGCCTACCGCTTTTACTGGCCGCTCACCGGTACTCCATCACTCGCGCGGGATCTTTTGCCGCCGGCGTCGATGGATGCGCTGGCCGTGGGCGCGCTGCTCGCCGCCCGCCCATCCTGGCGAGTCTGTTGGCCGGCATGGGCAAAACTGAGCTGGATGCCGTTTTCGCTCGCTTCGCTCGCTTCGCTCGTCCTCGTGTGGTCGAAGCCCGTTGCCATGTCACCGGTCGTCGCGTGGTTCGCCTGGATTTGCCTGGAGGTCCTCCCGCTCCTGCCGCTCGCCATGCTGGTCGGCGGCTGTTCGAAGGGGATCGGCGGGCTTGCCGGTCGGCTCGTCGCGCTTTCGCCTTTGGCGGCGCTCGGCCGGATCAGCTATGGCGTCTATCTTTTCCACGCGGTCGTGCTGGCCCTGGTCGTTCAAGCGCAGCCTTTCATCCCGGTCAATGTCTCGGATCAGGGGGCAGGGCGGTTCGTCGTTGCGGGCTCCCTGACCCTGATGCTCGCCTCGGTTTCCTGGCTGTTCTTCGAAAAGCCGCTCAACGGGCTGAAGCGGCACTTTCCGTATATTCGTTCCGACGGCGGAGCCGGGGCGGCAGTCGCGATCCCTGGCGCCGGTCGTGACGAAGCCCTGCAGCCCCAGAACCTTCGATAAGCTCACGAGCCGAACCATGCCGACGCCCCTCGTCTCCATCGTCCTGCCTGTCTACAATGCGGAGCCGTACATCGCCGCAGCTATCGAGAGCGTGTTGCGCCAGGACTACGAGCGTCTGGAGGTAATCGCGATCGACGACGGGTCGACGGATCGGTCGCGGGACATTCTCGAACGCTATCGCAAGAGCGATTCTCGCGTTTCCATCATTTCCCGCGAGAACCGCGGCCTCATAGCGACACTGAATGAAGGCCTCGCGCTTGCAAAGGGCGAGCTTGTCGCGCGAATGGATGCCGACGACATCGCCTATCCGTCGCGCCTGTCGCGTCAGGTCGCATTGTTTTCCGCAGAGCCCCGGCTCGCCCTTTCCGGCACGGGCATCGACATGCTGATTGGCAATCGGATCATCCGCGGCAAGCCCAATCCCATATACCGCCCGGGAAGCCTGCGAATCCTGTCGATGTTCTTCACCATCTTCATGCACTCGACCGTCGTCTATAACCGTAACGTCATCCCGGAAGAGATGCTCCGCTACGACCCGAACTATGTGCATGCGGAAGATTTCGATCTCTTCAGGCGGATCGCGGATCGTTTCCCAGTCCACATGATCGACGAGGCGCTGGTCGCCTATCGCATCCATGAGGATAGCGTGACCAGCAAGCACAAGCGGCAGATGCGCCGAACCCATTTGACCATCGTCGCCGAGAACCTGGCGCGGGATGCCCTTCTCGGAGAATCCGCAGCCCTCGAAGCGATCGGCGCCGCGGTGACGAGCGAGACGGTGGCACGTCTTGCCGACTGGGTCCTGGCGCTAGAGGGTGAGATTTCGGCCCAGCCGGGCGAGGTTCGGTGTGCCTATGAGGACGGCGCCCTTTGCTTCTTCTACTTCCTCTACCAGCTCATCGCCGACGAGGAGCAGCCGCGACTGACCCATGAGTTCCTGACGCGGACCGGGAAATGGGGCCTCATCCGCCGCCGCGAGCGATACGGGCTGCTTGCGGCCGCTCGCGCACCCTGGTGCAGCCGGATTTCGCTCGCCGCGAGCAAGCGGGTGGATCGGCTCGCGCGCCACCTGCAGTCGGTGCCCGCCGCCAGCGTGCTTTCCGGACATGGCTGGACCTGACATGGCCGTCGAACTGCCTGCAAAAGCGCAGAAACCTCCAAGAGCACCGGCTGCTCGGCACTCGGTGGTCGCTTCATTGTCCGAAGCGTCGGAGCCGTTCGTCAGTTTCATCGTCTGCACGCGCAACCGCGTCCGGGCGCTTGGCGCCTCGATCCGATCGATCGAGGCCGCATGCCATGCCCATGCGGCGAACAGGAGCGAACTCGTCGTCGTCGACAACGGCTCCACGGACGGCACCCCGGAAGAACTCGCACGCATGGCAGCAGCCTCGACAATGCCGATCACGCTCGCCACCGAGCCTCGCCCGGGCCTCGCCGCGGCACGCAATACAGGGATGGCGCGCGCGCGGGGCCGGATTTTCGTCTTCATCGACGACGACTGCGAGGTGGACAGGAACTATCTCGCCGACCTCCAACGGCACTACGCCAGTGGCGACGCGCGGGTCATCCGCGGAGGACGCGTGGAACTCGGCGACCCTGCCGACCTGCCGTTCACCATCAAGCGGTCGAAAGTCGCGGCACGTCTGACCCGCGACGTCCACCCCGGCGGCTTCGTGCTCGGCTGCAACATGACCATGCATCGCGACGTCGCGGCACGCATCGGTCCTTTCGACGAGCGCTTCGGCGCAGGCGCGCCGCTGAAGGCCGCGGAAGATACGGATTACCTGGTCCGGGCATTTCGGCTCGGCATTCCGGTCGAATACGTGCCGGACATGATCGTCCATCATCATCACGGGCGCCGTTTTCGTGCGGCGATCGAAGAACTGCATCGTAATTACAGCCTCGGCAATGGCGGGCTCTGTCTGAAGCACCTGCTCGGCGCGCCCTGGCTCCTCAAGCATTTCGGCTGGACCGTCAGGTCCGCATGCGGCGAAGTTTTCGGAGGCGCCCGCTTCGACCCAAAGCTGCAACTGTCACATTGGCCGATCGTTTCGATGAACATTGTCGGCGCCGCGCGCTTCGCGCGGATTGCCATGGCAAACGCGGCGCAGCCGACCGAACGGCGCCAGCCCGAACAAGCAGCACCGAAGCTCAGGTGAGGACCGCATATGCGTAGATTCCTATTGCCGGGACTGGAGGTCCTGCGCGGCGCGCTGGGGCGGCAACTACGCCTGCTGCCGGTCGTCGTCATTCTCGGCCTTGCCAGCGCCGCGCTCGAAGGCGCCGGCATCGGCCTCATCATTCCGATGCTGGGCATCATCGCAGGAGATGGACAAGCCAACGGCTTGAGCGGCATTTCCGCTTACTTTCAGGCGGTAGGAGCGGGCTTGGGAGACGGCGAACGCCTGCTGGTCATTGCGGCCGCCGTGCTCGCGCTGATCGTGCTCAAGAATATCCTCGCCTTCGCTAACACGCTGCTCACGACCTTCATCTACGGCAAGGCCAGCCACGCCATCCGCAGCGCGCTTTCGGATCAGCTCCTGCGGATTGGATATCCGTTCTTCATGCAGCAAAGTCCCGGCCGGCTGCTCAACATCATCTCCAACGAGTCATGGCGCGCGTCCGACGCGATCCAGACGGTCCTTTCGTCTATCGTGCACGGCTCGGCGGCGGTCATCCTGCTCGCCTTTCTCTTGCTCATGTCCTGGCAGATGACGCTGTTCGTGGCGCTCGGCCTCGTCCTTGTCCAGCTTGCGCATGCAGCGCTCTCCGCGACGCTCAAGGGCCCAAGCCGCCATGTGACCTCCTTCAACAGCGAGCTTGCCGCCAGAATGCTGCATCTCGTTCATGCCGGAAGGCTGATCCGCGTGTTCGGCCAGGAAACACGCGAGAAGGATGCATTCGATTCCGCGTCCGACGCCGTTCGCCGTGCCGGCTTTGCGCTCCAGTCACGACAGGGGGCGCTGCCGCCGCTGACCGAGGTGCTCCACTCGGCGTTGTTTCTGGCCGTGGTGGTAAGCGCCTGGTCCGTCGGCGTCAGCTTTCCGGTGATCGTCGCCTTCGTCGTGCTGCTATATCGACTGCAGCCGCATATGCGCGCCCTGCAGATGTCCTGGAGCCAGATTCAGGGCTGGAGCGGATCGCTCGAAGAGGTGCGTTGGCTTCTCGACTCCTCCGACAAGCCGAAGCCTCCTCAGGGCAATGCCCCGGTCGACGGCCTGCACGAGGGCATGAAATTCGACCGGGTGACCTTCAGGTATCCCGGTTCCGAGGTGCGTCCCCTGGTGCTGCATTCCGCAAGCTTCGAAATCCGCAGCGGCCGTTCCACCGCAATCATCGGCCGTTCCGGCGCCGGAAAGACGACGATCGTCAATCTCCTCTGCCGTTTCGTCGAGCCGGATGAAGGACGCATCCTCGTCGATGGCGTGCCGCTCGACGAGCTCGATCCCGTTCAGTGGCGGCGCCAGATCGCGGTCGCCAGCCAGGACCTCGAACTGGTGGACGGCACCATCCTGGAAAACATCACCTACGGTCAAAGCGCCACACCTGCAGAAGCGGAACGCGCCGCGAAGCTTGCCGAAGCGCACGGTTTCATCGAGCAGCTGCCGCAAGGCTATGAGACGCTCGTCGGCTACAGGGGTGCAAGCCTCTCGGCAGGCCAACGCCAGCGCATCGCGCTTGCCAGAGCGCTGGTGCGCGATCCGGCGATCCTGATCCTCGACGAGGCGACGAATGCGGTGGACGGCCTGTCGGAGGCGGCGATCGTCGAGACGTTGAGATCGAGGGCCGGCAGGCGCACGACGATCGTGATCAGCCATCACCGGAGCACGATCTCTTTTTGCGACGACGTCGTGGTCCTCGGCTCCGGGCGCGTCAAGGGCCAGGCCGCGCTGGCGGACGTCGCGTCGCTCAGCATGGACCAGCTCTACGAGCATGAGACCGGCACGGGGGGCGGAGGGTAGAGGTTTGCGGCACCGGCGCAGACTGCCGGATGCAGGGCGCGCGAGGACCCCGGCTGCTTGTCCATCGACCCTGGTTGCGGGCGCAGACGCGCGGCCCCTCTACCCGCTGCCGCGACCTCCCCGTTTGGACGGGGAGAAGGGGCCGGCAGGCGGATAGGGGCCTCTGATCTGAAAATTATGCGGCGGCGTAGCGCTTGGCCATCTCCGGCAACCGCAGCACCCGGATCTTCGATGCCTGGCCGGCGGCGTGGAAGGCCTCGAAGCGCTCCTTGCAGACCTCGGTCATGTGGGCAATTGCCGGCTTCAGATAGTTGCGCGGATCGAAATTATCCGGATGCTCGATATGGTGCTTGCGGATCTCGCCGGTGAAGGCGAGGCGGAGATCCGTGTCGATATTGACCTTGCGCACGCCGAGCGGAATGGCCTTCTGAATCTCGGACACCGGAACGCCCCAGGTCTTCTTCATCTTGCCGCCATAGGCGTTGAAGAGTTCCTGGAGATCGGCGGGGACGCTCGAGGAACCGTGCATGACGAGGTGGGTGTTCGGCAGACGCTTGTTGATCTTGGCGATCGTCTCGATCGAGAGGATCTCGCCGTCGGGTTCGCGGGTGAACTTGTAGGCGCCGTGGCTGGTGCCGATGGCGACCGCAAGAGCGTCGACGCCGGTCTTCGAAACGAAGTCGAGGGCCTGCTCGGGGTCGGTCAGCAGTTCCTCGCGTGAGAGCTTGCCTTCAAATCCATGGCCGTCCTCCTTGTCGCCGGCACCCGTTTCCAGATTGCCGAGGCAGCCGAGTTCCCCTTCGACGGAAACGCCGGCAGCATGGGCGATCTTCACGACTTCCGCGGTGACGGCGACATTATATTCGTAGCTCGCGACGCTCTTGCCGTCCTTCTCCAGCGAGCCGTCCATCATCACGGAGGTGAAGCCGTTGGTAATCGCCGAGATGCAGGTCGACGGCTGGTCGCCATGGTCGAGGTGGAGGCAGACGGGGATATGCGGATATTCTTCCGCAGCGCCGAGGATCAGATGGCGCAGAAACGCATCGCCGGCATAGGCCCGCGCGCCGCGGCTTGCCTGCAGGATGACAGGAGAGTCGGTCGCATCCGCGGCCCTCATGACGGCCTGGATATATTCGAGATTGTTCACATTGAAGGCCGGCAGTGCGTAATTGTTCTCTGCCGCGTGGTCGAGCAGTTGCCGCAATGTGATCAATGCCATTCTTAACTCCCTGATGCTCCGCGCCACTCCAGGCGCCAGTTCAAGCGCACAATAATTCATGCGGGGCGTTTGGCAACCGGGCCGGCGGTCGTGCCGGTCGCTTGATGGACGTGCGTCAGACAAATTGCTGTGGATGAGAAATCCCCCTGCCAGAAATCGCTACTTTCGCCCTCTGGTGGTGTTGCCAATCTCAGTTGTGCCCGCAGAGCAGCCGCGGGTTTTCGCGGCCGGCGGCAGGTTCGGTCCGGAACGTGGCGGCGTTCGGCGTCCGCGTGAGGGGGAGCCGATGTGCAAAAAGATTGCAGCGATTGGGGCAATTTTTTATGCATATTACGTAAAGTGCCGCTACAATTCATGAAGGTTGCATGACTGCTCTTTCGGAGCATTCTTCCGTAACGAAGCGCAACATGCCGAAGCGATCTACAACGTTGCAGGTGGATCTCCACGCGCCGGGGCCGGCCGGCAGACCTGCGTCGTGAAAGGGAGGAAATTCGTCGGAAACGCCTATACAACCTGAGCGATTATCGGCGTTCGCGTTTTAAAGAGAAGGCTGCAATTTTCCGGGCAGATCGCTTGCGTTCGCTGAAAATTTGCACTTCTCTCCTGCGATCAATGAACCCAAAACGAGGGGAAGGAGAAGAAAAATGGCTTCACTGAAACTCAATCTCAGGGCCGCTGCGCTCATAGGCTCGCTGCTCATCGGGGCAAGCCCCGCGCTCGCCGAGGCGGTACTTCACCGCGGCAATGCCGGCGAACCGCAGACGCTCGACCAGGCCCACACCTCCATCAACATCGAGGAGTTCATCCTCAAGGACCTCTATGAAGGCCTGACGATCTACGATGCCGCGGGCAAGATCGTTCCGGGCGCCGCCGAAACCTGGGAGCTTTCGGACGACGGTACCGTCTACACGTTCAAACTGCGTGCCGATGCCAAGTGGTCGGACGGATCGCCGGTGACGGCAGAGGATTTCGCCTTCTCCTTCCGCCGCGTGGAGGATCCGAAGACCGCGGCCGAATACGCCAACATCCTCTTCCCGATCAAGAACGCCGAAAAGGTCAACAAGGGCGAAGTGCCGGTCGACCAGCTCGGCGTGAAGGCCGTCGACGAAAAGACCCTGGAGGTTACCCTCGAACGGCCGACGCCCTTCTTCCTGGAACTGCTCGCACACCAGACGGCGCTTCCGGTCAGCAAGGCGAGCGTCGAAAAGAACGGCGCGGACTTCGTCAAACCGGGTGTGATGGTTTCGAATGGCGCATTCAAGCTGACGGCGCATGTGCCGAACGACAGCCTGACGGTGGAGAAGAACACCAATTATTGGGATGCCGCCAATGTCAAGCTCGACAAGGTGATCTTCTATCCGATCGACGATCAGGCGGCCTCTGTCCGTCGTTTCGAAGCGAAGGAAATGGATCTCGCCTACAACTTCTCCGCCGACCAGATCGAGCGCCTGCGCACGTCCTATGGAGAGCAGGTGCACGTTTCCCCGACGCTTGCCACCTACTACTACGCTTTCGACACCCGCCAGGAGCCCTATAGCGATGTCCGCGTCCGCCGGGCACTTTCGATGGCGGTCGACCGCGACTTCCTTGCCAAGGAAATCTACAGCGGTTCGCAGCTGCCGTCCTATTCGATGGTCCCGCCGGGCATCGAGAGCTACGGCGATCCCGCCAAGGCCGACTTTGCCGACATGTCGCAACTCGACCGCGAGGACAAGGCGATCGAGTTGATGAAGGAAGCCGGTTACGGCGAGGGCGGCAAGCCGCTCAACATCGAAATCCGCTACAACACCAATCCCAATCATGAGCGTGTCGCGACGGCGGTCGCCGACATGTGGAAGAACACCTTCGGCGCCAAGGTCTCGCTGGTGAATCTCGACGTGTCGTCGCACTATGCCTACCTGCAGGAGGGCGGCAAGTTCAACGTCGCGCGTGCCGGCTGGGTCGCCGATTACGCCGATGCCGAGAACTTCCTGGCACTGAGCCTCAGCACCAACAAGACCTTCAACTACGGCCATTTCGAAAACGCCGAATTCGATGCGCTGATGAAGAAGTCCTATGAGGAACAGGATCCGGCGGCACGATCGAAGATCATGCACGAGGCTGAAACTCTGCTGATGAAGGAGCAGCCGATCGCGCCGTTCCTGACCCAGGCGGACCTCTGGCTCGTTTCGGAACGGGTCAAGGGCTGGCAGGACAATGCGCCGAATGCGCATCTGAGCAAGTTCCTGAGCATCGCCGAATAACGAACTGAGGCGACGCG
>NZ_JBQEMS010000006.1:0-21696 GCF_052044265.1 Sinorhizobium sp. 22678 | reverse complement strand
TCGCCTCCGGAGCAAAGTCAATGATCTCCTTCATCCTTCGCCGGCTGGCGAGTGCGGTGCCGACGCTGTTCATCGTCGTCACCATATCCTTCTTTCTGATGCGTTTTGCCCCCGGTGGGCCCTTCAACCTCGAGCGTCCTCTCCCGCCCTCCACGATGGAGAACCTGATGAGGACCTATCACCTCGATCAGCCGCTCTGGCGCCAATACGCCACCTATCTCGGCAATGCCGTGACGGGCGACTTCGGTCCGAGCTACATTTACCACGACAACAATGTCGCGCAGCTGATCGGCAAGGGACTGCCCTATTCGATGGAGCTCGGCTTTTACGCGCTGTTGCTCGCGGTCGTCGGCGGGGTCATAACGGGAACGATCGCCGCCTTGCGGCAGAACAGCTTCCTGGATTTCGCGGTCATGTCGGTTTCCACGATCGGGGTCACCGTGCCGAACTTCGTCGTCGGTCCCGTGCTGACGCTGATCTTTGCGATCGTGCTCGCGTGGCTGCCCGCCGGCGGCTGGGGCGACGGTTCTCTCCGCTTTCTCATCCTGCCGATGATCGCGCTCGCGCTTCCCCAGCTTGCGGTCTTTGCCAGGCTCACGCGCGGCTCGATGATCGAGGCCCTTAATACGGATCATATCCGCACCGCGAAAGCCTATGGCCTGCCGTCCCGCGCCGTGGTCGTGACGCACGCCATGCGCGGTGCCATGCTGCCGGTCGTCTCCTATCTTGCTCCTTGCGCCGCCGCCCTCCTTACGGGCTCGGCCGTGGTGGAAACGATCTTCACTATACCGGGCGTCGGGCGCTACTTCGTGCTCGGAGCGATCAACCGCGACTATACGCTGGTAATGGGCACCGTGATCCTCATCGCCATCTTCGTCATCCTCTTCAATCTTCTGGTCGATATTCTCTACGGCCTGCTCGATCCGAGGGTTCGCCATGACTGATATCGCTCAGATCCCGGCATCGATGCCCGACACCAAAGGCCGAAGCCTCTTTCAGCTCGCAACGCTCCGCTTCCGCCGCAACCGCCCGGCCATGGCCGGTTGCGTCATGCTGGTGCTCATCGCGCTCTTTTCCTTCGTCGGGCCGCTTTTTTCGCCTCACAGCTACGATCAGGTCTTTCCGTCCTATGTCACGATCGGCCCCAGCCTCGAGCCGCGTCCGGACACCTCGACACTTCAGGACGTGATGGAGGGCGTGGCGACGCGTGCACGCGTCACGCTCACGGAATTCAACGTCGAAGGCCAGACCTTCACCGCCACGGTGACTTCGGACGAGCCTATCGATCCTCGCGCCACACGCTATTTCGACCGGGCGAACGAGTTCGAGAACACCGAGGTGGTCGCGACGGAGAACGACGGCCGTACCCTGAAGGTCGAGGGCGAGGTGGCTCGGGAATATTTCCCCTTCGGCACCGATTCCAATGGCCGCGACCTGCTTGTCCGGGTGATGCTGGGCGGCCAGATCTCCATCGCCGTCGGCCTGCTGGCGAGTCTCGTTTCGCTCGGCATCGGCGTCGTATACGGGGCGACATCGGGCTATATCGGCGGGCGCGTCGATAACGTCATGATGCGCCTGGTCGAGATCCTCTATTCGCTGCCCTTCGTTTTCCTGGTCGTGGTGCTCGTCGTCTTCTTCGGCCGCAGCTTCATCCTGATCTTCCTGGTGATCGGGGCTGTCGAATGGCTGGATATGGCCCGCATCGTGCGCGGCCAGACGCTGGCGCTCAAGCGGCGTGAGTTCGTCGGAGCGGCGCAGGCGCTGGGTCTGACCGACTGGCAGATCATCCGCCGGCACATCATCCCGAATACGATCGGTCCGGTCATCGTCTTCGTCACCGTCGTCGTGCCGAAGGTTATCCTGCTCGAGAGTTTCCTGTCGTTCCTCGGACTGGGCGTGCAGGCGCCGCTTACGAGCTGGGGTGCGCTGATCTCGGAAGGTGCGAACAATATACAGTCGGCGCCTTGGCTCTTGATCTTCCCCGCCATCTTCTTCGTCGTGACGCTGTTCTCGCTGAATTTCGTCGGCGACGGCCTGCGCGATGCGCTCGACCCGAAGGACCGCTGACATGACAGAGACGAAGGACTCCATTCTCGCTGTGCGCGGCCTGAAGGTCGACTTTTCCACCCCTGACGGCACCGTCGAAGCGGTCAAGGGCATCGATCTCGACGTCCGATCCGGCGAGACGCTCGCAGTTGTCGGCGAATCCGGTTCGGGCAAGAGCCAGACCATGATGGGCATCATGGGTCTGCTCGCCAAGAACGGGACGGTGACGGGTTCGGCGCGCTATCGCGGCCAGGAACTCGTGGGCCTTGCACCGAAGGCACTGAACAAGGTGCGCGGCTCGAAGATCACCATGATCTTCCAGGAGCCGATGACTTCGCTCGACCCGCTTTACACGATCGGCCGCCAGATTGCCGAGCCGATCGTCCATCACCGGGGCGGCAGCTTCAAGGAGGCGCGCAGGCGCGTCCTCGAGCTCCTGGAGCTCGTCGGCATTCCCGAACCGGGGCGGCGCATCGACAGCTATCCGCACGAGCTTTCCGGCGGCCAGCGACAGCGCGTCATGATCGCCATGGCGCTTGCCAACGAGCCGGACATCCTGATCGCCGACGAGCCGACGACCGCCCTGGACGTGACCATCCAGGCCCAGATCCTCGATCTGCTCAAATCGCTGCAAAGGCGCTTCGGCATGGCGATCGTTCTGATCACCCACGACCTCGGCATCGTCAAGTACTTCGCCGACCGGGTCGCGGTCATGCGCCGCGGCGAGGTCGTGGAGCAGGGGGTGACGGCCGATATCTTCGAGCGGCCGAAGGCGGACTATACCAGGATGCTGCTGGAGGCCGAACCGAGCGGGCGCAAGCCTCCGCCTTCCGACAATGCCCCGATCATCCTGGAGGGTCGCAATGTCGCGGTGGACTATACGATCCCTGGCGGCCTCTTCCGCGGAGCCTCGGCCGCTTTCCGTGCAGTCGACGGCGTCAATCTGAGGCTCAGGCAGGGCCAGACGATCGGGATCGTCGGCGAATCCGGCTCCGGGAAGTCGACGCTCGGCCGGGCGCTGCTGAGGCTTCTGCCGAGCAGCGGCTACTACCGTTTCGGCTCGACCGACATTTCCGGCTTCGACCGCGGCGCGATGCGACCGCTGCGCCGCCAGCTGCAGCTCGTCTTTCAGGACCCTTACGGGTCGCTCTCGCCACGCCGGACCGTGGGCGAGATCATCACCGAAGGCCTCCATGTGCATGAGCCCGACCTGAGCCGTGCCGACCGCGACCACAGGGCCATCGCAGCGCTGAAGGAAGTCGGCCTCGACCCCGCCTCGCGCAACCGCTATCCGCATGAATTCTCCGGCGGACAGCGCCAGCGCATCGCGATCGCCCGCGCGATCATCCTGAAGCCGAAGGTCGTCATTCTCGACGAGCCGACTTCGGCCCTCGACCGGTCGGTGCAGGGGCAGGTGATCGACCTCCTGCGCGATCTGCAGGAAAAGCACGGTCTCTCCTACATCTTCATCAGCCACGATCTTTCGGTGGTGAAGGCGATGTCCGACTATGTGATCGTGATGAAGAACGGCCGGATCGTCGAAGAGGGGGAAACGGACGCAATCTTCGATGCGCCGAGGGAGCCCTATACCAAGACGCTGATCGGAGCCGCGTTCAACGTGTGAGGCAGGCAATCTCGTGCCGGATTGCCCTCATCCCGCCGCCGCGACCTTCTCCCCGCAGGCGGGGAGAAGGGACTATATGGGCCGACTTCGTCAACATGACCGCACATTTTCAGGGCATCCCCTCACCCCGCGTGCGGGGGAGCACTACCGCTCCTCCGATAACGCCTTCTTGTCGAGCCCGAACTTCTGCATCTTCTCGTAGAGCGTCTTGCGTGAAATGCCGAGCGACTCGTAGACGGGCTTCAACGCGCCGCCATGGGCCGCGAGAGCGCTGGCGATGACGCTCTTTTCGAAGGCGGCCACCTTGTCGGCCAGGCGCCGGCCGTTCGCCGATGCAAGCACTTCTTCGCGTTCGGCTTCGAGCCCGAGGACCAGACGCTCTGCGGCATTGCGCAACTCGCGTACGTTGCCGGGCCACTCGCGTGCGGCCATTTCCGAAGCGAGCGCGGGCGAGACGACGATGTCGTCCCGGCCGTAGCGAGCGGCGGATTCGCGGACGAGCTGCATGAAGAGCAGGGAGATATCGGAACGGCGCTGCGAAAGCGTCGGCACTCTCAGGGTTGCGACGTTCAACCGGTAAAGCAGGTCGGCACGAAAGCGGCCGCTTGCTACCTCGCGTTCCAGGTCGACCTTGCTGGTCGCGATGAAACGAACATCGAGCGGTACGGTCTCGTTCGAGCCGAGGCGCGTTATGACCCGCTCCTGCAGCACGCGAAGGAATTTCGCCTGGAGATCGAAAGGCATGGAGCCGATCTCGTCGAGCAGGATGGTGCCGCCGCGGCCATGCTCGAATTTGCCGTAGCGCGGCCTGAGCGCTCCGGGGAATGCGCCCGGTTCGTGCCCGAAGAGCTCGCTTTCGATCAGGTTTTCGGGAAGAGCGGCGCAATTGATGGCGATGAACGGGCCGCTCGCGCGGCTGCTCAAATCGTGGAGCGCGCGGGCGACGACTTCTTTTCCAACTCCCGTTTCGCCGATGATCAGCGTATCGGCGTCGGAGGCGCCGATCGCCCTGATGCGGTAGCGCAGGTCGACCATTGCCTGGCTTCGCCCGGGCAGCCGCTGTTCTATGTCGTCGCGTTTGCCCGCAACGGCCCGCAGGCGGCGGTTCTCGAGCACGAGACCACGCCAATCGAGCGCGCGGCGAATGGTGCCGGCAAGCATCTGGGCGGTGAAGGGCTTTTCGACGAAATCATAGGCGCCCTCGCGCATCGCCCGGACCGCCAGCTGCACATCGCCGTGTCCGGTCACCAGGATCACCGGCAGTTCGGCATCGATCTCGCGGATGCGCTGCAGAAAGGTCATTCCGTCCATTCCGGGCATGCGGATATCGCTGATGACGACGCCGTGGAAGCTGAAGGCGATGCGTTCGAGCGCATGCTCGGCGCTGGCAAACGTATCCACCCGGAAGCCGGCGAGTTCCAGCGCCTGAGCGCTGGAGCGACGCAGTTCCTCTTCATCGTCGACGAGCAGGATGCGGGTTTCGCTCATTCAGCTGCCTCCCGCCCGGTTTCTCCGGCAACGGCAAGCTCGATACGAAACACCGCGCCACCCTCCAGATGGTTCGACACGGTGAGGCTTCCTCCGAAATCCTTGATGATGTTGTAGGAAATGGACAGGCCGAGGCCGAGGCCTCTTCCCACGCCCTTGGTCGTGTAGAACGGATCGAAGATGCGTTCCGCAACTGCCGGAGCAACGCCCGCGCCGCGATCGCGCACCGTCAGCACGACCCTGCCGCCTTCGCGCCAGGCGCGCACCGAAAGCTTGCGATCGTCAAGTCCCTCGACGGCGTCGGCGGCGTTCGAGATCACGTTGACGAGCACCTGCTGCAAGCGGACCGAACCGGCGAGGACCGCCAGCTCATCGCCGAGATCGGTATCCATTTCGGCGTCTGCCGCTTTCAACCGGACTGCCACGATTTCCAGCGTGTCGCGCATCACCTCGTCGAGACGGACCGGGCCGAGCTTTTCATTGGGTTTTCGCGCAAAATTGCGCAGGTGACGGCTGATCGAGGCCATACGGTCGATCAAGCCCGAAATCCGCCGGACATTATCGCTCGCCTCGGCCGTGCGGCCACGCTCGATGAGCAGCGCGGCGCTGTCGGCATAGGTCTTGGCGGCGGCGAGCGGCTGGTTGAATTCGTGAGACAGGGCAGCGGACATCTGCCCGAGGCCGGCGAGCTTGCCCGCCTGGATGAGATCGGCCTGGGTCTGGCGCAACTGCTGCTCGGTGAACCGCCGCTCGGCGATCTCCGCTTCGATCTGCGAATTGACGCGCGCAAGATCCGCCGTGCGCTCCTCGACGCGGCGCTCGAGTTCCTCCTGCGCCTGCTCCTGCATCAGAATGCGTTCCCTGAGCCTTGCGCGCCGTTGGATGATGATCGCGATCGCCAGGCCGGCGAGGCAAAGGAGCAGCATGACGGCTGCAACCGTGGTCAGGGCCTGGGTCCGCACGGATGCCGTGTCCGTAAGAACGTTCACGGTCCAATCCGCCTCCGGCATATAATGCGAGAGGGCCAGATATTCCCGTTCGCTGCCCTCGGACACCTTTAGCAATCGATGTCCGGAAAGCTCGCTTTGTACGACCGGCAGGGGGCGGAGCGTGGCGTCCGCATAGCGCCGCGAGCCCTCCGTCCGGGCAAGCCGGTCAGGCGTCAGCGGCAGGATCCCGGCATAGAGCCATGCAGGATTGCCGCTCATGAAGATGATGCCTTCGGGGTCGGAGACGAAGATCCGGTATTCGCCGCCCTGCCAGGAGGCTTCGATGGTTTCGATATCCACCTTGAACACGATCACGCCGCGGATGTCCCCTCCGACGCGGACCGGCGCACCGAAATAGTAACCGCGCTTCAGCGATGTCGTGCCGAGAGCATAGAAGCGGGACTGGTTCCCCTTGAGTGCATCCTGAAAATAAGGGCGGTAACTGAAATTCTCGCCGACAAAGCTCGTCGGTCCATCGTAATTGCTGGCGGCGATCGTGTTGCCGTCCGGTGTGATGACGTAGATGTCGGAAGACTTGAGGAGTTCGTTGATCTCCTTGAGATACGAATTGACGGCCCCGCGCAGCCGCCGATCGCGCGGACGCGTAACCAGTTCCTTGACGTCATCATGGTCGGCGATCAGCGCGGGCAGGGCCTGATAGCGGTTCAGGTGACCGCTAAGGGCCGCAACCGCCAGCCGCAGAGCCGTGTTCGCCTGCGACGAGGCCTCCTGCATATAGCTGCGCGTGGCGACGGCGGTTCCCTGGACGGCGATCAATCCTG
Organism: Sinorhizobium sp. 22678; assembly: GCF_052044265.1. Taxonomy (NCBI): domain Bacteria; kingdom Pseudomonadati; phylum Pseudomonadota; class Alphaproteobacteria; order Hyphomicrobiales; family Rhizobiaceae; genus Sinorhizobium; species Sinorhizobium sp. 22678. The sequence goes on along the minus strand of NZ_JBQEMS010000006.1, from coordinate 14,767 downwards.
CGGCTGCCGGCAGGAGAAGGAGGGCAAGAACGAGACGGTATTTCACGGGATGGCCGGGCTCCTCCTCCCGCTCGCGGTGTTGGCCGCAGGATCGAATGTTGCCGGCCGCCGCGATGCTAAATGGCGCTCTGACGCGTGGCAAGCTGCCATGCAGGCAGTCCTCTCCGGTCTGTGGTCGTAATTGTTAACGGTCATCCTGTCGTGTCAACATCCCATTGACAATCCGTTCTTTCGCAACGGTCTTTCGCTCTCGGCGTCCAGAGAGCATCTAACCGACATCAACGCACCCCGCAAAGCGCGGGCAGAAAGGAAGCGGATCATGCTTGACCAGATCAAAGGCCTGCATCACGTAACGTCGATGGCGGACGACGCCCGCACGAACAACCGGTTCTTCACCGATACGCTCGGCCTGCGCCGCGTCAAGAAGACGGTGAACTTCGACTCGCCGGATGTCTACCATCTCTACTATGGCGACGAGACCGGCACCCCCGGCACGGTGATGACCTATTTTCCCTTTCCGCAGATGCCGCGCGGCCGCGCGGGCACCGGAGAGGTCGGGACGACCGTCTTTTCAATCCCGCGGGGCTCGCTCGGCTTCTGGCAGGAGCGCCTGGCGGCACTCGGTGCAAGCGGTCTCAAGCAGACGGAAAGCTTTGGCGAAAAGCGCCTGAACTTTGCCGGTCCGGACGGCGACGGCTTCGCTCTCGTCGAGGTCGAGGATGACCCGCGTACGCCCTGGACCGAAGGCGGCATTTCCTCGGATCACGCCATTCGCGGCTTCCACTCGGTCGCCATGCGGCTACGCGACGAAGGCGCGACTGCGGAACTGCTGAAGTTCATGGGTTACGAGGAACTCGACCGCAAGGACGGCGTAACCAGGCTGATCGTGCCCGGCGGCAACGGCGCGAGCCTCGTCGATCTGGAGACGCTGCCAAACATCAGCCGCGCCGCACAGGGTGCCGGCTCGGTTCACCACGTCGCATTCGCCGTCGACAACCGCGAGAAGCAGTTGGAGGTGCGCAAGGCGCTGATGGACACCGGCTACCACGTGACACCGGTGATCGACCGGGACTATTTCTGGGCGATCTATTTCCGCACGCCCGGCGGCGTTCTCTTCGAGATCGCCACGAACGAGCCCGGTTTCGACCGGGACGAGGACATCGCGCATCTGGGAGAGGCGCTGAAGCTGCCGCAGCAACACAAGCATCTGCGCCCGGTTCTCGAAAGCCATTTGCAGAAGCTGGACGCCTAGCGGCACCTGTGCGCTCCTTCCGCTGGCGCAGGAAGGAGCGCACTTCTTTAGATAGAAGAAGTGTTCGCAACCACGCGCGCACAAAGGAGAAATCGATGGTCGATCATGGCTATGTGCACACATTGAAATCCGGCAGGCCCGGCGGTCCGATCCTTTTCGTACTTCACGGGACGGGCGGCGACGAGAACCAGTTTTTCGGCTTCGGGGCGCAGCTCCTGCCGGAGGCCACCGTTGTTTCGCCGCGGGGCGACGTATCGGAACACGGGGCCGCCCGCTTCTTCCGGCGAACGGGCGAGGGCGTTTACGACATGGCGGACCTCGCGCGTGCGACGGAGAAGATGGCGGGTTTCGTGAAGGCGCTCGCTGGCGAACACGACGCCTCGGAGATTGTCGGTCTCGGCTATTCCAACGGTGCCAACATTCTCGCGAATGTACTGATCGAAGAGGGCCTCTTCGACAAGGCCGTGCTCATGCATCCGCTGATCCCGTTCCGTCCGGAGGACAATCCCGCGCTCGCCGGCCGCAAGATCCTGATTACGGCCGGAGAACGCGACCCGATCTGCCCGGCCCCGCTGACACGGGCGCTCGGGGACTACTTCACGAAGCAGAAGGCGAAGGTGGAATTCGAGTGGCATTCCGGCGGCCACGACATCCGCCAGAACGAGATCGCCGCCATCGAAGCGTTCGTTAAAGGCTGACAGCATAAGGGCTGGCGGCGCGGTACCTTGAAAAGAGACGGGGATTGAACTAAGTTCAGTGAACTAAGTTCGATTACGAGGACCCCGATGGAAACCGTCAACATTCACGAAGCGAAAACCCACCTATCGCGACTGATCGAGAAGGCGGCGCAGGGGCAGCCCTTTATCATTGCAAAAGCGGGAAAGCCGATGGTGAAGGTGATCCCGATCGATCAGCCTTCCGATGCGAAAGTGCAGCGGATCGGCTTCATGGCGGGTCAGTTTACGGTACCGGACGACTTCGATCAGATGGGCCGTGACGAGGTTGCAGATCTTTTTGGCGCATGAATATTCTTTTTGATACGCACATTCTCCTCTGGGCGGCCGGTGTACCCGGCCGCTTGTCGAAAGAGGCCCGCGCTCTTATCGAAAGCTCCGAGAATACGCTTTACTTCAGTGCGGCGAGCGTGTGGGAGATCGCGATCAAGCGTGGCTTGGGGCGGATGGACTTCAATGCCGATCCACGGCTCCTGCGCCGAGGTTTGCTGGACAATGGTTACCGGGAACTGCGGATCGACGGCACCCATGCGGTGGCACTTGATCAACTCCCCCTGATACACAAGGACCCATTCGACCGCATTCTCATCGCGCAGTCTCTCGTCGAAGGACTTACGCTCGTCACGTCCGATGAAGTCGTCAGCCGCTACCCCGGTCCTATCCGGCTTGTTTAGTCTTCATTCGAGCCGCCTGCGGAACAGCCACGCGGCCGAGGAGAGGGTGACGATCGCGATCAGGCAAAGCGGCAGCGTCTGGTGGACGACTTCGGCAAGGGGAATGTCCTTTAGAAACACACCTTTCACGATCACCAGGAAATAGCGCAGCGGATTGATCAGCGTCACTGGCTGCAGCCAGGAGGGCATGTTTTCGATCGGCGTCGCGAAGCCGGATAGCAGCATAGCCGGGACCATGAAGAGGAAGGCCCCGAGGATTGCCTGCTGCTGCGTCATGGACAGCGCCGAGATGAAGAGACCGAGGCCGACGACGGCGGCGAGATAGAAGATGGCGCTCCCATAGAGCAGGAACAGAGAGCCGCGCAGCGGCACGCCGAAGATGAAGACCGCGGCAAGGATATAGATGGTGATGTGGAAGAGGCCGATCATCATCGGCGGGATGAGCTTGCCGAGCAGGATCTCATGGGTGCGCAACGGTGACACGATGAGCTGGTCGAAAGTGCCGAGCTCCCGCTCGCGCGCGACCGACAGCGCCGTGACGATAAGCCCGATCAGGAGAGCGATGCTCGCGACCAGGTTCGGCACCATGAACCATTGGTAGGTGAGGTTCGGATTGAACCAGTTGCGGACCTCGACCCGGATCGTCTCGGAGGCCGCACGCCTGCCCGCCGGCGTTTCGGCCGCGACGGCGCCGACGATTCGGCCGAGATAGCCGGAGACGATCTGCGACGCGTTGGAACGCCGGCCGTCGAGGATCATCTGCACTTCCGCCGGTCTCCCCGCCTCGATATCGCCGGAGAAGGTGGGGCCGATCTCCAGTGCGGCCAGGACTCGCTGGGTATCGATCGCGAGGCGGACCTGGTGAGGGCTGCTCGCGAGCTCTATCGAGCGAAAGGTCGGAGAGCCGCCGATCTGCTGCACGAGTTCCTGGCTCCATTGCCCGTTGTCACGGTTGAGCACCATGAGATCGACGTCAGTCACCTCGAGCGTCGCCGCATAGGAGAAGACCAGGAGCTGGATGATCGGCGGGCCGATCAAAACGGTGCGGCCCTTCGGATCGCGCAGGACCGCGAGCAGCTCCTTGACGATCAGGGCTTTCAGCCGCCTCCACCACATGTCAGCCGATCCTCTTTCTGGTGCTGCGCGCCGCCAGCGCGAAGAACATGCAGCCGATCAGGAACATCACCGTGATGGCGCGTGCGAACATCGGCCAGATATCGCCGGCGAGAAACACTGTCTGCAGACTGGGAATGAGGTAGCGCGCCGGGACGGCATAGGTGACCCATTGGATGACGGTGGGCATGGAATTGATCTCGAAGAGGAAGCCGGACAGCAGGAAGGCCGGGAGGAAGGCCGAGATCAGCGCGAGCTGCGAAGCGAGAAACTGGTTCTTCGTCGCGGCCGAGATCAGCAGCCCTTGTCCGAGCGCCGGCATCAGGAAGGTGGCCGAAAGGGCGTAGAGCGCCGCCACCGATCCCCGGAAGGGGACATCGAAAAGAAAGACCGCCACAAGCACGCAAAGCGTCATCGCCGTAAGGCCGAGGACGAAGTAGGGCAGCAGCTTGCCGGCGAGCAGCTCGGCGGCGGAGACGGGCGTCGCCATCATCGCCTCCATCGTGCCGCGCTCCCATTCGCGGGCGACGACGAGCGAGGTGAGCAGCGTGCCGACCAGCGTCATCACGATCGCGATCGAGCCCGGAACCAGGAAGTTGCGGCTTGTCAGCTGCGGGTTGAACCAGAAGCGCTGTTCGGCGGAGATCGCCGGAGGCGGGCTCCGGCCCTCGCTCAAGCGCTGGCGCTCCCAATTGGCAACAGCACCCTGTGCATAGTTCTGCACGAAATTGGCGGTGTTCGGATCGGAGCCGTCGACGATCACCTGGACCGACGGATGGCGCCCCGCCGCGTGGTCGGCGGCAAAGCCGGCGGGGATCACGAGGATGCCGCGCACCCGTCCGAGGACAAGGTCGTCCTCAAATTCCCTGCGGTCGCGTCCGGTGACGACGGAAAAGTAGCGCGATGCCTCGAAGCTGGCAGCGAGATCGCGCGTGAGCGGGGTCGCCTCCTCGACCACGAGGGCGACGCGCGTGCGCGTCGTATCGAGCGACACGCCATAACCGAAGAGGAAGAGCAGGACCAATGGCAGGACGAAGGCGATCAGGATACTGCTCGGATCGCGTACGACCTGATAGGTTTCCTTGCGCACCAGGGCGGCAAAACGCCGGGCCCGGCCCGCGGGTTCGTACGCTTTCGCCATTTTCCTCTCGGCGTTCATGCAGCCTCCTTCGCCTCGGAGCCTTGAACGAGCGCGATGAACGCGTCCTCCATGGTCGGGTCGGGGAGATCCTTGCTTGCGACACGGGCCTTCATGTCGTCCGGCGAGCCGAGTGCGATCGAGCGGCCGCGATAGATGAGTGAAATGCGGTCGCAATATTCCGCCTCATCCATGAAATGCGTGGTGACGAGCACGGTCACGCCCTTTTCGACAAGGCCGTTGATATGGGTCCAGAACTCGCGCCGGGTGATTGGATCGACGCCGGAGGTCGGTTCGTCCAGGAAAAGCACTTCCGGTTCATGGAGCACGGCACAGGCAAGCGCCAGACGCTGCTTGAGACCGAGCGGCAGGTCCTTGGCCGACATCTCGAGGATCGTGCGGAAGTCGAAGATTTCGCTCATCAGAGCGACGCGTTCGCGTTTTCTCGCGCCGGACAGCCCGTAGACGCCGGCAAAGAAATTGAAGTTCTGGATGACGCTCAAATCACCGTAGAGAGAGAATTTCTGCGCCATGTAACCCAGCCGATTGCGCGCCTCGGGGGCGTTGCGCCTGAGGTCGAAGCCGGCGACGCGGCCTTCGCCGGCGGTCGGCTTCAGGAGGCCGCAAAGCATTTTGAACGTCGTCGACTTGCCGGCGCCGTTGGGGCCGAGGAGGCCGAAAATCTCGCCGCGTGGAATATCGAAGGTGATGTTGTCGGCGGCGGTAAAGTCGCCGAAGCGTTTCGTCAGACCCCGCGCCTCGATCACGGGTCTGCCGGCGTCTTCGGCGAACTCGCGCTGTGTTTCCGCAAGCCTCGACCGGCCGCCGGGACCTCCGCCGAGCATATCGACGAAAGCGTCCTCGAAGCGGGGCGGGGTGATCGCTGCGTGAGCGGCATCGGCCGTGTCGCCGCGCGGCGGTGAAAGACCCTGCTTCATGACGAGACGTATGGCTTCGCCCTGGATCACGCCGTCGACCACGCCTTGCTCTTCGAGGAGGCGCGCAAGCGCTTCGCGGCGGCGGCCGCGGATGCCGGAGAGGCGAAAGACGCGGTCCTCGACGCGGCCGGTCATCTCCGCCGGCGGGCCGGAAAACATGAGCCTCCCCTGATTGAGCAGGAAAACATGGTCGCAGGCTTCCGCCTCTTCGAGATAGGCGGTCGACCAGACGACGGCGATGCCCTCCGCCCTCAGATTTCCGACCATCTTCCAGAGGTCGCGCCGCGAAATCGGATCGACGCCGACGCCGGGCTCGTCGAGAAGCAGGAGCCGCGGCTTGCGCAGGAGCGCGCAGGCGAGGCCGAGCTTCTGTTTCATTCCGCCGGAGAGCTTGCCGGCAAGCCGCGTGGTGAAGCGGGCAAGATCGGTGAAGTCGAGCAACTCGCCGAAGGTCCGGCTGCGCTCGGTCTTCGGCAGGCCGCGCAGATCGGCGTAGAGGTCGAGGTTCTCCTGGACCGACAGGTCTTCATAGAGGCCGAAGCGCTGCGGCATATAGCCGATTGCCGCCTGGATACTGGCGGGATCCCTCCGGGTATCGTAGCCGAGCACTTCTATGGTGCCTGCATCCGGCAGCATCAGTCCGGTCATCAGCCGGATCAGCGTCGTTTTGCCTGCGCCATCCGGACCGACGAGTCCGGTTACCCATCCGCCGAAGATTTCACCCGCAACTGCGTCGAGCGCCGGGGGCGCGGTGCCGAACCGCTTGGTGACGGCGTTCAGCCGAACGAACGGGGCCGCACCGGGCTCCGTTGCGGGGGCGGGCATCAGGAAGCCTCCTTCGCTTCCGGCAGGTGCACGGTGACCGGCATGCCCTGGCGAAGATCCTTGCCCGGATTGGCGATCACGATGCGCAGCCTGTAGACGAGATCGGTTCTGAGCTCGGGTGTCTCAACCGATTTGGGCGTGAACTCGGCGACCGGGGATATGAAGCCGACGGTTCCCTCATAGTTGCGATCGGGCGCGGTGTCGGAGGTGATCGTCACCTTCATTCCCGGATGCACACGGCCGAGGTTGGGCTCTGCGACATAGGCGCGGACCCAGACCGGTTCCGTCAGCGAAAGCACGTAGACGATATCGGCGGGCGAGACGATCGCGCCGGTTTCACGCACGCGGGATATGATGACGCCGTCGCTCGGGGCGGCAAGTTGGGTGTCATCGAGCGAGATGCGGGCGCTCTCGGCCTTTGCCGTCGCGGCATTCGCCTGGGCCGCTGCTGCCGCTATGTCCTCTGCGCGGTTTCCCTCTTCGAGAAGCACCAAAGCCTCGCGGGCCGACCTTGCGCGTGCGTCTGCCGCTGCACGGCTGGCGTTTGCCTGGTCGAGCTCCGCCTGCGAGATCGTGCCGTTGGGACGCAGCTGCTTTGCACGTTCATAGGCGAGCTTCGCATTCTCAAGCTCCGCAAGGCGTTCTTCATGCGTGGCGCTCGCCTGGGCGATTTCGGCTGCGCGGGCCCCGGCCTTTAGCTTTGCCAGCGTCGCCCGGGCAGCCTCGGCGTCCGCTTCGGCGGCACCGAGCGCCTGGCGGAACGGCTCGGCGTCGAGCCTCGCGATCACGTCGCCTGCCTTCACGCTATCGCCCTCGTCGACGCGCAACTCAGCGATCCGCCCGCTCACCCGAAAGCCAAGCGACACCTGGCGAATGCCCACATTGCCGTAGAGCACCGCCTGCTGCGGCTCACCCGCAAAGCCGAGGCGCGCCGGCAGGTCGAACCACCAGGCACCGGCGAGAGCTGCGGCGACGACTGCAACGAGTATGGCGACCTTCCTCATGACCGGCGGTCCCTCTCGGCACCGAGCACCGCCACGAGTTCGGCGGCGTGGCGGTGCAATGTCTCGATCTCCTTCGGTCCGGCAGATTCCCATTCGAGCTGGGCATAGACGGCTGCATGCGCCATTCGAAACACCAGAACGCTTCCGACGAAGGAGAGAGTTCTCAGACGAATGTGCTCCGAAGCCGGGTCGTCCTCGATGATCGCGCCGATCAGGCGGCTCGCCATGTCGATCATCGGCCCCATGATGCTGCCGTAGATGCGTTTGAATGCTTCGGTCGGCTCCATCTGCTCGCGAATGATGAAGCGTGCCCAGCTTTCCGATTCCTTGCTGACGAAGAGAGCGATCATCCTCTGGACCATCTGGGTCAGGAAATGCCGCGCCTCCATCGGCGTCATCGCAGCGCCTGCGGCGTCGAGTTCGGCAAGGCGGGAGACGATCATGCTCCGCAGGTCGCCGACATGGCCGCCGATCATCGACGCAAGGTGCTCGGCGGCGGCTACATAAAGCCCTTCCTTGCCGCCGAAATAATAGGGAATCGCCTGGAGATTGACGCCCGCTGCATCGGCGAGCTTTCGCGTGGTCGCGCCATCGAAGCCATAGCGTCCGAAGACGTCGATGGCCGTGTTGAGCAATTTCTCCCGCGTCGCATCGCCGCGGTCGGCTCGGAGCACAGTGGGTCGGTTTCCATTCTTGATCATGCATCGATAATGCGCCAATCAATCGACTAAGTCAATCGATCGAATGAAATGAAGTGCCTGTCTTGCAATGCCAGAGAGCAGCCCGCGTCTGCGGCGCGGGACGCGTTCTTTCAGCCCAAGGACTTGGTCTGGCTGGATTCCCGTGACGAGCACAGGAATGAGGAAGTCAACATAGGTCGTCGCGGGTATCCGATCTCAACAGGCCTTAGGCAGCCGCGGCGAAATCGATGGTGATTTTCGTCCCTCCACCGGGAACCGTATCGACCGCGATCCTCGCTTTGTGAAGCTCGCCGATGCGGTGAACGATCTTGAGGCCGAGCCCAAGCTGGCCGGAGCGTTTGACGTAGCCGAGATCGTCATTGTGCTCCGGCAGATCGACGAGACCCCTTCCGTTGTCCTCGACAGACACCAGAGGTCCGGGACCGCAGGCGAGCACTATGCGCGTATTGGGCGGATTATGCTTCACCGCGTTTTCGATCAGGTTGCGCAACATGTTCTCGATGAGCGGCGCAATCACGCTTACGGGCGGTGTGCCGTGGTCTACGAATTCGATGGACTTGCCGTTGTCGAAAACAAATGGCGCAGTCGTCTGCGCGACCTCCGCCCCGATCGCCGAGAGGTCGGCGCGCTGAAAGGCCGAGGGGTCCACAGAGTCGGCCCGGGCAAGCGAGGTCAATTGCTCGAGAATGTGGGTCAGCGCATCGAGATCGCGCTCCGCATTGCGGGCGCGCGGATCGTCGATGCGGCTCAGCTCCATCTTGGCGATCGAAACCGGTGTGCGGATCTCGTGGGCGATCGAGGAGGAAAAGACCTTCTGCGCCTGGATGAGATCTGCAACGCGCGCCAGGAGACGGTTGACGGCCGCGACAAGGCGCTCGATCTCCTCCGGCATGCGCGACGAGGGGAGGCGGGCATTGCCGTCGCGCGGATCGATCGCATCGGCCGCCCGCACCGCTGCTGCCACCGGTTTGAGCGCACTGCGGATCGACCAGATCGTGGCTCCGATCACGAGGCAGAACATCAGCGTCATGGGCACGATCATGGAATCGAACATTTCGCGCAGCAAAACGCTGTACATGAAGCCGTTGGGGTCCTTCAGGACGGCCAGCTCTACGAGCACGATCTCTCCATAACGCTCGAACGATTGGCCGCCGGCAACGCTGAAGGGTTTGCCGGGTGCGATCAGCCGTTTCCAGAAAGTCGGTGCGTTGACGGCGAGCGGAAGAAAATGCTCCGAACATTCGGCCGAGCAATTGGTGAAGAGCACCGAGCCGGAAGCGGTGCGCACCCTCACATAGATCGCACCCGGTCCATCGCGTTCGAGGTAACGCTCTTTCAGTTCGTGACTGAGCTTGAATGTCAGCTCCCCGTCCTGCTTCGCGATTGCGGACGACAGGTTGTCTGTCTCCTCCTGCAGCATCAGGACGCTGAGCTCGTCATCGTCGAACCAGTAGTCGGCGAAGACGACGCCGACCTGCAGCATCATGGCGAGCAGTGAGAAGGCGATGATGCGGCGGGCGACGATGCCGATGAGCGACGGGTTCCAGCTCTTCATCAAACCGTCCGAAGCAGATAACCAATGCCGCGCACGGTTTCGATCTGCACGCCGGTTTCCGCCGACTGCAGTCGCTTGCGCACCCTGGAGACGGCGAGTTCCAGCGCATTCGAGCTCAGTTCCTGGCCATATTCCGAAAGGGCCGTTTCGAGCCTGCGCTTCGGGACGACACGCCCGACCTCGCGCAACAGGATTTCGATCAGCGAGCGCTCGCGCGGAGGAAGCGGCAGAACGGCGCCCTCGCAGGTAAGCTCCGCCGTTGCAGGATCATAGCGCAGGGCACCGGCCTCGAGGACCGGCTGTATCGCATTGGGATTTCGCCTGAGCATCGCCCTGCAGCGGGACAGAAGTTCGCGATGGTGAAACGGCTTGACGAGATAATCGTCGGCGCCGGCGTCGAGCCCGGCGATACGCTCGTCGACCGATCCGCGTGCGGTGATGATCAGCACCGGCAGGCCGACATGCTCCCGCCGGATCCATTGCAGGAGCTGCAGGCCGTCGCCGTCGGGAAGGCCGAGATCGAGGAGAACCAAATCGTGCTCGCGCGCGGCAATGGCGGCCTCGGCATCGCGCAACGTCGAAACGCCGTCGAGCCGCCAACCCGCGTCATGCATGGTCTCGTTGATGAGTTCGGTAAGGCGAGGACTGTCCTCGACGAGGAGTAAACGCATGCAGATCGCAGCCTGAGTCTTCTGGCGCCGGTGACGAGGGACCATAGGACGTTTTTTCCGGGGTGCCAACTTGCGAATCCCCGTTGGACGCGGGGACGCCGCTCGTACCGGCGATGCCGACAGCTTTCCGACAGCTCGTCCGGGCTACTGGGCATGCTCCCCTGGATCGCAAACGGTGCAGGGAACATGAAGGTCACGCCGCACCAAGCCTGCAAGGGGCGCGGCTTTGGAGGTGAGCAGCTTGAAGATCCCGCGGATTCCCCGGCCCGAGATTGGCAGTATAAGCCTGAGCGCGATCGTCGCTCTCTATCTGCTGCTGGCGACCAACAACTCGTTCTGGGCTCATGCCAACGTCTATTTCGATCACGCCTGGATGAGCCTGCTTGCCTTCGCAGCGGCACTCTACCTCGTCCTCTTCGCGATCTTGACGCCTCTCTCGGTCAAGTACCTGATGAAGCCGGCGCTGGTCATTCTCATCCTGGTGTCGGCGACGGCCGCGTATTTTGCCGACACCTTCGGCATCGTCATAGACCGGGACATGATCGGCAATGCCGCTGTTACGACACAGGCCGAAGCCAGCCACCTGCTGACATTCAGCCTTGCGCGGCATCTCCTCGTCTACGCCGTCCTCCCTTCGATCCTGATCGCCTGGGTCAGGGTACGCCACCGCCGGTTCCTGCGGAAGGCCGCGGTCAATTTCGCCTTCGTCTCCGTATCGCTCCTCGTCGGCGCAGGCCTCGTCTATTCCAACTTCGCGACGGTGGCCTACGCGCTGCGCGAACATACGGACCTCATGAAAAGGTTCAATCCGTCCGGACCGCTGATTGCCACCGTGCGCTACGGCCTTTCGACCTATCGGGAGCGCAATCTGGTCGTACACCCTCTTGGAACCGACGCGCATCAGGGCGCGCGCGTTGCCGCCGCGGGGAAACCGGTCGTCGTCGTCGTCGTTGCGGGCGAGACGGCGCGTGCCATGAACTTTTCGCTCAACGGCTACGAACGCGAGACGAATCCGGAATTGCAGGCACTCGGGGTCGTCAACTACCGCAACACGACGAGTTGCGGCACGGCGACCGCCGTCTCGCTTCCCTGCATGTTTTCGGTCTATCCGCGCAGCCAGTACAGCGACTGGAAAGCGCGCTCGACCGAAAATCTCGTCAATGTGCTGACGCATGCCGGCGTCTCGGTGAGCTGGTGGGACAACAATACCGGCAGCAAGGGGATTGCCGATCTCATCAGCTTCGCAAGCCAGACCGGCCGCAAGAACAGCCCGCTTTGCACCAACGGCGAATGCCTTGACGAGATCCTCCTCGGCGATCTCGACCGGAAACTCGGGGCGGCGACGTCGAACAGCGTCATCGTGCTGCATCAGCTCGGCAGCCACGGCCCCTCATACTACCTTCGCTATCCCGAGGCGTTCCGCCGCTTCACGCCCGACTGCCGAACGCCGGAACTCATGCGTTGCTCGACCGCGGAACTGGTCAATGCCTACGACAATACGATCCTCTACACCGACCACATCCTCGCCAGCGTCGCGCGGCTCCTCGAAAAGCATCAGGACCGCATTGCCGGCGCGATGATCTATATGTCGGATCACGGCGAGTCGCTTGGGGAGAACGGCCTCTACCTCCACGGCGCGCCTTATGTGATCGCCCCGAAGGAACAGACCCAGGTGCCGTTCATCGCCTGGTTTTCGAAGCCGTACCAGGCTGCGATGGGCGTCGACGCCGGCTGTCTTGCCAAGGACGCCGACCAGCCCAAATCGCACGACAACCTGTTTCACACGGTGCTCGGCATGATGGACGTCGAGACGAGAATCTATGACCGCGATCTCGACGCTTTTGCCGCCTGCACGCGGCCCGCAGGCAAAGAGGAGCAGCCGGTGCCGCCGGGATATCACGCGGCCCAGAATGGCGAACCCGCATCAAGCTCCGGCGGGTCGCAGGAAGCGAGGTGGGTGCCCGGCCTTCTGTGATTTTCCGATAAGCCTCTCCCACCGGCAAGCTGTCGACCTTCGCCAAATCTGGTAGACTGCAGGCCGGTCTCGCATCCGCAGCCGGCGGGGCGGCCATCAGAGGAGAATCAGATGCAGATCGCCGGAATTCAGGTCTATCCCGAGCGCGGCGGCAAGGCGGGTTTCACCGTCGAGTTCGTCGGCACCAACGGGGAGGTCGTCTCCGTCTCCTGCCCGCAGAACGCCGACGGTAGCCTCAACAGGCTGAATGCCGTTTCCCAGGCAAAGGAGATACTCGCCGCGGCCATCGCGGCGGATGAAACGCTTCTTGCCATTACCGGCACGAAACGGTCTCCTTCAGTCCCCGAGGGAGCGCTTGCGAATGCCCGGCAGGCGCATGACCGGGACGCCATGGAAGAGCAGTTGGACGAGGGTCTCGAAGATACGTTTCCCGCAAGCGACCCCGTCTCGATCACCAGTTCGGCGATTCCGAAGGGATCGTCTCACCGGTAGTCTTTGCGCGGAGGAATCAGTCAGGCCAAGTCCTTGGGCTGAAACGATTCTTCCGCGCCGCAGACGCGGCGCTGCCGAATCCCTCTGAAAAGCACCGGGACCAGGTGACAAAGCCGTCTTGTGCCTGTCCGGCGCTCACTGTTCCTGCTACGCATCGGGCTTTCCGAATATCGGTTCCGATTGTCCGGCTGATGCGCTAAAGCTCTCGGACACCCTGGGCGGCCTCAGATGGCCGATTCATGTCAGCGACGAAAGGAGCGCGCCGTCTTGGACGAGCAGAGGAGAAGCGATTCATGAATGGCCGGCGTTTCACCTTCGCCGTCGGTGACATTCACGGTTGCCTCGCACAACTCGAAACCTTGCTTGCCAGCATCGAATCCGTCGTCGCCGGCGGCAGGGTGGTCTTCCTCGGCGACCTCGTCGATCGCGGTCCGGACAGCCGCGGCGTCGTGGAGCGGATCATGGCCGGGCCGCGCAGGGCGGGCTGGGAATGGATCACGCTCAAGGGCAATCACGAGGCCATGCTGTTGGCGGCACGCAAGGGCCAGGCCGAGATGTCCCTATGGCTGACGAACGGGGGCGAGGAGACGATGGCTTCCTATAGCGGCGCCATTCCGTTGAGCCATCTGGTCTGGATGGCGGAACTGCCGTCGCTCGTCGTCGATCGGCACCGCATTTTCGTCCATGCCGGTGTCGACGAGACCATCCCGCTCGAAGAACAGGGCGACGACATCCTCCTCTGGATCCGCACCGATCCGAACTACTCCGGCACCTATTGGGGCAAGCATGTCTGCCACGGACACACGCCGAGCCGAAGCAATCCGCGCACCGTCGGGAACAGGACCAATGTCGATTCCGGCGCCGTCTTCGGCGGCATGCTCTCCTGCGCCGTCTTCGATGACGACAGGGCGGGAGGCCCGATCGATTTTCTGGTCACGGATGGATACAGCTAAGGGCCTGTTGAGATTGGGGCCACCCGCCGCGACTTGTTTCATTTCCTCATTCCTGTGCTCGTCACAGGAATCCAGCCAGCCCAAGTCCTTGGGCTGAAAGAACGCTTCCCGCGCCGCAGACGCGGCGCTGCTGGATCGCTGTGACGAGCACGATGAGGATGAGGAGAGGGTGCGAGGCGGCGCGGCAGGTCGCGGGTCACGCCCGTGTACAACGTCCCGCTTCGCTTCGATGCGAGAATGTAGACGTGACCTTTCATTGCGTGACAGGCTGACCATTCCCCCGCATATTTGCAAGCGAAAGTTGTAGGAGCCGCACATCGCCGGTCCCTCATTCCTGTGCTTGTCACAGGAATCCAGCCAGACCAAGTCCTTGGGCTGAAAGAACGCTTCCCGCGCCGCAGACGCGGCGCTGCTCTCATCCCTGTGACGAGCACTGTTGGGGTGGACGGCTCCCAACGGCATCGCAATGTGCCAGAGTGAGTCGTTAAGACATCAATCGAGGGAGACCGTCCGTGGAGCAGATTATCCGAATTGGCATGGATACGTCAAAGAGCGTTTTCCAGTTGCATGGAGTGAACGCCGCCGAGCAACCGATCCTGCGCCGGAAGCTGACGCGCAAGGAAATGGTGAAATTCTTCCAGAAGGCGGCACCGACCAGTATTGCGCTGGAAGCGTGTGGTGGTTCCCACCATTGGGCCCGACTGCTGCGTTCCTTCGGCCATGAGGTGAAATTGATCGCGCC